>CAIQRS010000238.1 GCA_903874275.1 uncultured Anaeromyxobacter sp.
CCGCCAGGGTCGCCGAGCCCGCTACCGGGGGACCCGGAAGAACCTCTTCGACCTCCGCCGCGCCTGCGCCATCCAGAACCTCGAGACAATCCAGCGAAAGGCCGCGTAGTGAAACCTCTTTCAAACTGTTCGGTGCTCTAGTCGGTGGTGTGGGGACGCGCCCGGAACATTGAATGTACGGCGCAGGAGGTGGGGCACGTCGAGGTGGGGAACGATGGCGATCGTCCTGGGTCTGGCCCTCGCTGTCCATGGGGACTTCGCCGGCACTGGCGCAGACCGCCAAGAACGCGGCCATGAAGGACTACGAGGAGACCCTCGTACGGGCCTCCGCCTCCTCGGCGCGCCGCTTCGCCATGGCCTCCGGGCGCAGGATGTCCTCCTGGGTCTTCCGGGATGAGGCCGCCCAGGTCTTCGCGGACGCCGCGGCCTTCCGATACTCCGGTAGGAGGTACGAGAGCACGCGCCGCGTCGTCACCGGAACCCAGGTCGTAGAGCATGTCGGCTCGCCGCGGACCGCCGCTCGCGAAGGCGAGTTGCCGTGGGGTGAAGGCCTCGAGGAGCACGACGCCACCCGGTGCCAGCGCGGCGGTGGCACGTGCGTGAACCAGGGTGCGGAGGGGTGGGGACAGGTGGACGAAGACCAGCACCACCGCCCCGTAGCGCCCGGGGGTGGGTACGTGGTGCGCGAGGTCGGCGACGGTGGTTCGCAGCGACACGCCGCGTGCGGCGGCAAGCCGGCGTGCCTTCTCGAGCCCCACCCTGGCGATCGTCTCCCCCGGATCGAACCAATCGTCAGGTCGTGCCCGGCGCCTTGTCTTCAGGGAATGCTACCGTTCCTCGCCACCCTCGCCGCAGTGCTCCTGGTCCCCGGGATCGCCAGGTCCGACGGCCCCTTCATCGAGCTCACCACGCCGGTGACGAAGGCGCCGCGAACCCTCACCGAGCGGGACCTCGCCGCCGAGGTGCGGGAGCACTTCGGGCCGTACGGCTCCGAGTCGCGGTGGAACGTGACGAACCCGTACCTCCCCCCGGACTCCTGGTTCCTGCAAGCCATCTCGACCCTCGCCTGCGCGGAGGACGGGACGATCTACCTGGGCGCCGACAGCGTGGTCCCCGTGGCCACCTCGGGAAGGGAGCCCCGCTCGAACAAGGACTGGTACGCCGACAACGGGAGCGGCGTGTGGCGAGTCGATCCCGAGGGCCGGGTCACCGCCTTCGCCGTGCGGGCGTACGGCAACCAGCCGGGCTGGAGGAAGGTGACGGCGAGGTGCAATGCCCCGGTGGACGAGGTCGCGCTGAGCCCGCGCCGATGGGGAGGCATGGTCGTGGACGCGGGCGGCGATGTGCTCGTCACCGACCCGGAGTTCCACATGGTCGTCAGGTTTCGCCAGGACGGATTCGTCGAGCACGTCGCCGGGGGCGGTCCCGATGCCTGTCGCTACGATCGCTACAAGACCTTCCAGAAGAGCGGATTCGAGGACGGGGCCGGGAAGGCGGCCCTCTTCAAGGAGCCCCAGGGGCTCGCGATCGACCGGGACGGGAGCGTGCTCGTGGCCGACTGGGGGAACTGCGCGCTGCGGAGGATCGGTCCCGGTGGAGCCGTGACCACGATCCGCCGGGGCTGCGACAGGGACGCGGCCGACCCCAAGGACCGCGGACCCGACGTCGACTACCAGTTCGTGATCGTGGACGCCGAAGGGCTCCCGGTCGTGGGCGGCTCCCGCCTCGCCTTCGACACCTACACGAACATCCACCGGTTCCACCGGGACGGACGTGTGGAGCGCCTGCTGGCGGGGCGCAAGCTCAAGCCGCTGCGAGGGCAGGAGCAGGTCTATTCGCTCGCTGGCCTTGCCCTCCTGCCGAATGGCCAGATCGTCATCGCCGATCGCCAGGACGGGGTGAACGACCTCATCCGGGTCCTCCGCGGCGGCCGGCTGTCCAGGCTCACGGGCCAGGCGGCGACGAACATGACGAAGGCCGACCGGGACGGGCCGGTGGACAAGGCCGTGCTCTTCTACCCCGGACAGCTCTGTGCGAGCGCGGACGGGGCCCTCTTCGTCATCCCCGGCCACTTCCGGCGCCCCGTGCGCAAGATCGACCCCGCCACCCGGACGGTCGGCACCTGGGTGTATTGACGTCGAGATGGAGCCCGGCGGGTAGGAAATTCAAACCGTCTTTCGAGTCGGGTAACCGCAGCTACGGAAACGGCTGGCCCTGGTCCGGGAGGAACTGAAGGGGCACGCCCGCCTTGAAAGGGGGCCGGCGACCGGTACCAGGGCAGGACCGGGCCTCACCGACGAGGGCGGGGAGGATTTGATCGGCGTAGACGGGGTCGGCGCTGTCATAGCTCGGGCCGGGTTCGCTGAAGCCTAGCTTGGCCCTTCGTTCTGCCTGGAGAACGCCCGCCCTCGCCGGCGCTTAAGGCTACGGTCGAGGTGATCGACTGGGGCCGGGCCCCCACAGTGGTTGTTAAGAATCTTGGGTCTTCGCGGGTTCGTGTGGGTGATTTCTGGGGGTCGTGAAGCAGGACGCCCTGTGTTGACAGTGGTTTCGTGAGTTCCTGCCGCCCTTGAAAGTCGTGTCGTGCCTGGGGCAGGCTGCGGCGGTGAAGTCACCCAGGTCCATCCGCTCCCTGTTCTCTCTGCCGGGCTTCGTCGCCCTGTCGCCTGGGGCTCGCCATTTTATGCTCCGTGAGTGTGATGGCTTGCGAAGCACCGTGACTTCGAGCGTGCGAATGGACGGCGCCATCGGCGCGAAGTCGCACGATCCCCCTCCGCCGATGCTCCCGGCGGCGTGCCCCAGATGAACTTCCGGCCCGCGATTCCTGCGCCGCGCTGCGGGCGCTCTCGCCGCGGGTGTTAGGACTTCCGACACATCGTTCGGCGCGGCGTACATCCTGGACAGGGCGTACGCGCCGACTGACGCGCGGCGTCACCGGCCTGGGCCAATCACGACGGGTGATTCCAGGGTTTGTAAGGTGTTCTTTACTTCGAGCGAAGGTCAGATCCTCCCCCACGTCGTGTCTTACGATCGCTGATGCTCGCTGGACGGAGGTATTCGCCGTGGTCTGCAATCGCCCCGGATCTCGCTTCCCGACCTTTCTCGCCCGGCTGGTCGCGGGCCTGGTCCTGGCTGGCCTCGCCTTCCTTTCCCCGGTCCCCGCCATCGATCCCGCGGCGCGGGTCACGTCACGGCATTCGCTCCAGGTGGAGTGAAGATGCTCCGGCCCCGTCATGCTCCCGAGGTCGAGGGCCGGACAGAGACAGTGGACGTGATTGTCCGGCATTCGCCTCCTGCCGCCGGGCTGGTTTCGGAGGAGCGCCTGCCAGGGGCCGTGAACCACGTCGGGCCCGATCCTTCGCGCAGGCGGACGGGCGTGCCCACGTGTGCCGCCATCCGCCACCGGGACGGTGGCCACGTTCAGCATCGCGCTGCTCTCTTGCTGCATGGACCCAGAAACGAGGAGCCCCAATGCACGGACTCGGACACGAAGATTCCCAGGATGAGGCAGTGCCGATGACCGAGTGGAGGAGGCGGCATCACGATTCCGCGAAGGGGTTCCTCCACGCCCGCCAGCGCGGCGCGGTTTTCCTCGCCGCGGTCGCCGCGCTCACGGTGGCGATGCCCGCAGCGGCCGGGATCACCTACAACGTCTCGACCGAGCCCGAGCTGCAGGCGGCGGTCGCCGCGGTGAACGCCGGCGTCGGTGGCGACACGATCGTGCTGGCTCCGGGCGTCTACATGCTCACGGATGTGCTGCGCCTCGGGAGCAGCATGACGATCCAAGGCGACCCGGTGCTGCCGACTGTGCTCGATGGCGGCAACGGCCGGACCTTTGGTACGGGGGGGGCGAGCGGAACTCTTCCGTGTACCGTGAGCAGCCCGTGCCTCTTCGACATCGTGAGCATCAGTGCCCCTGGCGTTCAGATTCGGGACCTAACCCTCAGGAACGGGAGCCATGGATTCGGATATAGTTACTATAGTTTTTCGGCGTGGGGCGTGACCATCACCGGGAACGAAACTGGCGTTGAACTCGGTGACTCGGTAACGGGCCATTTCACGAACTCCACCATCGCGGGCAACACTTGGTATGGGGTCGTGGGCATAGGCGATCTTGACCTGACCAACGTGACCGTCTCGAACAACGGGTGGCAAGGCATCGCGCAGTGCCAGGGTTGCAGGGTCAGGCTCACCAACTCGCTCGTCGTGGCGAACGGGCTGGATTGCAAGGCGCCCGTGTGGGCCAGCCTCAACTCACTCGACAGCGACGGCACCTGCGGGGTCACGACCGTGAGCCCGGCCGCGCTCGGCCTCGGCGGCTTGGCCGCCAACGGCGGCCCGACCATGACCGAGGCGATCTCGGCGACCAGCCCGGCCAGGAACGCCGGTGACATGGCCTCGTGCCCGCCGACCGACCAGCGCGGCGTCGCCCGCAGCGACGGGGCGTGCGACATCGGCGCCTACGAGTACGTTCCGCCGGCGCCGCCGGCGCTCCTGCTCACCTTCAGCGGTGCGGCCGGGGCCACCGAGGGCGTGCCCTACGCCGGCGGCGCGCTGGCCGC
The DNA here is from genome assembly GCA_903874275.1 of uncultured Anaeromyxobacter sp. GTDB lineage: Bacteria > Myxococcota > Myxococcia > Myxococcales > Anaeromyxobacteraceae > CAIOAK01. Next base: position 4,563 of record CAIQRS010000238.1, read on the forward strand.
CACCGGCGGGTTCGGTTTCGTGACCTACTCGGCGGTCGGTCTCCCGCCCGGGCTCTCCTGTGACTCCTTCACCGGGGCCATCACCGGCACGCCCACCTTTCCGTCGGCCGGGAACTGGTCGGTCACCGGCGGCGGGAGCGACATCGTGGGCGCGGTCGGCCAGGTCACCTTCGACATCCTGGTCGCGCCGTCGCCCGGCGCCGACTTGCAGCTGACGCTCTTCCCGATCGCCAGCGTATCGCCTGGAGGTCTCGTCACCATCGACGCCTCGGTCACGAACGCCGGACCGCTCGACGCCAGCGGCGTGCAGCTCTCCTACAGCGGCGGGGCCGCGGGAGCGCTCCCGGTGGTCAGCTTCGTCGCCGCCCAGGGGACCTGCTCCCCGTCGAGCTGCGCCCTCGGCACCATCTTGGTCGGTGGGCGGGTGACGGTGCGGCTGGTCCTCGACCCGTCAGCGCTCCTCGCCGGCGCGCCGCCGGCCGCCATCGACCTCGGAGTGCTCACGGTCACCGAGGCGCCACCCGACCCGGATCCCACCAGCAACCAGGTGGCCCTCGTCGCCGCCGTGGTCATCCCCGACACCACGCCGCCGGTCATCTTCGCCCCGACGCTGCGCCTGGTGGTCGCCGATGGCAGCGTCACGGCGCTCGGCGCGCTCGGCGTCACCGCGCTGGACGCGGTGGACGGGCCGGTGGTCCCGGTGGCGACCAGCGTCGTGGGGCCTACCGTGGGGGGCGGGCTGGCCCAGGGCAGTCACACCATCACCTGGTCGGCGACCGACGCCGCCGGCAACACCGCCACGGCCATCCAGCAGGTGATCCTCGACACGCCCTCTATCGTCTACGGCCTGCCCATGGGCGGCGGGACGGTGGACGTGAGCGCGGCCGGCGGCCAGCAGCTCAGCGGCGTCACCGTCGGGGGCTTGAGCCCGGCCGTGCCGGGCGTGACCTTCCTCGGCACCACCATCGGCTACACGGTCTCGGCGCCGGTCGGCGGCACCGCCTCGGTGACGTTCGCCTTCTCGCCGCCGCTCTCCGTGTCGGGGACGCTGGTCCTCTACAAGGTCGACCGCGTCGGCGTGGCCACGCAGCTGCCCACCACGGCCTTCACCAGCGTCGGCGGCGCCTCGGTGACCTCCGTCACCATCACGCTCACCGACGGCGGCTCGTTCGACCTCGACAGGGCCGCGGACGGCAAGATCGAGGACCCGGTTGCACTCGGCGTGAGGCCTTTGGCTCCGCCGCCGCCTCCGCCCGGCGACGATGGGGATGATGACCGGGACGACGACGACGACCGCGATCACCACAAGAAGCACCGGCACGGCAACCGCCGAGACGGGGGGGACGACGGACGGCGCGAGGAGCAGCGCTGAGGGGCGCGCCCACCGGGGCGGACCAGGTGGACGGCGCGTTCGTTCCCGGCTTCGAGGTCGGGGGCGAGCGACAGCTCGGCGAGGCGGAGATCTCCTTCGTGTCGACGCCGGGTGAGAAGGACTGAACGGGAGGGGCGACGGTGCGCGCTTCGACGGGAACGACGAGGATGCGATGTGCCGCGGCGGTCCTCGCCGCGCTGCTGGCCGGGGATGTCCGGCCCCAGGCCACGTCCTCCCCGCAGCAGGAGTACACCGAGGTCCTGCGCCAGGCCGATGCGTGGATGTTGGAGGGGAACGCCTTCGAGGCGGTGCGGCTCTATGAGCGCGCCGGGCGGATCGCCTACAACAACAAGCTCCCCGTCGACGACGCGGCGCTGAAGGGGAAGCGGCCGTCCTGGCCGACATCCCCAACTGCACCTACTACATGACCAACGGGGCGGTCCCCGCTACAGGGAGACCGGCTCGGTCGGCCAGTACCAGCCCCAGCAACTTCAGCCGCGAGAAGACCGTGCTGATGGAGAGGCCGAGGTGCTCGGCGATGTCCTTGAGCGTGGACCCCGCCTGCCGCATCGCCAGGATGTCCTGGTCATCCTCGGGCAGGGACGTCATCCACGCTTCCAAGTCCACCGCGGAGATGATGTCCCTCGTCGGGTTGACCTGGAGGGCCGTGGCGAGGCCAGGGACGAGAGCCTCGGCATTCTCCTCGGCGATGAACCCGCCATCATCGTCGAGCATGCCGTCGAGCCGGTACACCTCGACCTTCCCCTGGGAGTAGTTCATCGGGTGCAGCACGTCGCGGGCGGGCTGGGCGTCGTCGTGGACGAAGCGGCGCTTCAAGTCCACTGCGCGCAGCCTGCATGAGTGGACGAGGATGGCGTCGTTGAGAACCCGGCCGCGCTCGGCGTAGCGGGCCGCCATCTCGAAGGTCATGCAGATCGCTTCCTGCAATCGGTCCTCGCGGTCGGCCATGTTGGTGATGTAGCGACTCACGGGCCGGAACAGCCCCTTGCGAACCTTCTGGTCGAAGCTGCTGCGAATCTCCTGCTGGGTCATGGTGGTCTCCTGGCGCGGACGCAGGAGGCCATGGCCCCTGGGACGCGCATGCGATGCGCGCCGTGGGGCGCTGATGGTGGTGGTGGTTCACGCGGACCTCTCCCGCGCCGGTGATGAACCGGAAGGAGAATGCCGCGGTGATGGATTGGACCCGTGGACCGGCTGGTCCGCGGTGGCAGGAACTCCCTACCTCTTCCTTATCCCGTCGTTTGGAAGGGGAATTGCCCTGGGGAGGGGGACATGGGAGTCCTCAACCCTGGGGGCAGGTCACAGGGGCCCGCAGAACCGCTACGGCAGAAAGTTCCTCGGGTCGTCGAAGAACGCGGCGCACCGCTCCCGGGTCATCTTGTAGCCGGTGCTGCCGAAGTACGTGACCTTCAGGAAGTTGACGACAATCCTTCCGCCGGTTTTGTCGCGAGGCGCGAGTTGGCTCGGGATGCTGAGGTCGATGAAGGGCCGGGTGAACGACGTCGAGCCCCCAGTCTCATGCACGGCGTCCACGGGGACGAGTTGGACGGCAGCCAGGCCTTCACCAAGACCGCAGGCGTACTCGACTACAAAGCCATCGCGGTTGCCCGGGATGCGAATGCGGGAGGCCCTCCGGGCCAGTTCCTCGCCGCCGTAGATGCTGTGGTTGAGGAGGGCGCCCACCTGGTTGGCCCAGAAGAACCACCCCGGGTCGGTGAACAGCACCTGGGACACGGTCATCCCTACGTACCTGCCAAACATCAACTCCGTCCTGACCATTGCAGGTGTCTCCACTCAGTTTAGGTAGGGCGTAGAAGGACGGTGCGGCTTCTGAAGCAGGCTGAGCAACTGCCGCTGCTTGACGAGCAGCGCCAGAAGCTCTTGCAGTGACTCGATCATTCTTTCGGTTTCCTTGTTGAGCTCCTCGTTCTGACCGGTTTGGATGAGGGACCGTTCCCAGCGAGCCATACCGTTTACGTGGAATGTCCTTGCGAGGTCGGCCACGACGTCGTGGGCTTTGTTGAGGAAATCTAGACGAGCCCCAACTGTTCCCCACATGCGAAGCCTCTTCTCGTCGATGCCGATCACGGCGGCTAGCTGACGGGACGCATCCTTCCCATAGGTCACTGGATCATCCGCAACGCGGCAGATTGTGACCCCCAATTCCGAACAGACCACGCGTTCGTTCTTGTTGAGCGTCGACAGGAGGGACTTAAGGCGCTCGAACTCACGATGAAGTGCAGGCGGCATCTTGGCGAGGATTGCCGTCAGCTCTCGGCCTGAAGGACGAACTGACTTCCGCTTCCTCCTCTTGAGACTGGCTCGTTTGCCGGAACCGGTGCGGGCTGGCCGTCTCTTGTCATCTTCTCGATTCATCGATCGCTCCTTATGCTCTGTCCGAGTCGCACTGAACGTTGTTGGCCCGCCAGGAGCGAGCCGTGTGTGTCTGGACCAGACGCCGGCGTGGTCGATGCGCTGATGGCTGACAGGTCGCCTCGTGGGACCAGCACCCGTGCGGCCCGTGGATCTCCAGCGGACGGCTTTTCCCGTCCGGCAGGTCTCTCGCGAGCACCCGAAGTCGCTACTCGATGCTCGCGGAGCGGCAGATGGGTCCAGGTCATGGAGTGCCTGCCCTGGCCGACGACCGCTCGACCAACTCGGTCACCCGAGCCGCCTTCTCGATGAGTTCACGAGCCTGAGCGAAGTCCCCCCGCATCGCGGCCTCGCTTGCGAGCCGGGCGCACGCATCCAGGAACGACGGGATAGGGGAGGGAAGTGCAGCCGGGTCCGGCGGGTCAGACAGGTCCGCGCGGTGGGTGGAGCAAGGAGGAGCCGCGTCGGCTACCGCGTGGGGCGCTGTAACGACAGGTAAAGCCCCGGATTCAAATCCCTTTTCCCGCTCCAACACAGCCTCGCCAACCCCCAGGGTTGGCGAGGCATTTTTCTAGGTTACCGCCCGGGTCCGACCGCCTGTGCCCCAGGTGTGCCGTCAGGGTGCCGTGGCGTGGTCCCGGCCGACCGAACGGCCGCCGGCGCCGAGTCCCTGCGCTTGCCACGGCCCGTGGTGGTAGTTATACGTTGGTAATAACGGAGGCGAGCCATGCGCAAGAAGCTCTCGGCCATCGGCAACAGTCTGGGGCTCGTCATCGAGAAGCCCATCCTGGAATTGCTCGACATCGACCGCGATACCGAGCTCGACATGAGAACCGATGGCGACCGGCTCATCATCTCTCCCGTCCGGAAGGGAAAGAAGGAAAGGGTGCGGACGGCCCACCAGCGTGCACTCATTGCCCATGACGAGACCCTCCGAAGGCTGGCTAGGTGAGGAAATCCCCGTGAAGCCCACCCCAAAGCCCGTTGGAACGAAGCGGGTGTCCCGTCGCGATCTCTTCGCCGACCTGGTTGAGGGAGTTGCCGCTCTGGCCGGAGCCCGCGAGGCCAAGCGCAACATGGCCAAGAAGAGGTCGCGGTCATCCGTCGCGGGGAATGCCTCGCCTGAGACCAAGGCGCACCTGAAGCGCCAACTCGAGTAGGGGAGGGGACCTTGGCGACCGAACCAATCTGCAGGCTGTGCAAACCGGATCCCGACGATTCGAAGTGGGTCACGGTCTACCCGATGGAAAGCGAGCCGGGACGCTGGATGGTGACGGTCGACGTGACCATGCAACTTTGCGCCGAGCACAAGCGGAGGCTCCTCGAGGCGGTCGGGATGGATGACGTGCAGGAGTACGAGCCCCCGCCGCATCCCTGGCTCCAGAGCAAGGGGTGAGCGTCCAGCCGATGGGATCGTGGCCGCGAGAGATGTCAGGGCTTGCGCGATTCGCGATTCGCGAATAGCATATGAGCATGCTCGCCAAGGCGCCGCAGCTCAGGCCACAGGACGTAGTCGTGCTCCTCGACCTGGCACTCAGGCAGGGAGGGGAGTGGTCATACCCTCAGGTGGCGTCGAAGCTCGGGATGAGCGCATCCGAGGTCCACGCGGCGATCCGAAGATCGGTCTTGGCCCGCCTGGCGGTCGCTCCGCCGGGGAAGCCCATCTCGGTGAACCGCCGCAATCTCCTGGAGTTCCTCGTCCACGGGGCGCGATACGCGTTCCCGGTCGTTCGCGGGCCTGCCACGCGGGGCCACCCGACGAGCCACGCGGCCCCGGTGCTCGAGAAGCGAATCGTCGACGACGGCGGGCTCCCACCCGTATGGCCGGACGCATCGGGCCCGGTCCGAGGAGAATCGTTCTCGCCCCTCTATCCCTCGGCATCCGTCGTGACGGCCATCGTCGCCGACCGCGCACTTTATGACGCCGTGGCCCTGGTGGATGCCATCCGGGGCGGATCTGCCCGGGAAAGGCAGGTCGCCTCCGGGCTCCTGGAGAAGGTCCTCGAGTCGGAGGCCGCACGGTGACGCGCAACATCGAGATGCTCGTCCAGGTCGCTCGTGGGCTCGGCGATCTCCGGCCCGAGGTCGTGTTCGTCGGCGGCGCGGTCGTCGAGTTGTTCGTCACCGACCCTGCCGCCCCCCGGCCGAGGTTCACGGAAGACGTCGACCTCGTCGTGGAGATCACGACCCGGGCGGAGTGGTCCAGGCTGGGCGAGAGACTCCGCTCCCGCGGCTTCCGGGAGGATCGGCGAGAAGGTGCGCCGATCTGCCGGTGGGTGCTCGGCGACCTGACGGTGGACGTGATGCCAGAGCTCGAATCCATCCTGGGGTTCACGAACCGGTGGTACGCAATGGCGCGGGAGGAGTCCAACGAGCGGGAACTACCCGGCCGAGTCCCGGTCCGGATCGTTCGTGCACCGCTCTTCCTGGCGACCAAGGTGGAGGCCTTTGGGTCGCGCGGGGCCGGCGATTTTGCCGCGAGCCAGGACATCGAGGACATCGTGGCGGTCGTCGATGGCCGACCGGCAATCACCACGGAGACGAGCGCCTCGCCGCCCGAGCTTCGACACTTCCTGGCCGAGACGGCCGAGGGCTGGCTTGCGAATGCCCGATTCCTGGAGGCCCTTCCTGGCCACCTCCCCGGCGACTCCGCCAGCCAGCTTCGGGTCCCGATCGTCCTCGGACGTCTGCGGGAGATCGCGGAACTCTGACCTCCGCCATGTGCCCCACCTGTGCCCCGACCGTGCACCACGGGGCGGGATGAGCCGGAACGGGAGGGAAGGCGATGGAACGGGAAAGGCGAAGGGTCACGGCGAGTTGTGAGGTAACGGCGCGTCCCGCATAGGGTTATTCACTCACCGTGTAGACCCTTCAAATCCCTTTTCCCGCTCCAACACAGCCTCGCCAACCCCCAGGGTTGGCGAGGCATTTTCTAGGATACCGCCCGGGTCCGACCGCGGTGCCGTCAGGGTGCCATTGCGGGTCCTCCCTGGCTAGAACCGTGTCCGCCGAGGATCACGAAGTCCCGTCACGCATGTGCGGGTACCGGCGCATGCCGATCACCCATTCCGGCGGAAGCCGATCACCGATTCCGGAGCACTTCAGCGCTCGCCAGAAGTGACCCGGGTGCGCTCGCGAGAAGTGACCCAGGCGCACGCGGAGTGACTGGGGCGTCTGCGTCGAGGTAAGGACGGCGCGGAAGAGGTAGCGCGCTCGCCTCGGTGCTCTTCCCCGTGCTCGTGCTGGTGATGCCCTTCACCGTGCCCGTGTGGCTGGGCGTCTTCAGCCGGTGGTTCCCGCTCCACCTGGCCGTGTCACCCCGGGCGCTCGTCCTGGAGATCGCGCCCTACACGCTGCTGCCGCTCCTCCTCGGGCTGGCTTGCCGGGAGTGGATTCCCGCGGGAGCGAAGGTGCTGGCGCGCGTGGCGGAGATGTTCGCCCGGGTCGCCATCGTGGTGCTCCTCGCGGCTTTCCTCTGGCCGGCCCTCACCACACTGGCGAAGTTCGACGCGGCCTCGTTCGCGGCCATCTTCCTCGCAGTGACCTTCTCGCTCTGGGCGGGCTACAAGGCGGGCGGCCAGGACCGGAGGGACGGCATCAGCGTGGGGGTGACCGCTGCCCTGGGCAACCTCGCGGCCATCGTGCTCGTCACCCACGCCTGCTACCCAGGCGTGCACGTCTGGAACACCGCGCTCGCCTACGTCGTCGTGCGGTGGGTCGTGTTCAAGGGCTGGTACCTGTTCTTGCGGCGACGGATGGCAAGCAGGCCGGTCACTCCTTCTTCTTGAGCTTCTCCTCGTTCTCCTCGATGAACGCGCGGATGTCGCCGGCCAGGTCGAGGAGCCTCGTTCACTGCTCCATGGAGAGTGTGACCGGGAAGCGGCCGAGGCCGTAAACGGAGACGCCGCCTCTCTCGCTGACCTTCATGGACACGCCCTTGCTCCCGCGTGTGTGGGTCGCCGAGATACGCTCCGTGAACAGAACGGCGCTTGAAGCGGGGTGGGGCAGGGTGCTGCCGACGGAAACGGGGCCTCGATTGTGGTGCCAGACGCGTGGATGGACGGCCGGAGCGCTTCCCGCGTCGGGACCTCGCGAAACGCCATCACCGCCCTCCTTGGGGAGGGCGATCCTGGCTTGCTTGGTCACGCCGATTGGGGAGGGAATGGTTCTGCAAATCTCAGCCGGCCGGGGTCCCTACCTTCTGCAAATCAGCACCAGGGTGGCGAGCTGCTGGCGGAGGACCAGGTTCTTGATCAACAGATGGCGTCGAGAACGCATGGCCAAGCGGAGGGTCGGCAGGAGGGCTACGAGGAGGCGGAGCATCGAGCCGGGGAGGATCCAGGCCCTGGGAGAAATCGTCAATAGTTCCAGTCCGGTTGGACTTGTGGGGAGCGACAGGATCGAAGCGTACCGATACTGGCTTGATCATCGGTAGTTGTGTATAACTACCCATGAGTTAGACCATGGCCGCCGCACGAATTCCACCTGATTCGGGGCCCCGCTCCGGTCTCGCTCGCGCCCGGGACCTCGCTGCCCGGGGTGTTCGCGGTGCCCGCCTCACCAAGCAGGTGCGGTCCGGTATCCTGGTCCGACGAGCCCGCGGCCTCTACATGGACGCCGACGCCGACGTCACCGAGCATCACTCGCTCGCCGAGGTAGCCCGGCTCGCACCGAACGGCATCGTTTGCCTTCTGACTGCCCTGCGGTTCCACGGCCTCGGCACCCAGCTCCCCTCCGAGATCTGGATCGCCATCCACGTGAAGGCCTGGCGGCCGCGGCTCACCGGCCTCCCGGTCCGCATCGTCCACATGTCGGGCCCGGCGCTCACCAAGGGCTTCGACGTTCACGACGTCGAGCACGTAGCGGTTCGCATCACGAACGCCGCCAAGACGGTGGCCGACTGCTTCAAGTTCCGGAACAAGATTGGCCTCGACGTGGCGCTGGAGGCGCTCCGCGAGTACCGCCGTCAGCGCCGGAGCCTCGACGACCTCCACGAGATGGCCCGCGTCTGCCGCGTCGAGCGCGTGATGCGCCCCTACCTCGAGGCCATCCTGTGAAGCGACCGCTCGCCAACGTGGCGGCGTCGGTTCGGCAGCGACTCCTCAACCTTGCGATCCAGCGTGGCGAGGAGTTCCAATCGATCCTCGTCCGCTTCGCAAACGAGCGGCTCATCTACCGGCTGGCGGTATCGCCGCACGCCGGTGACTTCGTCCTCAAGGGCGCCATGCTGCTCTATGCGTGGAGCGCCTTTCCGTTCCGCGCCACCCAGGACGTCGATCTTCTCGGCCGGGGCGAGATCACGGCGGAGAGTCTCACCTCGGTATTTCGGGAGATCTGCGAGGCGAAGGTCGCGGACGATGGCCTGGAATTCCAGGCCAAGACCGTCCGGGTCGGTCTCATCCGGGAGGCACAGGAGTACGGCGGCTACCGAGTCAAGCTACAGGCGAGGCTCACGGCCGCGAAGGTCGACCTCCAGGTGGACGTAGGCATCGGTGACGCGGTGACGCCTCGTCCGACGCTGATCGACTACCCCACGCTGCTCGACTTCCCGGCCCCCGACTGCGCGCCTATTCGCGTGAGGCGTCGGTGGCCGAAAAGCTGCACGCCATGGTGGACCACGGTTTCGAGAACAGCCGGATGAAGGACTTCTTCGACGTCTGGGCCCTCCCCCGTGACTTCGCTTTCGAGGGCGACCGGTTGTCCGCGGCCATCGCCGCCACGTTCAAGCGGCGCGGTACGGACATCTTGGCTGAGCGGCCCGTTGCCTTCACCCGCCGCTTTGCCGAGGACCCAACGAAGCTCAAGCAGTGGGAGGCGTTCCTGGTTCGCGCACGCGTTGCGAAGGAGCCGCCGCCCTTCGGCGTGGTCATCAGCCTGGTCGCCGACTTCCTCCTGCCGCCGGTCGAGGCGGTGAGGACAGGCGCAAGGTTCGAACTGGCTTGGCCCCCGGGCGGACCGTGGGCAACGAGGGCGACCGCCAAAACGTAGGCGCCTGCGCCGACGATGCATTCAGGGTCATCCGTCTCCCGTATGTCTCCCGGACGCTGGGAGAAGCCCGGGGAAGGGTGGGGAAGCCTGGGGAACCGGATCGAGGATTCAACCGACGGTAACGACGGGTGAAACGACAGAAAGGCGTCGACTGTCGCATGGTTAGAGTTCGCCCGCCGTAAACGTTCAAATCCCTTTTCCCGCTCCATTACCCCCCCGATTCGTCGGGGGGTTTTTCTTTTCACGGGACCGCGACCAAAATACGACCAAAACCCGGAGCCGCTTCCGGGGTCTCCTCGGGGGCCATCCCCTTCGGAAGGGGCCGGTCGAGCGTCTTGATGGCCTCGGCGGTGACCCCCGGGACGACGTGCATGTAGCGCATCGTCGTCGTCAGGTGCTTGTGCCCCGCGAGCGCCTGGATGACCGTCGGCGCGGTCCTCGCCATCGCCAGCCGGGTACAGAACGTGTGTCGGAGGATGTGGACGTTGCCCGTCGCCTCCAGCCCCGCGTTGAACTGCGCCTGCTTCACGAGGCCCCTCATCCGGTTTGGCTCGAACCGCTTCCCATCGGCATCGACCAGGAGCGTGTCGCCCTTGACCTTCCCGAGCTTCCGGATGGTCCAGGCGAGCCGGAAGGCCATCGAGCTCGATGAGGAGCTCGCCTGGCCCTCGCCGACCTGCTCGCCGCCACGGGGCGCCTCGCCGAGGCCGTGGCGGAGATGGAGATCGGCCGCTCGCTCAGCCCGTTCGACGTCGGGATGAACATGAACCTTGGCGACCACCTCGTCTTCGCCCGGCGATTCGCCGAGGGCATCACGCAGCACCGCCGCACGGTGGAGATGGAGCCCTCCTTCCGGCGCGCGCGCCTCCGCCTCGCGCGGGCCTGCGCGCAGGCGGGCCGCCGCGAGAGGCGACCGAGGCGCTCGAGGCGGCGCTGGCGCTCGCCAGCCCGGTGGGCCCCGGGGTGGACGACGCCTGCGTGCTGGCGTGCCTGGGGCGGGGGACGGAGGCCCGGGCGCTCCCCTTCACGGCGCGCAGATGGAGTCGACCAGGCCGTTCGAGGCCTCCTCCGTGCCGTTGAAAGTCGTGGCCGCCCCCGGTAAGAAGGTTCCACGATGCGAAAGCTCACCGCCCTGGTTCCCCTGCTTCTCGCGACGCTCGTCCTTACGGGGTGCCAGACCACGGCCCTCCAGTCGGCATGGTACGACCCGACATTCACGGGGGGGCCGATGCATCGGATCACCGTCGTGGCCGCGGGCCTCAATGTCGCCAACCGGCGCCTGGCCGAGGACATCTTCTCTCAGAGGCTCCGGGCCCTGGGAGTCGAAGCCGCTCCCGGCTGGTCCGTGGTCTCCGACGAGGCGCGGAACGCCCCGGAACCGTTCACCGAGGCCCTGAGGAGGGCCGGCGCGGAGGGGGTGCTCGTGATTCGCGTGCTCGGCGTCGACACGCGGACCCAGGTGAACACGATGATGGTGACGACGACGACCCCGGTCTGGGGGGGGCCGGGATGGGGTGGCGCCAGCGTCTGGGCGACGACCACGGTCCCGGTAACGCAGGTCTCGCAGTACAACCTCGTGATGGTCGAGACCTCTCTCTACGAGGTTTCGACGGGACGCCTCGTCTGGTCCGGCATCACCCAGACGTTGAATCCCTCGGACTTCCAGCGCGACGTGGGCGGATTTGCCGACGTGATCATCGGGCAACTGGCGGCGCGCCGATTGCTCGGCGCGGTGAGGTAGGCCCCCGTTCGGATCGGCGTCACCTTCAGGGCGATCGACAGGCGACCAGAAGGGGCACCCAACGGGGCGCCGGAGACGTCCCTCGAGGGCGGGCGTAAACGCCACCGCAACCCATCCCGGTTCGCATCGATGGTCTTGCGGCCCAGGAGTTCCCGCACGGCCATGAAGGAGAACCCAGGGGCTTGCAGAAGAGGTGGGCCCCTCAACGCGGCAATGGTGCCGTCCGAGAGGGGCACGGTGCGGTTGCAGCCTGTCTACGGACTTTGCCGCGAGTCCCTCTTTCAGCTTCCTGGCCTTGTAGGACTCGATGACGGCGGGCCCAATTGCGTCGAGGCGCATGCGCCCCAAAGTCGGTACCAGACGGTCCTGGCCCGCACATGAGCTTGGTCATGGTTCAACGCGTTTGGGAGGTTCCTGCCGCAAGCGCCTTGGCGTAGCCTCCCGGTCCATGGGCCCCACCATCCGCCTCATGTGGCTTCGCGTCGCCCTGGTTGTCTGCGGCGTCTGTTGTCTGGGCGTGTGGCCGCTCATGGTGGTGTGGCCATCGGGATTCAGTTGGCACCCGCACGGTTCACACTCCGAGATGATGATTGTCGTCGTCTACGCCGTCCTCGGCGTGTTCCTGCTCCTCGCAGTGCGCGATCCCTTGGCCCATGGCAGCCTCATCTGGTTCACGGTGTGGTCGAGCGTCGCCCACGGGGGGCTCATGGCGTGGCAGTCGATCGCGGATCCTTTGGAGCGCGGCCACATGCTCGGTGACGTTCCGTTTCTGCTCGTGGGCGCGCTCGTGCTGGGTGTTCTGATGCCGCGTGCCCGTGCCAAAATGGGCTAGTGAGATCGCGCGAGCGGCGGCCGGGCGACAAGAGGGTGGGCATCTCGCCGCTCCGGTCGAACCCGATGATGGAGCGAAGCCGGGGAACTGAAGAGCGGTCTCGACTCGAAGTGGCGAAACAGCCCGTCTGAAGATACCTCGGGGTGGATCGGGGCTACCCGAGTGCCGCCTTGACTGTTGGATCCGCGGCGCCGAACGTCTCTCAAGGGCTTGCACGTCGGAGCACTCGCCGGGGGGCGAAATCGTGCTGCTCGATATGAGGCACCAACGGGCCGTTGCCTTGGCGATGGTCGTGACCGTGCTTGGCAGCCTTGGCTGTTCCTGGCAGTACGCCAGGAAGCCCGACAGCGGACCGACTGCGCCAGAACCGCCTGAGGTCGGGGCGAAGAGGTGAAGCACCCGGAGTTCCTCGGGGGACCCTCCACCCGTCGTCCGGCCTCACCACCAGTACGTGAACAGCGCACTGCCCTCCAGCTGGATCGTCCAGACGGCCCCGAGTCCCGACGTGATCCCGGTGAGCGTCCCCCAGGTGCTCGCGTGCGCCATGTAGACACCCGTTCCGGCTCCCCCCGTGACCGGGCCGTAGGTGTTCAGGGTCCCGTCGATGATCCACGGCGTCCCGTCCGGTCCCACCGCGTATGGGTTCGCGGTCTGGAGGAGCTGGCCCCCAGCGAGCCCGACGACGACCTGCGGGTCCGGGCCGCTCGCCAGATCGGCGAGGTCGAGCGCGCAGATCTCGTACTCGCCGAGCGTGGCGTCCCGGGCCTCGAACCAGAGCGTTCCGGGGCCCGGGTTGTACCAGAGCTGCCCCAGGGCGCTGAGGTTGCCGGCCGACTCGCCGCAGGTCTTGCCCCAGACGCTCTTGGTCGCCTGGAGGCTCCCGTTGGCCCGGTACGCGCGGAACTCGGCGCCGTCCTGGTCGCCGCTCCCGTCGAGGTGGACCACGTAGGCGAGGACCCGTCCGTCCGGCCCCGCGGGAGCTGCGTGCCTCACCTGGTACCCGGGCCCGGGCGACGTGAAGCCGAGCTCGAGAAACGTCGAGACTGCCGGAGGGGTTGCGTCGCTCTGGTGGTCCACGCGGGTGATCCCCGTGGCGACGACCGAGCCCGTGTCCGTCTGGTACGTCGTGTACGTGGCCCAGGCGGCGTTCTCGTCGGAATGGCGGACCGCGATGGGAGAGAAGAGCTTCCAGTCCGTGCCGGCGGTGCTCCCATCGTACAGGACGGCTTCCTGCCAGACGGAGCCGGTCGCGTCGAAGAAGCCGGCCGTCGTCCGGCTACTCGCGAATTCGGTCCCCAGGTGCATGTACCAGACGCGGGTCGGCGAGCCCGAGTTCGCGAAGTGACCGATGGGGTACAGCGACGCCTGGGACGGCACGATTCGGGAGGCGAATCCAGCACCGTCCACGAACGCGACCATGTCCGCGTACGGCGGGAGCGGCCCCGGGAGGTCCTCCCCGACGTTCACGACCATCTGCGTGCCGGCGAACGCGATGCTCTGCTCCGTGTAGGCAATGTACGACGTGCCGGTCCTGTCGACGTAGCCGAGAGTCACGTAGTTTTCCTGGAACTGGCTTCCCGCCACCTCGGTCTGCAGCTCGTACAGCCCCTGGCCGTTCACCGCCCAGACTGCGTTGTTGCGCCCGCCCCGGACGCCAGGAACGGAGACGATGGCGTTGAGGGACTCGGACGAATCGGCCGGCTGGTACACCTGGGCGGTCGGCTGGGCGTTCTGGTCGAGAAGCTCGACGGCGTTCGGTGCCGCCTTCCTGGCCGCGTAGCGGCTCCCGCCGGGGCCAATGGCGAGCCCGGACGGCTTGTAGACGTTTCCCATCTGGGCGAAGTAGCCCTGCGCGATGTTCAGCCTGCACACCGGGCCGCCCGAATACATTCCCCCTTCCTGCGACGGGAAGTAGAGGGTGCCTGGGGCGCCCGGGATGAGGTAGGTGGGGTGCCCGCAGTCGGTGACGAACTCGGGGTCCGGCATCGGCCAGGCCGTGCCGGACATTCCGGCGGTCGAGAACGACCGGATCTCCTCTCCGCCCACGGCGGCGACCCAGAGGTTCCCGTCCGATGCGTAGGCGAGCACGCCCACGTCCGGGTAGGTGAATACCGTGTTCGGGACGACGTCGCCCATGTCGTCGATGGTCGCGGAATGGACGTGGCCGCTCACGTACTCGGCGACCCACGCCGTCCGGGCTCCGGGGACCGTCGAGACCGCCAGCGCGCGGATGTCGGAGTTGCTGCTCAGCGAGACGCTCCGGAGACCGGTCCCGTCCAGGTTCGTGTACCCCACCCAGGAATCCCCCCCGGACTCGGCCGTGAACCAGATCCGCCCGTTCACGGTGTCGGCGAAGACCCGCTTCACGGGTGCCGGGGCGGATTCCGGCTGCGGGAGGAGGATCTCGACGCCCTCGAGGCTCACGAGGCTCATCCGGGACGAGGAGCCGCTCGCGAAGACGAGGTTCGTGCCGGTGAAGGAGAGCGCCTGCTCGTTCACCCCACCCGCGAAGGCCGTGTAGCGCGTGCCGATCCAGCCGTCGACCTCGCCCCTGAACTTGAACTTCGTCGCCGAGCTGGTGACCCAGTCCCACTCGACCGACGCGCTCGGGACCGGAGTCGGGGCGATGGCGCCCAGCGACGGGTAGCGCCAGATGCCGTGGTTGGGCTCGAGCGACGGGACCCAGCCGTACGAGTTGCACGCGTCGGTCCCCGTTCCGCTCACGTCGGTGATGCGGGCGAAGAGCGCGCCGAAGAATCGCGTGGAAGGAGCGTCGGCTCCGAGGGTCATGGCCACGTTGGCGCCCGTCGTGTTCTGGCCGCCGCAGGCGGTGGTGGGCGACGGCACGCCATTCCACGGGTCGCCGTCGTTCGCGATCATGATGGTCGTCGTTCCCGTCGGGAGGACGAGCCTCGTCCCCGAGGACCCGCCCGAGGGGGCCGTCGTGACCGTGACGGTGCCCGCGGCCATGTCCACCTCGCCGCTCTCATTCCCGCCGGCCAGGGAACGGCCGGCCGCGGAACGAGGTGTCGAGCCCCGACACGGTGAAACGGTCCCGGGCATCGCCGGAGGCATCGTGGCCGGCGAGGCGTCCGCCTCCCGGAGGATCTTCACCATCTGCTCGTCCGTGGACCTGCTCTTGCGCATCGTCTCTCCGTCTCCGGAGAGGCATCGGCTCACGCTTCAACCGGTCCGAAAGACGCCAGGCAGTAGTTCGCTTGACAAATGCTCAAGCGGTCCCTAGGTTCGATTCGTGACCCCCGCTGAGGCGCTCGCCGACATCCGCGGGCTCGCCCGGGCAGGACGCGTTTCCTATGTTCGGCACGCCATCGAGCGGATGGACGAGCGCGGAGTCACGCGAAGCGACGTGGAGCACGCCCTCATGAATGCTGTTCGGTGCGCCTGGCAGCCACGCAAGGGGACGTGGAAGGCCTTCAGCGTGGATCTGTCAGGTGACGAGTTGGTGGTGGCGGTGGCCATCGAGAACGGCCTCCTCGTCGTGACCGTGTTCTAGGAGCAACCATGAAGCGCTGCCCAACCTGCAAGAAGGCGAATCTGACGAAGGGGACGACCACGGTCGAGCGGACCTTTCCGTCCCGCGGCGGCAAGGTGCGCGCGGTCGTGGAGAACGTGCCCGCCCTGGTGTGCCGAGGCTGCGGCGAGGCGGTGGTCGCAGGCGAGGACCTCGGACGGGCCGAACTCATCGCCGCGAGCCGGCTGATGGACGCCGGCGCGCGGTCGGGAGCCCTGCTCTCGTGGACGCGCCGGGCGCTCGGCCTTCTCGCGACCGACTTGGCCGCGCTCCTCGGCATCACGGCGGAGACCGTCTCCCGCTGGGAGAATGACCGGGTCGAGCCGGAGCCCGCAGTCTGGAACGTCGTCGCGGACCTCGTCGACGATCGGCTCGAGGGGCGCACCCGGACGCAGGACCGGCTCCGGACGGCCGCCGTATCAAGGCGCCCGTTCAAGGCACCTGTGACGGTTCGCTTCGAGCCAGCGCTTGCGAGCGGGGGCTGACCGAGGAGGCGACGATGTGTCCCGTCTCCCGTATGTCTCCCGGACGCTGGGAGAAGCCCGGGGAAGGGTGGGGAAGCCTGGGGAACCGAATCGAGGATTCAAGCAACGGCAACGACGGGTGAAACGACAGAAAGGCGTGGACTGTCGCATGGCTGGAGTTCACTCACCGTAAATGTTCAAATCCCTTTCCCCGCTCCACCTAACCCCCTGGTTCGCCAGGGGGTTTTCAATTCCGGAGCGGAAGAGGGTTCGGCTGTTCGCAATCGGCCCGTGAACACGGCGCTTCCCGCGGACATCCCCGACGATCCCTCTTCCGCTCTCGCAAGTACTCGAAAATGGTGCCTCGGCCCGGCGACTTCTCCCGAGTCTCCTCGATGTCTCCCGCGAGGCCTGGTGCGCGCACCGTGTAGACCGTGACTCCACCCACAACGGGGAGGACTCCACAAAAGGGGATCAGCTCCACTCGTGATGATCGACGACCCGCGGTTTGCCGTGATCGTTTCCAACATGACCGGCGGAGCCGTCCCCGTTGCAGGGATCCCGGCTCTGTCAGCCAGCAGCGTCTGGGCTTCGGAAGGCGAAGTACGCTTGACGTAACGCATAACGAGTGGCAGACTCCTCTACCGTGATCGCCAGCTACCGGGACAAGCGGACGCGCGCATTTGCAGAAGGGAAGCGGGTCAAGGCGTTCGACGGGATTCACCGGAAGGCCGAGATGAAGCTCGACCAGCTGGACGCGGCGTCCGCGGTCAGGGACCTGGACCTTCCCGGCAACCGTCTCGAGGCGCTGAAGGGAGACAGGAAGGGGCAGCACAGCATCAGGATCAACGACCAATGGCGGATCTGTTTCGCCTGGCCGGACAGATCGCCGGGACCGACCGATGTCGAGATCGTCGACTACCACTGAGAGGTGAGACATGAAGCGCAGTGCGATTCACCCCGGCGAGCATCTCGCCGAGCAGCTCGAGGAACTGGGGATGAGTGCCGCCGAGCTTGGGCGGCAGCTCGGGGTCCCGACCAACCGGGTCACGGCCATCCTGCATGGCCGGCGCTCCATCACGGGCGACACGGCGCTGCGACTGGGGCACTTCTTCGGAAACAGCCCGCAGTTCTGGCTAAATCTACAGGCGCTCTTCGACCTGCGAACAGCGGAAAGGAAGGTCGGGGGTAAGATCAACTCGCTCCCAACGCTGAGCGCAGCAATGCGTCGCCGATCGACCGTCGCGGCCTGACAGGAGGGCTACGAGGAGGCGGAGCATCGAACCGGGGAGAATCCGGGCCCAGGGAGAAATCGTCAATCGTTCCGGGCCGGATGGACTTGTGGCGAGCGAAATTGAACCTGGTCAGCAATGACGAACGCCCCAAACGGGCAGGGGGGGGGCAGGAGTTGTGATTAGAAAGCTGTCATCTTGAGCGCTGGTACGAACGGAGACTGACTGACGGAGAAGGCCATCACCGAAGGCCGCCAGAAGGTGCGGGAGGAGGCGGAGGCGCGGTTCGCCCGCGACCGGAAGGCGCGAGCGCCGAGCCTGCCCACGTCTGCCCTCGTGCACGAACTCCAGGTTCACCAGATCGAGCTGGAGATGCAGAACGAGGAGCTCCGTCGGGACCAGCTTGAACTGGAACTGGCTCACGAGCGATACGTCGACCTCTACGAGTTCGCACCGGTGGGCTACCTGACCCTTTCCGGCGTCGGTGCGATCCGTGAGGCGAACCTGAACGGAGCGGGAATGCTGGGCGTGGAGCGAGCCGTGCTTCTCGGCCGCAACTTCGCTGCCTTCGTCAGCCCCGATCATTCGGATCGCTGGCATCGTCACCGCGAGGAAATTGCGCGTTCCGGGGGAAGGGGATCGCTCGACCTCGTCTTCCAGCGTGGCGACGGCTCCAGCTTCCAGGCCCATGTCAGCTGCAGCCGCCACGAGGACCCCGAGGACCCTGCCGCGCTGCGGGTCGCTTTCACCGAGGTCGTCGCGCAGAAACGAGCCGACGCGCACGCCCTGGACACGGAGCGCATGGGCGCCCTGCAGGGCGCCATGAGCCTGCTGCCCATCGGCGTGACCCTCGTCGAGCTCGACCGGGACGGCACTCCTCGGTTCACGTCCCATAACTCCGCGTTCGACATCCTGGATCCTTCGGTGGGGGCCGTCAGCCGGACGTCAGCCCAGATGCCCTTCCAGATCTTCCGCCCCGACCGGAAGTCCCTCGTTCCCCCCGACGAATGGCCCGGGCCGCGGGCAGCGCGCACGGGGATCGCGGCGAGGGAAGCGGAGCTACACATCCGGCAAGCCAGCGGCGTCTGGCGCATCGTCTCCGTGAGCGCTTCCCCGATTCGGGGACGTTCTCCCGGCGAGCCCCGGCGCGCGGTTGCGGTGCTCCTCGACATCACCGATCTGTCGCGCCGCAACGAGGAACTGAGGGAGAGCGAGGAGCGCTTCAGGGCAGTCGTCGAACGATCCAGCGACCTGACGCTGATCTTGAACGACGAGGGGACCATCACCTTCGCAAGCCCCGCCTCCATCGACATCCTGGGAGTGGCTCCATCGGAGCTGAAGGGCAGGCCCGGACTCGAGTGGATCCACCCCGACGACGCGGATGCATTCCGGGCATCCTTCGCCACGCTCGTCGGCAACCCGACGTTGACGCAAGGGTTTGAGCTGCGCATGCGGCGCGGGGACGGAACCTGGGCACTGCTGGAGGCGGAGGCGAGGAGCATGGTCGACGTCCCCGGCGTTCACGGCGTGGTGATCAACCACCGGGACGTCTCGGAGTCGAACCACTTCCGGGAGCAGTTCCGGGAGTCCCAGAAGGCGGACACGATCGGGCGGCTTGCCAGCGGCATCGCCCACGACTTCAACAACCTGCTGACGGTCATCCTCTCCTGCGGGGAGGACCTGAGAAGGACGCTCCGGGAGGGATCGCCTTCGGACCCCGGGTGTGCCGACGACATCGTGGCCGCCAGCCGGCGAGCCGCGGATCTCACGCGGCAGCTTCTCGTCTTCGCCCGGAAGGAGGTCATCACCCCGGTCTCCCTCGACCTGAACGACCTGGTGCGGAATGGCGGGAAGCTCCTGAGGCGGGTGATCGGAGAGAGGATCCGGATCGTCGAGGAGTTCACCGCGGATCTCTGGCCAGCCCGGTGTGACCCAGGGCTCGTCGGGCAGGTGATCATGAACCTGGCGTTGAACGCCCGGGATGCCATGCCGGACGGGGGCACGCTCACGCTCGGGACCGACAACGTGACGGTCGCCCCAGGGGAAGTCGCTCCCGATCCGGAGATGGAGCCCGGCTCCTACGTGAAGCTCGTCGTCGGGGACACGGGTACCGGGATGACACCCGGCGTGATGAAGCACATCTTCGAGCCGCTCTTCACCACCAAGGAGCAAGGGCAAGGGACCGGCCTCGGTCTCAGCATGGTGCGCGGCATCGTGATGCAGAGCAAGGCCCACCTGTGCGTCCGGTCGGTCGTCGGCTCGGGGACGGCCTTCGAGATCTTCTTCCCGAAGGACGAGGAGAAGGACGGCGTACCTGCCGGGGCCACGGCCGCGCCGGAGGGGGGGACCGAGACCGTGCTCGTCGTGGAGGACGATCCCAAGGTTCGGGAGGTGGCGGTACGGGCGCTCCGGTCCGGAGGATACAGGGTGCTGGCGGCCGCGGGCTGCGACGAGGCGATCCACCTCGTTCGCGCAGAAACGGGACCACTGGACCTGCTCGTCACCGACCTCGTCTTGCCCGGGCCCGGGGGCCGGGAAGTTGCGGCGCGAGTGGCCGAGCTGAGGCCGGGTGTTCGAACCGTCTTCATCTCCGGATACACCGACGCCTCCATCTTCCAGGGAGGCGTCCGCCTGGAAGAGTTCGACTTCCTCCCGAAGCCGTTCACGTCCTCCTCGTTGCTGAGGGAGGCGAGGAGGGTGCTCGACCGGGGCCGCGGAGTGGACGTCTGAAGAAGAAGCCCACACCCGAGGAGCGCGCCCTGTCGTTCGCCACAACACGAGCCGTGAACAAAACGGCGTTTGAAGCGGGGTGGGGCGGGGTGCTGCCGACGGAAACGGTGCCCCGATCGGGGTGCCAGACGAGTGGATGGACGGCACCACCGACCAGCGAGCACACGATCCCCTTCCACCGATGCTACCGGCGGGGTGGCCGAGGGGAACCTCGAGCCCAGGACCGTCGACGCCGGCTCATTGGCCGGGCCTCTGCTCGACCGGGCGACCGCACGGAGAGTCCTTGCCTACCCAAATGTGCGTCCTGTCTTCGTTGCAGTAGGTGACGAACGACTGGATCAGCTGCCGCAGGTGGCGCTCGTTCAGGACGATGACATGGTCGAGAAGTTCCCGGCGGGCTGTTCCAACAAACCTCTCCTCGTTCGTCATGGAATCTCCGGGGGACCAGAACTCGGGAATGAGCCCGGAGTGAAGTCACGGACTTCACTCCAGGCTTGTGCCGAGGATGCTGGAGAGATTGCCTTGGAGTGCCGCTCGGCTCCGGCAGATGGCTGAAAGGTCACGGAGACCTTCCGGTTGCAGGCGACGCCCTCGCCGGGTTCACTCGGGCGAGGTAGCCCCAATGAGCAGGGGCAGTCGCTTGCCGACACCGCGCCGAAGTCCATGCTTGACTGAAGGAGAGCCTCGATGGCCGCTGGTCCGGTGAGAGCCGCTGACCGCGAAGGCTGTGAACGCCGGCACCGTCGGCGCGCCCTCCTCCCCAACCTTCACGTGTGCCGCTTCGACGCGGGCATCCGCCCGCAGGGGGACTAGAATGAAACGCTATCCGACCTGCCTGGCTGTGGCCCTGTTGATGGCGAGCTGCGGTGGAGGCAGTGACGGCATCACTCCTCTCGATGCTGGTTTCGCCAAGACCTGGAGCGGACCTTTTTCGATGACGTGTCCGGGGGCTGGCAACACCGTCGTCCCGGCTGGAACGCTTCCGATATCGGTGTCAGGCAACGACCTGATGACGAGACTCGCGTGCACAGATGGCACCATCCTCAACGTGACTGCTACGGGATCTGGCTCAACTGCGACCTGGACCGGAACCTTCAGTTGCCCCCCCGCAGCGCTGGGTACCTGCTCCACCTGGGTATTCACGCGAACGTCCGTGACATTCACGCTGAACTCCAACGGCACGCTCACGGCGTCGGGCGTCGGCAAGTTGGTAGGGTGTGGGACCTCGGTCGACTGCACTACGAGCTTCTCTGGGACATAGCGTCCCGATGAACGTGTCAGCCGTAGTCGCGGGCAGTCTTGGCGACGGGTCAACTTCAGCGGGAGACGCCAGGCGCCGGTCAGCGAGGTCGGCATGAAGTCTAGGTTCCCGTTCACTACCTTGCTGCCCGTGCTGCTGATCGCTTGGCTCACCGGTTGCGCTCGCTGAGGGCACCTACCGAGTTGTCTTCGGCCAGGGCTACCAGGCCGCCGACGAGGCCCGCCTGCTCGCGGTGACCGCGCGCCTCGACCGGGCCACGAACCAACTCGTGTTCACCCTCGCTGAAGGGTCACAGCAGATGCCGGCCTTCTCACCTCGTGATGCCCCACCCGGAAGTTCTTCATGGCGCTCTCCTCATGGCCTCTTGTGACTGCTTGGGCCAGGCAACCCCCTCAAGTCTTCTTGGCAGAGCCCCAGACGCAGAGCCGGTGACGGCCCACCGAGGTCCCGGCGCGGACCTCCCGAAGGCACCCTACGCCCCAGCAGGGACGCCGCCGTGCTGCAAACCCTAAAGAGACTCCAATCGCTGTGGGTTCCTCTATTCTCCGCGTGAAACAATCCCGAGGCCCATGAGCGCCGTACCCCCTCCTGTCCGGGACGCCGACGAGCAACGGATGGCCGATCCCGTGACGAGGGAAGCTGACCCGACCGGCGGGAACCCGCTGCGAGACCCGCTCCGCGCCCGCAGATGGGGGGAGTGGATCGTGCTCGTCACGGTCCTGCTGTCCTTCGCCGGGTACGTCGGGTTCAGCCTCCACTCCTCCCACAAGGCCACCGAGGCCGAGGAACTGGCCAAGCTGGTGCACCAGGCCGACGTCGTCACGAGGAACCTCGCTCCGCGCCTGCAATCCACCGCAGTGGCCCTGGATGCCATTCGGGATGAGCTTCCCGAGCACCTGTCGCAGAAGGACGGCTTCTCGCTGGTGAGCCAGCAGATGAGGACGATGACGGCGGCGGTGGCGGGACTGAGGACGTTCGTCCTGATCAACGCCGACGGGGTCGCCGTCGCCAGCAACCGGCCGGAGCTCATCGGCGTCGACTTCCACGAAGGGGAGCGGTATCGCGCCATCAGCAGCCGCCCCGACGCGAACATGCTGTACATGTCGCCCCCGTTCCTGAGCTCGCTCGGAAACTGGGTGCTCAGCCTCGGAAGAGCCATCGTCGACGACCAGGGCAAGTTCGGCGGGTACGTCCTGGCCATCATCGATCCGGACTACTGGAATCTCCTGCTCGACTCGACGCGGAACGGACCCGACGTGACCGCCGCCATTGTCCACGGCGATGGAAAGCTCATCTACCGTGTCCCGGACCCCAACGGCGCGGTCGGTCTGGACCTGGCCAGGAACCCGGACTCTGGCTTCAGCCAGCATGTCCTGAGCGGCAAGGACAGGACGTCGCGGACCGCCATCGTCGCCTCCACCGGCAGGGAGGCCCTGTTCGCTCTCCAGACCATCCGGCCCGTGGCGGGCCCGGCCGACGGCTTCCTCGTGGCCTCCTTCTCCCGGGAGACGGCGGCCGTCTTTGCCCCCTGGCGAAAGGCGTTGATCGAACAGGTCGCCTTGCTGGCGGGCATCGCGCTGGTGACGAGCCTCGGCCTGCTCGTGTACCAGCGGCGAAGGGAGACGATCACCAAGCTCCGGGCTTCCAGGGAAGAGGACCGGCGGCGGGAGGAGGAGGCAGGACGGCGAACGGCGGCCCTGCGGGAGGCCGAGGAGCGGAGCCGGGCCACTCTGACGTCGATGGCCGAGGGCGTGGTCATGCAGGACGCCTCCGGCAAGATCGTCCAGTGCAACGCCGCCGCCGAGCGCATTCTCGGCCTCACCAGGGAGCAGATGGAGGGCCTCACCTCGGTCGACCACCGCTGGCGCTCGATCCACGAGGACGGCTCGCCGTTCCCCGGCGAGGACCACCCGGCCATGGTTGCGCTCCGGACCGGGGACGCGGTCTCGGACGTGGTCATGGGCGTCCACAAACCCGATGGCACGCTCACCTGGATCTCGATCAACGCCGAGCCCGTGCCTGCGGCCCCTGGCGAGACCCATCATGCGGTCGTCACGACCTTCGCGGACGTCACCGTGCTCCGCGGCGCGACCGCGGCGCTTCAGGATCGGGGAAAGCGGCTGCGTGCCTACTTCGACTCGCCCGCCGTCGGGGTCGCCATCACGTCCCAGGAGACGGGCTTCGTGGAGGTGAACGACCAGTTCTGCGCGATGCTGGGGTACTCCAGGGAGGAACTCCTCCGCCTGAATTGGACCGCGCTCACGCACCCCGACGACGTCCGTGCAGACATCTCCGAATTCAACCGGGTCCTTGCGGGTGACATCGACACCTACTCGATGGACAAGCGGTACGTCCGGAAGGACGGGAGCGTCGTCTGGACCCTGCTGTCGGTGAGCTGCGTGCGAAGACCCGACCGCACCGTGGAGACCTTCGTAGCCATCGTGAAGGAGATCGGGGAGCGCAAGCTGGCAGAGGCTTCGCTTCGGGAGAGCGATGACCGCCTGCGCGTGGCGATGGAGGGGGGCAACGTCGGCCTGTGGGACTGGGACCTGTCCACGAACCGGGTGCACTTCTCCCCGACGTGGAAGCGCCAGGTCGGCTACGAGGATCACGAGATCACGGACGACTTCGTCGAGTGGGAGAGCCGGGTCCATCCGGACGATCTGGTCGCAGCCACGGCCCGCGTCCGGGAGTTTCTCCGTGCCCCGTACCCTGGCTTCGAGAACGAGTTCCGATTCCGCCACAAGGATGGTTCCTATCGCAGCATCCTTGCTCGCGCCTCGGTCATGCTCGACGAGGCCGGTCGGCCGACGCGCATGCTCGGCTCGCACATCGACCTCACCGAGCGCAAGGAGGTCGAAGAGCGACTCCGGGAGAGTGAGCAGCGGTTCCGCGACATTGCTGCCTCGGCGGGCGAGTACATCTTCGAGATGAACGCGCTGGGCGTCATCACCTACATGAGCGAGGTGGTGGAGCTCGTCCTCGGCTACCGTCCCGAGGAAGTCGTCGGCAAGAGTTCCCTCCTCCTCATGGGCCCCGAGGAGCAGGCAAGGAGCGCCGCATTCCTGGAAGAGCGGGTCTCCCGTGGGGAAGGGTTCGCGCACTTCCAGCAAGAGGCGCGTCATCGGACTGGGCGGTCCGTCTGGCTCGACGTGTCCGTGGTGGTCGTGAAGGCTGCGGATGGATCGGTATGCGGCTACCGCGGCGCTGCTCTCGACGTCACCAAGCAACATGTGGCCGAGAAGGAGCGTGCCGCCCTCCGGGCGCAGCTCGCCGAGTCCCAGAGGCTGGAAAGCATCGGACGCCTCGCCGGGGGCATCGCCCACGACTTCAACAACCTGCTCACGGCCATCCTGAGCTTTGGCAGCGAGGCCCTGGAGGAAGCGAAGAGGGGCAAGGTCCCCGAGCCGGAGGTCCTCGACGAGGTCATGGCCGCAGCCAAGCGGGCCGCCGACCTCACCCGCCAGCTTCTCGCGTTCGCTCGCCGGCAGACGATTGCGCCGGTCATCCTCGATCTGAACGAGCACATAAGCGCCACCCAGAGTCTCCTCAAGAGGGTCATCGGCGAGGACGTCCGCATGGTGGAGCGTCTCCACGCCGACCTCTGGACAGTGCGGTGCGATCCTGGACTCCTCGGCCAAGTCATGCTGAACCTGGCAGTGAATGCCAGGGACGCCATGCCCGGCGGCGGCACGTTGACGGTGTCGACACGGAACGTCACCGTGTCCCCGGGGGACGCTGTGCCCGACCCGGCGATGGCGCCGGGGGACTACGTGCGTCTCCTGGTGGAAGACACAGGCACGGGGATGATGCCCGAGGTAATGGCCCACCTGTTCGAGCCGTTCTTCACCACCAAGGAACCCGGGCGAGGGACGGGCCTGGGCCTCTCCACGGTCTTTGGAATCGTGAAGCAGAGCGGGGCCCACATCGGCGTGCGCTCGACGCCCGGGAAGGGAACCGCCTTCGACATCTTCTTCCCCCGGCAAGACGGAGAACCTGTATCTCCCGTCCTGCCCCCGACGCGGGTCGAGGGCGGCGACGAGACGGTCCTGGTCGTGGAAGACGACCCCAGCGTCCGGGCGGCGACGGTCCGGGCACTGGAGGCGGGTGGCTACCGTGTGCTGGTGGCATCCGGTGCGGACGAGGCTCTGGAACTGGCCGGCGCGGAACCCGGCCGCGTGCACGTTCTCCTCACGGACGTGGTGATGCCCGGACGGGGGGGGCCGGAGGTGGCACGCCTCCTCATCGAGAAGAGGCCGGACATACGGGTGCTCTACATGTCGGGGTACGGCCATGATGCGATTGGCCATCGCGGCGTCCTCGATGCGGGCACCAACATCATCGGAAAGCCATTCACACCGGATGCGCTCCGGGCACGGGTGAAAGAAGTGATTGGTACGACGACGCCCCCCCCCAAGGCGTAAAGGGGAAGCGGCCATCATTGCCGTCAGCCTTCAGGGATCGACCCCCGGCCCACCTGTCGTTCGCCAAAACACGATCCGTGAACAGAACGGCGCTCGAAGCGGGGTGGGGCAGGGTGCTGCCGACGGCAACGGGGCCCGGATCGCGGCACCGGACGCGTGAATGGACGGCGCCAACGACCCGAGGGCGAACGAACGCCTCCCGCCGACGCTGCCGGCGGCGAGGCCGAGGGGAACCTCGAGCCCAGGACCGTCTACGCCGCCTGGCGCCAGGCGCAGCGGCGATGCCGTCCCGGTGGTTCCTGAGGAACGTCCCCCAGATGGCGGTGGCCCTCGGCGTGCGAGGCAGGGAACGCAGGTACCTGGAGACGCTGCGCTCGGAGACGTCGAAGCCGAGGCACAGCGACTTTCCGTGAATGCGGAGCGCTTTCGTCTCTCGCAAGTGCGCGAAACCAGCGTCTCCGATCCGGCGACTTCTCCGGACTCTCCCGGATGTCTCCGGCGAGAGCGTCATCGGCCGGGGATCGACGTCCGGCGGCGGCGACGGCTGAAGGCGATTCCCTGCTACGGCCCGACGAGGGTACGGAACGCCTTCAGCCCTTCGCGCGGCGTCGCCGGGTCCCGGAACAGCCCGCAGCTCTCCAGTTCGGGGTTCGCCGGTTCGGAGCCAGGGAACCAGTCCGGGTACCAGTAGTGGACCGCCTCGACGCGGCCGCGCAGGCCGTTCACGAGGTCCACGATCAGGTCACGCTGGCCGATCTCGGTGAAGGGATACCCCGGGGGCGCTGGATGGATCTGTCCGGCAGGCTCCGCCGGATGGTCGAACTCCACGATCTGGACCGCCTTGCCGATGGACCGGAGGTAGTCGATGGCGGCCACGAAACTCGGCTGGCGAAAATAGGGCTGCGGAACCGCCTGGCCGGCGTGCATGTACGGATAGCTCAGGGCCGCGATGTCGAATGGCACAGCCAACGCGACCATCGAATCGAAGAACGCGCGCGCGGCGAGGTCGTCTACGCTATAGCCGAACCCCGCGACGTGTAGCGCGATTCGCGCGCTCGGGTAGACGGAATGGAGTCCGCGAATGCCGGCCTTGAAGAGTGGGGCCACCTTCGTCCAGATGTTGGCCCGCATCCAGGCGGGGTTGTTCACCGGATCGGTCCCCGGTGGGACGGGAACGGTCTTCACGAGCTCGATACCGCAGAATCCGAAGTCGGTCTCGTTCCCGATCTCGAAGGTGCCGATGTCGAGACCGAGTGACTGAAAGTACAGGGCCGTGTCCCTCGCGACCCCCTCGATCCGGACGGCCACCTCCTCCTCGGTGAGTCCCAGCCATTCTACTGGGCGGTCCTGGCGGCCGGCGTGCATCGATGAGTCGCCGAAGAAGAGGACCACCTGGAGCGGGAATCCTGCGTCTGCTGCCTCCCGCAAGATGGCCCCCGTGACCTCCCAGGAACTCCAGGAGATATCCCTCCACGGGATCGTTCTCCACTCGGAGGGAGGCTTGGTGCGCAGTTCCGGGGCCGAGTGAATCGTCACCCATGCGCGCATCACCTGCTGCCCGTTCTCGCGAAGCATGGGAATCACGTTCCATTCGGTGCCGCCCCATCGCCACCGGTTGAATGAGTCTGAAATGAGGGAGCCGAGCACGACAGGGGCCGTGCTCGGACCGGTGCTGAACGAAGAGGTGAAGGTCCGACCGGGGGTGCCATCCGTATCGGTCACCACGGCGGTCGAGGAAAGCGTGTAGCGGGTGTCGACCCCGAGGCGTGCTGAAGGCTTGACGCTGACGGTCGTGCCGGCAACGGATACCTGGATCGGCACGACTCCAGATGGACCGGTCAGTGTGATGGCTCCCGTGGCGACGTTCACGGGCTTCGAGAAGACGAGGGCGAGAGAGGAGTCGAGCCCGACGGCGGTAGCGCCGTCGGCTGGCGTGACCGCAATCACGGACGGGGGAACGGCGACCGTTGCCACGAAGTCCTGGCCTGTGACGTTGTTCCCGGCCACGGTCACCGCTCTGGTGGCTGGCGAGAAGGTGTAGCCGGCGAGGGAGGGCGTGACCGTGTAGGAGCCGTTCGCGAGCCCGGAGAAGGAGTAGGTACCAGAGGGTCCGGTCGTGGTTGTGGCGCTGCCTGCGCCCGAAAGAGCGACCGTGACGCCAGGTGCGATTGTGCCGCTCACGGAGCCCGAGATCGCGTCGGTCGGACCAGCGCCGTCGCCACAGGAGGACAGCACGAGTCCAGAAAGTGCGACCAAGAAAAGTAGGGGGCGGTGCTTGCCTGAGCGTCGCATCCAGTGCTCCTGGGAGGCCCGAGAGGGGCACCTCCAAGCGGTGTATGGCACAACCGCCCACCTGTTCACACGGGATTGTCCCTTAGGGAGCGCTTGGTCGGCAGAATCGGCCTACTGGCGACGGTCGGTCCGAAGTCTGACTCAGTAATTCTAGGGACTCAGCATTTTCCCGGTGCACCCGCATACCCCCGTTGGGGTCGCTTGAGTCTACACGCCCCTACATGGCAGCGTCGGGTCCTTCACAAAGCTGGAGCGCACAAGTCCAGTGCTCGAGGAGAAGGAAGGATGGGCTATCGCAGTAGGAGCCACCCGTGACCGGCAGGGAACTTCCACCCGTCCTCGCATTCGGACTTCTCATGCTGGTGACCGCGTGCGGAAGTTCCAGCATCGGTGACACCGGTGGCGGTACCAGCGCCCCGGTGATCTCCTCCTTCACCGCAACGCCCGCATCGATCCAGTCGGGCCAGTCTTCGACCCTCTCCTGGAGCGTGACCGGAGCTACGAGTCTCTCCATCGATCAGGGCATCGGGGCGGTCACCGGCACGAGCAGGGGCGTTAGCCCGGGCACGACCACGACCTACACGCTGACGGCGACCAACTCGGCCGGGTCGGTGACAGGTGCCACGACCGTGACGGTCACCCCCGCACCTGCGAACCCGGTGCCATCGATCGGCTCCATCTCCCCGTCGGCAAGCACGGCCGGTGGGACGGCCTTCACACTGACCGTGAACGGGTCGGATTTTCTGCCGTCGTCGAGCGTTCGTTGGGGCGGGTCGCCCCGGGTGACGGCCTACGTTGACCAAGCACATCTGACGGCATCGATCACGGCCGCCGACATCGGTGCCGCCGGTACGGCCGCCGTGACGGTCTTCAATCCAGCGCCCGGCGGCGGAACGTCTTCGCCGGTCCAGTTCACGGCGAGCAATCCAGCGCCGGCGGCCGGTTCCTTGTCACCCGCATCCCTCCCAGCAGGCAGTTCAGCCTTTACTCTGACCGTCAACGGGACGGGGTTCGTTTCCACCTCGACCGTGCAGTGGAACGGCCTCGACCGAGCAACGTCTTACGTGAATGCCACACGGCTCACGGCGTCGATTGCGGAGGCCGATGTTGCGACAGAGGGGATGGCCAGCGTCAGTGTCGTGAATCCTGCGCCCGGCGGCGGCGCGTCGCCGACAATCGCATTTCCCGTGACGCAACCCGATCCAGCCACAAACATCGGGACGCTTCTTCTTGATGCCTACAGCGCCGCCGGCAACCGCATCAGCGCTGGAGACTTTTCAAATTACACGAACTACATCGTCGATCCGCCCTCGACGCAATGGGGGATTTACTACAACTACGGCGTGTATCGGATGGGGACGCCTCCAGCGACCGCACAGGCTGGTAGCGTCCCGTTCGACATCAATCAAAATGGCATCACCTACATTGGCTTCGTCGTCCCGGCAGGTCAGGACCTTTACCTGACGGCCCTCTGGGGCGAGAGGATCGACAAGGTCGGAACGGTATTCCTTCGCGCAGACGACGAAGGAACCGGATTCAAGGTGGGGCGCTGGCAGTCCCGGATCGTCGAACTTCCTCTCGCCTTTGCGTGGTCGGAATTGCATGCCGCAAGAGCCGCCTTCACGCAGTACACGAACTCGGGAATCACCTTCCCGCCCGACATCGCGCTCGCACTGGATGCCGCAACGAATCAGTTGCTCGCTGCGCAGTCCCTGAGCACCGGCTCGGCTCGGGCACTGGCTGCCTACGCTGCCTTGTCGAGCATCGTGCCACTCAAGGAAAACGTGGTTCTAGAGGCAGTCCGGCAGGCCACCACGGCGCGCTCCGACTTCATGTTCACCGCGGGTTGGTCAAATTACATCGAGCCGAGTGCCATCCCCCATTTTGAGCTCTACAGGCAGGCGGGGTTCGACTCCGTGAACATCGTGTGCAACTGGACGGTCCTCGCACCCCACATTGGAACGTATGACTTCACCAGCCTGGATTTCCAGATCAACCAGGCGACGTCGTTGGGGTTCAATGTCGTGCTCAACATTCTCGAGAACCCCGGGAATGGGACCATCCCTCCGGCCTATCGGCTATTGCCATTCCCCGAGCTGAAGCGGGTCTACTACGACCATGCGGCAGCCGTCGTGAGCAGGTACGCCGCCAATCCAGCCGTAGCCGTGATCTACCCGGCATCTGAAATGGAGGTGGATGGTTCCTACAGCCTGGCCGAGCTTGCGGAACTGACGCAGCAAGCCCTGCAGGGGGCGAGGGACGCGGCGCCGCTGAAGGAGTTCGGGGTCTACTTCACGGCGACCGGCCACGTCGGGTATCAGATGTCGAATCCCCCCGCGAATGACTTCACGACGCTGGAGTTCATGAAATACCTGATCGCAAACGGCATCAAGCCCGATTTCGCCGGCATTCAAGCGCAATACGGCACGATCTTCGCGCCGCTCGACCTGCACAGATTTCTCGAGAATCTGAGCACCATCCACGACGTATTGAACGTCCCTCTGTATGTGGCGGACACCACCTATAGTTCAAAGACCGAAGACCTCGGTGTCACGTCCCGCTTCTACTGGCACGGGGGGCTCACGCAGCAAGCTCAGGCAGAGTGGGCAAGCGGCGTTCTGACGATTGCTTACGGGACCAGTTGGATCAAGGGATTGACGTGGACGCATGACGACAGCTACGACCCCAGTTCCACGGGCATTTGGGCGGGGCTGGTGGGGACCGATTTGCTTCTTCGTGACGGGGTGCCAAAGCTGGCCTACCCAGTGTTCAAGAATTTCATCAGCAGTCACCAGTAGGCCGGACCGCGCCATGGCCCGGGAGAGTTGGAAGCCGGGTGAGACGACCCGCGTCGACCATCGAGAGAGGCGGCAGCCGGTGCCGAGCGACGTGAAGCAGGTGGTCGAGATCGCTCCGAAGTCCGGCGGCCGGGTGAAGCTGAAGGCCGGAGAGCGGCTGCGCATCGTCGATGTCGCGGGACAGCAGGTCGCGGACCTGTTCGCGGTTGCGACCGACGACTTCGACAAGTGGTTGAGCACGTCGACGCCACGAGAACTTCCGCATCGCAGCTTCCCAGTTCGGGTGGACCCCGCCCGAGGTTCCTGATCCGGTCAACTTCTTCCAGCGCACGGAGATCGGGAAGGACAGGACCCTGACCCCGCTGCCAGCTCCGAGCAAGGCGGGGGACGCGGTGACGCTGCGGGCCGATCGCGATGTGTACGTCGTCGTCACCGCGTGCTCGAAGGATGTCGAACCCATCAACGGGGCCGCCTGCACCGGGCTGCGGCTGGAGGTTTCTCAGGGGTCCCACATGGGGCCCCCGGATGGGACCGTTTCGGCCTCCCGTTCCTGCCTATGCTCTCGAAAGACAGCGGGTCGGAATCCGTGCAGGTGGGCCGCTCCGACACCTGATTGGCTGCTGGAGGTGAACATCGATGAGGCCACCCAGGGTCCTTTCGCTGGCTTCGACGGCAATCCTCGCCATCCTGCTCCTGAGTTGCGGCACGGACGCGAAACCGCCCGCGTTCCGACCCGATCCCCAGCGGGTCCTCGACGACATCACCACGCTCGCCTCGAGCGTCTATGAAGGAAGACAGGGCGGGCTTCCCGGTGCCGAGAGGGCGGCAGAACTCGTCGTCAGGAGGTTTCAACAGCTCGGTCTGGAGACGCCCGCGAACAGCCCGGGTTATCTACAGACCTTCCCCCTGGTGGTCTGGAACCAGACCAGCGCGACGGTCTTCACGATCGGTGACCGGAGCCTGATCGAGGGTGTCGACTACATGCTGCTCATGTACACCGACCCGGCATCCGTGACGGGGGAACTGGTGTTCGCCGGCTACGGGATCACCGTTCCCCCCTTCAGCCAGGCGGCACATCCGGGATGCCCGCTGAGTCCGGCCGGGTTCGACGAATACGCCGGCATCGACGTGAGGGACAAGACGGTGGTCGTCGTGGAATGGGTTCCGGCCAAGAGTTCCGCCATTCACTCCGACTGCCCGGCATCCATCGGAGGGGGGGCGGAGACCTCCTATTCCTCGGGGTATCTGTCCTACAAGATGGCGAACGCGCGCAGTCGCGGCGCCCGGGCGATCGTGACCATCACGCCGTACTACGAGGACCAGCGGCTCATCATGTACGGATTCGCACCCGACGAGGTGAGCCACATGGCCACCCTGGAGACCGACAGGGACTCCCTTTCCTTGTCTCTTCCCTCGCTGAAGCAGTGGGTCATGGAGATCGACAGCACCCTACGACCCAACAGCAGGATGACCGGGCTGCGATCGACGGTCGAGGCCGGCTCCTACAAGGCGAATGGGTTCGCGTCGAACGTGATCGCGGTGATTCCCGGAAACGACCCGGTGCTGAAGGATCAACTGGTGGTGATCGGGTCGCACCTGGATCACATGGGGAAGCGGCCGAACGGGGACGTCTACCCCGGCGCCGACGACAACGCTTCGGGCACCGCCGTCATGATGGAGCTTGCCCGCTCGGTCGTGGCCAGCGGGCTCAAGCCGGCTCGAACCCTGATGTTCGCGTCGTACAACGCCGAGGAACTGGGTCTCATCGGCTCCTGCTACTACGTCAACCAGCAACCCCTCTACCCGATCGCGAACACCAAGGTGATGATCAGCGTGGACATGGTAGGTCTGGGAGCCGGTGGCGGTCTCGATCTCTACGGAGCCACGGACACCGACAAGGGATGGATCGCGCGGGTGATGGCGAACTCGAGCGCTGCCATGGGGATGGGCTACGGGGTCAAGGCGCTC
The DNA here is from genome assembly GCA_903874275.1 of uncultured Anaeromyxobacter sp. GTDB lineage: Bacteria > Myxococcota > Myxococcia > Myxococcales > Anaeromyxobacteraceae > CAIOAK01. The sequence goes on from CAIQRS010000238.1 coordinate 37,591, forward strand.
GATCCCATGATGGGCTCCGACCACGCCTGCTTCGCGACGGAAGGAAAGATCCCAGCGGTCATGGCGCTCTCGACGGCCATGGGCGATCACCCCGCCTACCACACCCCCAGGGACACGGCGGCCGCGGCGAGCCAGCCCGCGATCAAGGCCTCGCTGGAACTCCTGTGGGCGTTCCTGGTGCCGGTCGCCATGGGAACGGAGAGCAAGTACGACACGGCAGGTGCTGCCCTCCAGAGCGAGTCGGTGGATGCCGCCCCGGTGAGACACCACCCGCTCTTCAGGGGCCGGTGATTCCCGTTCCCAGCAGGGATGCTCATTGCGGATTCTCGCCATGAAAACTGGGCCTTGGTGAGGGTCTGGCCGATGCACCCATCCGGGTTCGGGTGTTTTCCCGGGCCTCCACCCGGATTCAATCTCCGCAGGCTCGGGACCTCTCCCAATATCGGAGGAGCGTGGCCACGCGCATACTCCTCATCAGAAAGGGAGAACAGACCATGAAGACCATCAACGGCGGCAGCGCAGTGCAGGGCGGGTACTACCTCTCCAAGAGCAACTGGGAGATCTTCCCCATCGAGAAGGACGGGCAGAAGCTTCCCGGCGCCTCCTCCGAGCACTTCGTGAAGCTCAACACCGCAGCGGCCCTCATGCTCATGCCGGTGCTCGGTGGCCTGATGGTGGTCTTCCTCCCCTTCATCGGCCTCTACCTGGCGGCCAAGGCTGCACTGAGCCCGGTCGGCAAGATGTTCAACCGCTCGGCCCAGGACCTGGCCGCGACGGTCACCCCGGGTTGGGCCCCTGGCGCCGCGCACTTCACGGGCAAGGCGACCGAGGAGAAGAAGGGCGACGAACACCAGGCCGCCGCGGCCAAGCTCGAGGAGTTGGCCCGGGAGATCGACGGGAAGCGCAAGGAGTAGCGCGAGGTTCTCCCGACGGAAGTGCAGTGGCGAGGGGCGGCGCGAGCCGCCCCTTGGCGTTCGTGGCCGGTCCGTCATCGTTTGCCGCGCCTCCGGTCCCTGGGTCTCCTACGGTGCGGACCTGCTGGCGGTGGCGGACGGAACCATCGTGGACGCAAGGGACGGCATCCCGGACGACACTCCGACCGGCTCCTACGTCATCCCGATCACGTCCGGAACCGCCGCCGGCAACTGCGTCGTCCTCGACATCGGCGACCGTCACGGGACCTTTGCCTTCTACGTGCACCTCGTCCCTGGCAGCCTGCGGGTGAAGATCGGGGATCGGGTGACCTCGAGCCAGGTCGTGAACCTGGGTCCGTGAGGATTCACGGAACTTCCGACTGGTACCTGAAGTAGGTCTCGTCCGGCTCCGCCCCACCGGACGAGTGCCTGGGAGCGCCCTCGCGTTCCGGGAGCCTGGCCTGTGAAATTCACAGCAATGGTGTTCGTGCGCCCTTGTTGATTCCCGACCCTCCACGTACGCTGATTGGCCACAGGAGCTGGCGCCGACCGTGAGCGAGCACCCGCCGGGCACTCCGCCGGAATCCACCAGCGAGGACGCATCCGACCCCGACGCGGTGGCGCTGGGCGGGCGCCTGCGCGAAGTGCGGATCGCGTCGGGCCTCACGGGGCCAGAGGTGAGGGCCCGCACGGGGATCGACCCCGGTGGCCTCTCCAGGGTGGAGAAGGGTCGCCGCTTCCCGACCATCGAGATGCTCTCGGCGCTGGCCAAGGTCTACGGGGTCCGGGTCCACGACCTCCTCGATCCGGCCCACCGTCCAGAAGACCCGCTCGCCGCCAGGCTGGTTCCCCAGTTCCGGATGGCGGACCTCGGCATCATCGATCTCGAGAAGCTGCGGGAAGCAGCCGAGGCCCAGGTTGACAAGGGTGCTCCCCGGGCTGCCACGTCGCTGTCCGGGGCGGCGCTCCTGCACGAACTCGAGGTTCAAGAGGTCGAGCTGGAAATGCAGAACGAGGAGCTCCGGCGCGTCCGGAGCGCGGCCGAGGAGGCCCGGAACCGTTACGTCGACCTGTTCGAGTTCGCGCCTGACGGCTACATCACCCTCGATGAGGCTGGATTCATCACGGGGGCGAACCTCACCGCCGCCACGCTTCTCGGCATCTCCCCGGGGCGGCTCCGGGGGAAGCGCTTCGCGGTCCTCGTCGCCCCGGAGCGCGCTGCGGCCTGGCAGAGCCTCTTCTCCCGTGCCCGGCAGGGCGAGGAGAAGCAGGCCGGAGACCTCCGGATGCACCGAGGCGACGGAACGGTGTTCGACGCCCAGGTGATCTGCCAGTTCATCCAAAGGAGCGACGGGGGGGCGGAGGCGCGAATCGCGCTGGCCGACATCTCCGAGCGGAAGCGGATCGAGCGGGACCTCCACGAAAGCGAGGCACTCTTCAGGGGACTGTTCGAGAACCACGCTGCCGTCAAGCTGGTCATCGACCCGGAGACCGGCAGGATCATCGACGCCAATCCCGCGGCTGCGAGCTTCTACGGATGGCCCAGGGACCGTCTCCGGCAGATGCGCATCCAGGACCTCAACACGCTTCCGGCGGAGAAGATCGCGGAGGAGATGGAGAGGGCCAGGAGCCTGAAGCGCGTGCACTTCGAGTTCCGCCACCGCCGGGCCGACGGCTCCGTCCGGGACGTCCAGGTCTTCAGCAGCAAGGTCGAGTTCAGGGGGAAGGACCTGCTTCACTCCATCATCCACGACATCACCGAACGGAAGCAGGCCGAGGAGGCCGTCAGGAGCGGCAGGGCCCTCCTGCTCGCCATCGCCGACTCCAGCCCCGACTCCATCTTCGCCAAGGACCTGGAGGGAAGATGGACGTTCGTGAACGCGGCGGCGCTCCAGGTCGTCGGGAAGCCGTCGGAGGAGGTGCTGGGAAGGACGGATGCGGAGATCTTCGGGGACCCGCTGCTGACAGGGGCGTTGACCCTCCACGACCGCGAGGTCCTGGAGTCGATGGCACCCCTGACCTTCGAGGAGAACGTCCCTGGCCCGACCGGGGCGCGGACGTTTCTCTCGACGAAGGCTCCCCTGCACGATCACGACGGACGCATCGTGGGGATCGTGGGCGTCGCGAAGGACGTCACCGAGATGAGCAAGCTGGAGCAGCGACTCGCGGTGCAGTCACGCCTCGCAGCGATCGGGACGCTGGTGGCGGGCGTCGCTCACGAGATCAACAACCCCCTCTCCAGCGTCCTCGCCGGAGGGGGGACCGCCATGGAACTGGCCCAGGAGGCGCGCCGCCTCGTCACGGAGGGCGCCACCGAGGGTCGGGACGACCTGGCCCGACTCCTCGACGAGATCCTGGACTCCCTCCAGGATACCCAGCACGGGGGGCAGCGCATCGCGCAGATCGTCAAGGACCTGTCGCTCTTCGCGCGTCCCGACCCGCAGCGGGCCCGGGTGCGGATCATCGAGATCGTCGATCAGGCCATGCGCTGGCTGCCCGGATCGGTGGGGGCGGCGGTGACCCTCCGCGTCGAGGACCGCGGGGCGCCCGACGTGGTGGCCTCGCCCGGCCAGATCGGGCAGGTGCTCGTGAATCTGGTCACGAACGCAGCCAAGGCGTCGCCCCGAGGCAGGAAGGGCGAGGTCGTCGTTCGGCTCGGGCACGGAGGTCCGGGTATGGCCCGCATCGAGGTGATCGACGACGGAGTGGGCATGGCCCCGGACGTGGTCGAGCGGATCTTCGACCCGTTCTTCACGACGCACCCCGCCGGGGAAGGCACCGGGCTGGGACTCCCCATCATCCACGCCATCGTCACCGCCCACGGAGGGACGCTCACCGTCGAGAGCGAGGTCGGGAAGGGATCCACGTTCCGGGTCGAGTTGCCTGTGGCGCCGGAGGAGGCGTGACGGGAAGGAGGCCCACCCCCAGGACCAGGGAGCCTCGGGGACCGAACTCCCAGTTCCCGGGCAGGGATCGTGGGAGTCGGCTCCCTCCCGGACGGGGCGCGCCCGTGCGCGCTCCCGGGAACGCTGGAAATCCGTGCAAACTCACCACCCGGGCACGGCGCCATTCCGTGAACTTCCTGGCACGGCGGATGCTCTTTCCCGGGGGAGAGGTCGCAATCGAGCGACTCGCGCATGCAGCTGGAGGTTTCAATGGCAAAGGTCATGAAGTCCACGGACTCGTCGAGCCTCGCGGAAGTGGTGGACCGGATCCTCGACAAGGGCATCGTGATCGACGCCTGGGCGAAGGTCTCGCTGGTCGGCATCGAGCTGCTCTCCATCGAGGCGCGCGTCGTCATCGCCTCCGTCGAGACCTACCTCAAGTACGCCGAGGCGATCGGCCTGACCGCCACCGCCGCCGCTCCGAACGCGTAGCAGCGCCGGCTGCTGGATCCCCTCCCCGGGCCCGCTCGCAGCGAGCCCGGGGATCGGTCCTGTCGGTCACCACCGGGAAGGAACGATGGTCCCCGTATGGAAGCCCTCGGCAACGACATCACGACGATGCTTGGCAAGTTCCGGGCGGAGCGGCGGGAGCGCTTCATGGCCTGCGACGAGGCCCGGAAGGTCTTCCGGAGCGAGATTCGCTCCGGGGTGCGAGCCCTCCTCGACCGTTGCGAGCTGACCCGGGAGTCGCTGGCGTCGGACATCCGGGCCGCCAGCGAGGCATTCCGGAAGTCGCGCCCCCGCAAGGCGCCGCTCAGGGCGGGGCAGGCGTGACCGTCACCTTCACGGTCCCCGTCACGCTCCCCCCGGAGTTGGTGGCCGTCAGCGTGTAGGTCGTGGTGGCTTCCGGCTTCACGAGAACGTAGGTGCCTGTCTGGGGCCCGACGTCCTGGTCGATCGAGATCGAGGTGGCGCCCGCGACGTCCCAGAAGAGGGTGGTCGTCCCGCCCGGGGCGATGGTCGGCGGATTGGCGCCGAACCGGATGATCGCCGCCGGGTAGTGGACGAGGTCCTTCGGAGACTGGATCGTGCCGGTCAGGTCCGCCACGAAGTAGGTGAACAGGCCGCCGCCGATGAGCTTCTCGGTGATCTGCAAGGTCCGGCCCTCGACGAAGACCGCCCGGTCCGTCCGGAGGAACTCGCCCGATTCCCAGTGGTAGGCGCCGAGTGCATAGAACTGCCCGCGCACCACCGGGGCGACCTTCCCGCTCGTCCGGACCGCGTGGTACTGGAACCCGAGCACCTCGTACCGCTTGTCCGGGTCCGGGTCGAAGGTGTCCACCACCCTCAGGAAGCCGGGGACGTATTCGGCGTCCGATTCGTCGTAGAGGAAGACCGGGACCAGGTAGGTGGCGAACTCCCCCGTCCTGTTCAGGGCGATCTGATCCGGGACCAGGGCGACCGGGAAGTCCCAGATGTGGGGCCACATCTCCCTGGGCGCGAAGTCGATCTTCCACGCGCCGGCTCCGGTGGCGGGCGTGCGGTCGATGACGGCCTGCATCCCGTCGTAGCAGGGGGCGAGGACGTAGGGAGCGGTGACCTTGGCGCCCGTATAGAGCTTGCAGGGTTCGGTGGGACGATGGGAGGCGAGCGCGTAATCGAAGTCGCTCGAGATCGTCGCCGCGAAGATCTCGCCCGGGTATTCGCCCATCGTCACCGACGCCTCGAGGTCGGCCTTGTTGGCCGCGTAGAAGTCGAAGTACTTCCTCACCAGCCCCGCCGGGTCGAGCCCCGTCGCGGTGCGGACGCCGGTGTAGGTGGCCGCGAAGAACGGTTGGCCATCCACCGCCGTGTTGGTCGTGTAGGTGGTGGCTTCCGGGCCGTCCTCCTTCACGAAGGCCCCCAGGACGGAGGGGAAGTAGACGGTGAGTCCGGTCGCCCCCACGTCGGTCCCCGATCCGCGCGAGTACACGACGGCGGTGCCGATGGCGGCTTTCAGGGCGGCGCCCTTGCTCGCGAGGTCGGGATCCGGAGCGATGTTCCTCTGGACGTGCTCGACCACCCGGGTCACGAACCCGTGCATGTCCACCAGATCGGTGGCCATCCCGAAGATCGCGGAGGTGTCCCAATCCAGCGCGCCCAGGCGCGCCAGCGCGATCTGCTTCCAGCCCGCCACGTTCCCGGCGTAAGGATCCAGGGCCGTCGCGAAGGCGCCGGTCGCGTCGATCAAGCTCTGCGACCGCGACAGATCGACGACCGAGAGCGTGACCGGGTAGGTCGTGTCGTGCCTGGTGGACTTGGCCACGTAGGTATCGACGATCTTCCTCCCGATCGCGTCGCCCGTCGCGGTGGGATTCTGCGCGACGTACTCGAGGAACGCCTTGTAGTCCCAGCCCGGACCCGGTTCGAGATCCTCGGACGCGACGAGGTACTCGGCACTCGAGGCCAGGCTCGTGGCGACCTCGGCGGTCCCCATGAGGCAGGTGTCGAATCCGGCGATCGTGAACTTCTGCTTCATGGCGGTGCTCACCGCCGCCAGGGTCTTGCTGATCCCCGCGACCGGGAGCGGCGTCCTGGTGACCTCGTCCGGACCGACGCCATGGTTCACGCCTCCGCCGTGGTCCCACAGGACCACGATGTACTTCTCGGCCGGATAACGATCGAGGCCCCAGCGGAGGAAGTCTCCCAGCGTCGCCGGGCTTCCCATGTCGAGCTTCGTGCCCCGCTGGTCGGGCCCGAGGTCGGCGAGCTGCTGGAGCGAACCCTGGTGGACGAGGTACCGCTGCACCTGGGTCCAGTTGATGCTCTCTGGTTGCATGGACTCCTTGTCCGCCGGGACCGTGCCCTCGGGCGTCGCGCCGCCCGTCTGGAGCACGACGTTCATGCTGGCCGTCGAGCCCACCTCCATCATCTCGAGGATGTTCTGGGTCGCGAACTGGGACCTGGTCTCCAGATCCGACCCGATGACGTACACGAGCACCGTGGTGTCGGCCTGGGGCGTGGGGCTGCCGCCGCTGCTCTTGCTGCTGCAGCCCGCCATCGAGAAGGTGACGAGCAGGACGCCGAGGAGGAGCAGGGCGGCGAGGGGACGATCCAGGGGGCGTGCGTGCATGAAGACGACCTCCGATGGGCGCCCCCCAAGCGCGCGTTGACTTCCGGGTCAAGAATCAAGCACGGAAGGAGCGAGCTGGCGTCGGCCTTTCGGGTCGCCCGCGCTTCGTGGTCCTCCCGGGTCGCTACCCGAATGACGCCCGGTTCCTCACGGCGACGCCTCCTATCATCGACAGGCAACCGCGCGATCTGGAGAAGCCGTGAGAAGAGCCCTCGTCGTCCTCCTGCTCGCAGCCCTGGCGAGTGGCTGCAGCTCCGCCTCCTCGAGCGTGCAGCCGGGGCCGCCGAGAGCCCTCGATCGTCTGAACTGGTCGGAGAGGAATCATCTCGTCCTGAACCAGGTGATGGCCGACCACGGACGCGGGGGCAGGTACTGGGACGCGGCGAAGCCCGGCTACGTCGTCCTCGACTGGGACAGCACCACCGCCCAGTTCGACGTCGAGGAGACGATCGTGCGCTTCCAGGCGACCCACCTCCGGTACAAGCTCACGAAGGACCAGTTCCGGGCGATCCTGCTCGACTCGGTGAACGGCGTGACCCGGCTGTCGGCGACCCACGGGTCCATCCTGCTCGCGGACATCCACGCCGACCTCGCGAGCGACTACGCCTTCCTGCACGACGCCTACTCGGGCCTCGGAGGCAACTCGCCGCTCGAGGTGGTGCTCGAGACGCCCCAGTTCCAGGACTTCTTCGCCAAGCTCGCCTTCCTCTACGACGGGTACGTCGCCACGCCGGGCATCGGCGCGGACTACGCCTTCCCGTGGGTGACGTACCTCCTCGCCGGCCACTCGACGGCGGAGGTGAAGGTGCTGGCGAGAGAGGCCATCGCCCACGAGCTCGGGCGCGAGCTCGTGAAGGTGGTCCTCAGGTCCCCGCCTGGCTTCCCGACGAGGGCTGGAGCCGTCGAGTGCTCGTTCAACGGCGGGCTGCGCGTCATCCCCGAGATGCAGGACCTCATCTCGACGTTCCAGGCCAACGGGATCGACGTGTTCGTCGTCTCCGCCAGCTTCAAGCCCGTGGTGGAGACCTTCGGCGCGCCGGGGAACTTCGGGTACAGCGTCCCGCCCGAGAACGTCATCGCGATGGAGCTGGCCACCGACGCCAGCGGGATCCTCCTGCCCGAGTACAGGCCCGGATGGGCGAAGACGTACCGGCAGGGAAAGGTCGAAGCGATCGACCGGGCGATCAAGGTCGGCCTCGGCAAGAACTGGGACCCGCTGTTCGCGGCCGGAGACTCCGATGGCGACTACGAGATGCTGGCGGGCTTCCCGGGCATGAAGCTTTCGCTGATCTGGAACCGGGTCAAGGGCGGCGACATCGGGAAGCTCAGCAGGCAAGCGGTCGAGGAGTTCGGCAGCGCAGCGCCGAGGTACATCCTGCAGGGTCGGGACGAGAACGCGGGCGTCTCCCTTCCAGGCCAGGAGTCCATCCTGCTCGGGAAGACCGCCCCGCAGTTGCTGGCGCCCGCGCCTTGACGTCGGTGGCGCTAGTATACGGGTCGAATGGCCTCCGCTCGACTGCTCCGGGGAATCTTGCCCCTCCTCCTCCTCCTCCTTCCCGCGCTGGCGTCGGCGAGGGACCGGGGCGAGCTCACCATCCTCAGCTACCACGAGATCGCCGACAAGACCGACGCGCTCACGCCCGCGTACGCGGTCACGCCGACCAACTTCCTCCGCCAGATGGACTGGCTCCGGAACCACGGCTACCGGTTCGTCAGCATCGACGACCTGCTCGCCAGTCGCGCGGGGAAGAGGCCGCTCCCGGACAAGGCCGTGCTGGTCACCTTCGACGACGCGTACCAGTCGGTCTTCGTCCACGCCTGGCCGGTGCTCGAGATGTTCCGCATCCCGGCCGTGGTGAGCGTGGTGGGAACCTGGCTGGACGGGAAGGAGTTCGTCGACGTCGACGGGAAGCAGCAGCCGCGGAAGACGATGATCTCCTGGGAGGCACTGCGGGAGATGAGGCAGAGCGGCCTCGTCGAGGTGGGCAGCCACTCCTGGGACCTGCACCGGGGCATCCTGGCGAACCCGCAGGGCAACGTGGAGGCCGCGGCCACCAGCCGGCGCTGGCTCCCCGAGCAGAGGCGCTACGAGGACGAGGCCTCCTACCGCCGCCGCATCGAGGCCGACCTCTCGAGGAGCGTCTCCGAGATCCGGAAGCGCACGGGCAAGAGGCCGCGGGTGATCACCTGGCCCTACGGCCGGTACAACGCCACCAGCGTGGCCATCGCCGAGCGGCTCGGCTTCCAGGTCGGCCTCACGCTCCTCGACGGGGCCAACGGCCCAGGCACGCCCCTCCTGGCGCTCCGGCGGCTCATCGTCGAGGGTGATCTCACGCTCCCCGCCTTCGCGAAGGAGCTGGAGGAGCGCGAGGAGGACGTCTCCGACGAGGACCGACCCCAGTCCATCGCCCACGTGGACCTCGACGCGATCTACGACCCCGACCCGGCCCAGCAGGAGCGCAACCTGGCGCACCTGCTCGATCGGCTCATCTGGCTGAACGTGAACACCGTCTACCTGCAGGCCTTCGCCGACCCCGATGCGAACGGGTCCGCGGACGCGGTCTACTTCCCGAGCCGCCGCCTGCCCATGCGGGCCGATCTCTTCAACCGGGTCGCCTGGCAGATCCGCACCCGGACGCAGGTGCGGCGGCTCTACGCCTGGTTCCCGGCCCTCGCGTTCGAGTTGCCTCCGGGTGACCCCGCCTCCAGGGACGTGGTGACCGCGCTGCCGGTGGCCGAGGGCGAGACCGCTGGCCGGGTGGACATGGCCTACCGGCGCCTCTCGCCGTTCTCGCCCCGGGCTCGACAGGCCATCCGCGAGATCTACGAGGACCTGGCCCGCTCGGCCAGCTTCGACGGGCTCCTCTTCCACGACGACCTCACCCTCTCGGACCGCGAGGACGCCAGCCCGCCGGCCCTCGAGACCTACCGGAGCTGGGGCCTGCCCGGATCGGTGGAGGCGATCCGCCGGAGCGACGACCTCGTGGGGCGGTGGACCATCTTCAAGATCAACGCGCTCGACGACTTCGCGATGGAGCTCGCGGCCATCGTCCGCCGGGAGCAGCCCGCGCTCGTCACGGCCCGCAACCTCTACGCCCAGGTGGTGCTCCAGCCGCGCGCGGAGGCGTGGTACGCGCAGTCGCTCGACAACTCGCTGGCCCGGTACGACTTCACGGCCATCATGGCCATGCCGTACATGGAGAATGCACCCGACCCGGCCGCCTTCTACCGGGACCTCGTGGCCGAGGTGAAGGCGCGGGGGGCGATGAAGAAGGTGGTCTTCGAGTTGCAGGCGGTGGACTGGCGCCAGGACTCGAAGCCCATCCCCAGCGACGAGCTCGCCGGCACCATCCGAATGCTCTTCGAGCTCGGCGTGCAGCACGTCGGCTACTATCCCGACACCCCCATGAAGAATCACCCCGACCCGGCGGTGATCCGGCGCGTGCTCTCGCAGAGGCCGGCGCCCCCGCGCGCCGCGCCCTGAGGCCCACGGGTGAACGCGCTCGCCACCGTCGGGAGGGTCCTGCTCTCCTACGTCTTCTGGTACCCGCTCGTCATGTCGGCGGTCTGGATGGTGGGGGCGGCCCTGTTCTGGTGGCGGCGGGAGCGTGGCCAGTCCTCCTGGGACGCACCGGTCCCGCTCGCGGATCCGCCTCCGATCTCGGTGCTCATCCCCTGCTTCAACGAGGAGGAGAACGCCGCGGAGACCATCACCCATGCGCTTGCGCTCGACTACCCGGACGTGGAGGTCATCGCGATCAACGACGGGAGCCGGGACGGCACCGCCGCGGTGCTGGAGCGGCTCGCCGAGGTCCACCCGCGGCTGCGGGTGATCCACCTCGCCGAGAACCAGGGCAAGGCGGTGGCGCTCCGGACCGGGGCGCTCCTCGCCCGGCACGAGATCCTGGTCTGCATCGACGGCGACGCGTTGCTCGACCGGCACGCAGCCCACTGGCTGGTGCGCCACTTCGTGCAGAAGCCGGGCGTGGCCGCGGTCACCGGCAACCCGCGCATCCGGAACCGCTCGACGATCCTGGGGCGAGTGCAGGTGGGGGAGTTCTCCTGCATCGTCGGCACAATCAAGCGGGCCCAGAAGACCTTCGGACGCATCTTCACGGTGAGTGGGGTGATCACGGCGTTCCGCCGCTCCGCCGTGCACCAGGTCGACTACTGGAGCACCGACGTCCTCACCGAGGACATCGACATCACCTGGAAGCTCTACCGGGCCGGGTGGGACGTCCTCTTCGAGCCCCGGGCGCTCACCTGGATCCTCATGCCCGAGACCCTGCGAGGCCTGTGGAAGCAGCGGCTCCGCTGGGCCACGGGGGGCGCGCAGACGTTGCTCCGGAACCTGGACGCCTGGGTGAAGCCGTCGCAGCGTCACCTCTGGCCGCTCCTCCTCGAGATGACGGCGAGCGCCGTGTGGGCCTACGCCCTGCTCGCCCTCTCCCTCCTCTGGCTCCTCGGGTTGGTGCTTCCCGCCGGGATGGTTCCCCCGGTCGGGTCGCCGCTCGTTCCCGCGTCGGGGGGCGTCCTGCTGGGAACGGCCTGCCTGCTGCAGTTCGTCTTCTCGACCGCGATGGACGCCCGGTACGACCGGGGGCTCGGTCGTGCGCTCTTCTGGATGATCTGGTACCCGGTCGCCTACTGGGTCATCGGCGCCGCGACCACGATCGCGGCGTATCCTCTTGTTTTTGCAAGGGGAAAAGGTGCGCGCGCCCGGTGGGTCAGCCCGGACCGCGGGATTCGCCCGTGAATCGAAGGCGCCGCTCGGGCGTCTGACTGGACAGGAGGGCGGCGGTCGGTTACACCGCGCCCTCCCTGGAACCGCACCAGAAATGTGCGTAGGGACTGGAGAAACATGAAGTCGACGTTGATCATCGAGGCCAGCGACCGGCTGGCCTGGCACCACCGGTTTGCCTCCACGGCCTCCACGGCCGCCCTCTGGGGCGGGTGGCTCTGGCTGTGGGCTCCGCTGGTGAAGACCGTGGGCCAGCTCGCCCATCTGGCTCCCCAAGTACCGGTCTGGGGGCTCACGCTCCTGCCGGCCGGCGGGCCGAGCCTTCCGCTCTCGCTGGCCGCGATCGCGGGGACCTCGGGGACGCTCGTGGCGTGGCGGAAGCTCCCGCGCCGCCGGGCCAAGCTGGAGTCGGCCCTGCCGGTCTCGGCCTACGCGCGCCGCTTCGACCTGCGGGAGCAGGAGATCGAGGACGCCCGGCGCGCGACGGTCAGCGTGGTGCACCACCACCCGGACGGGCGCATCGCGCACATCGAGTGCCGCGCGCCGTCGGTGGATCGGGACCGACCCAGGGTGTAGGCAACCCGTCGCCAGGGCCCGCTGACTGCGCCGGGAACCCTGGGGAACGGGCCGGTTGAGAGCGGCACATGGCTTGCGACCTCGTGGGTCAACCCCGAGGGGCCGCCCATGCGAGATCCCGGATTCGCGACGACGAAATCGACCGCATTGCTCCTCGCCCTGTCCGTCCTGGTGGGGTGTTCCGGCTCCGGTGGCGGTTCCTCGCCTGCGGTGATCATCCAGAGGAACGCGGGCTACTACGATGTGGTCCTGGACCACGCCGGCCGGACCCACCGGGAGGTGGGCAGGGCCTACGCCGAGGCAATCCGGGCGACGGTGCCCGACTACGAGGCGCGCCTCGATGCCCTGATCTACCTGCAACTCGACATCGTGAACGCCGTCCTCGCGGAGGTTCAGCAGCCGACCCTCACGATCGCCGACCTGGTGCGCCGCGCGCGGGCCATCGCGGCCAACGTCCCGCAGGACTACGTGGACGAGATCCAGGGGATGCAGGAGATCTACGGCTACGCCACGGACGCGGAGGACGGGAGGCTCTCGGCGAACGAGCTGCTCGTGGTCAACCTCTTCCCGGACGTGCTGCGGCCCGGAGGCTGCTCCGCGTCCGCGGCGTTCGGCGAGGCGTCCGCGACCGGGAAGACCATCCTGGGCCGCAATCTGGACTGGTTCACCGCCACGGCCGAGATCGCGGCGCCCCTGAGCGCGGTCCAAACCTTCAAGAACGGATCGAAGAGCAGCGTGAACCTGACCATGCTGGGGATGCTCTCCGCGTCGAGCCAGTTCAACGCACGCAAGGTCTTCGGTGGCGTGCTGGACGGGAATCTGGAGAAGCCCTACCCGGAGGACCTCACCGGCACGCGCTCCTACGTCTTCGACCTGCGCTACGCGATCGAGAACTTCTCGACCATGCAGGAGGTCGCCGACCACATGCTGGCCGGAAAGTACGCCTTCAGCCACAACGTCTTCGTCGCGGACCAGAACGTGGCCGGGGTGGTCGAGAACGACGACTCCGCTCTCGGTGGCCGCGGCCTTCGCCTCGGCGACTCCCCGCTCAACCCGGACATCGGCAGGACCTGGGGGATCCCGGACACGCTGGCGGTCGTGAACGACTTCCGTCTTCCTCTCACCGACTGGCAGTACGACGTCTCCAACGACTACCGGTGGGCCAGCTTCCAGGGGCTCTACGCCGGCGCCGGCGCCCTCGGCGGAATGAAGGTGGACGTGGGCAGGATGAAGGGGATCGCCGGCTACTACGGGCTCAACGGGGACGACTGGACGACGGGCGCCCTTTTCCTCTCCACCCCCGAGCACTACTTCACCATGCAGTCCATCGTCCTCGACACCAGCTCGATGGAGCTGTGGGCCCACTTCGCTCCAGGGTACCCGCCACCGCTCACCCCGACCTACGTCCGCGTTCGCCACGCGCTGGAGGCCCCGTGAACTCCTCCCTGCACCGCTCGCCAGGGCGCCTGCTTGCCCTCGGCCTCCTCCTGCTCCTCTCGACCGGCTGCGGCTCGGGAGGCGACCCGGCCGATCCGGACGTCGGCAAGAAGCACCTTCAAGTTTATGCCCACCGCGGGGCGAGGAGCTTCGCTCCCGAGAACACGATCCCGGGCTACGACACCGGCCTCGCCATCGGCACCCACTGGGTGGACATGGACGTCGTCATGACCCGGGACGGCGAGGTCCTCGTCTCGCACGACATCCGGCTCAACCCCGACATCTGGCGATGCCTGTACGAGCTGCAGAAGCTCGATGCCCGGGTGAAGACGGCCTACCTCACCGAGTGGGACAACGAGCCCGGCACCCCCAACAGCTTCTTCGACCCCGATCCCGCCAAGGCCGGCCTATGGACCGGCGGCGTGCTGGTGAAGGACCACGGCAACTCCATCCCGCAGATGGTCAAGGACCTGGGCGGGACCTGCTGGGAACCGGAGGACGTGGAGCTGACCAAGGAGACGCTGGACGAGGCCCACCGGCTGGGGCTGAAGGTGGTCGTCTGGACCTGGCCCGAGCACAGCGGGACGGTCTTCGATGAGGCGCTGGTGAGCAAGCTCATCGACTGGGGCGTGGACGGGATCATCACCGACGACCCGGGCCGGCTCATCTCGATGCTGGCGGCCCGCGGATACGCGCTGCCGGCGTCCTACCGCTGAGGGGACGGGATTACCGCCACCATGGCATTCCAGGGATTCGCCAGGGTCTGGACCCCGTTGCTTCCTTCACGGTCCGTGACGAACGGTCCGGTCGGCGTCAAGGTCGCGGGCGAGAAGGTCGTCCTCTTCCGGGGAAGGGACGGGAAGGCCGCCGCGCTGGTCGATCGCTGCCCCCACCGGGGCGTCGAGCTCTCCCTCGGCTCGGTCGGGGACGACGGCTGCATCGCCTGCCCGTTCCACGGCTGGCGCTTCGGCGCCGACGGAACGGCCCGCGGCGTCCCGCTCAACCCCGACGCCAAGCTGGAGCGGCTCGGGGCCACCCCGCTCCCGGTGCGGGAGATCGGCGAGCTGCTCTGGATCTACACCGCGCCCGGGACGGAGGCGCCGTCGGAGCCCGTGCCGCCCGAGGCGCTCGTCGATCCCGGATTGCGGCGCACCTACCTCGAGACCACCTGGCGCTGCCACTGGACCCGGGCCATGGAGAACATGCTCGACACGCCGCACCTGCCCTTCGTGCACCGGCGCTCCATCGGCCGGTCGATGGCGCGACGGATGACCCCGTCGTCGCGCATGGAGATCACCTGGGAGGAGATGCCGTGGGGGAGCCGCCAGGGATTCCGCCTCGACGGGAAGGGAAACCTCGCCTACCTCGATTTTCACCGTCCGAACATGATGGCGCTCCACATCCCGCTTCCCGGGAGGCGCTTCCACATGCACGCGCTCGTCGTCCCGGTGGACGACCGCACCACGCGCCTCATCGTGGCGAGCGCGCGCGACTTCGCGACCCTGGCGCCCCTGGACGTCATCTTCGATCGGATCAACGCGCGGGTGGCCGGCGAGGACCAGGTGGTGGTCGAGACCTCGGATCCGGTGGAGGTTCCCCCTGCCGGGCAGGAGGTGTCTGTCGCGACCGACCGGGCCACGCTTCACTTCCGCAAGTACTACCAGGAGGAGTTGCGGGGGTCCGCGTAGCCGGTCCGCGCCGGGGCCACGCCCCGACGGGCCGCAGGGGACGGGACGGTCGGGAGGTAGAGTCGGCAGGTGGACTGGCTTCTCGGCAACCCCGCGGCGATGCGCCTCATCGCGTTCCTGGCCCATGCGCTCTTCCCGGCCGTGGTCTTCGCCATCGGCACGACGCTCACGTTCCGGGAGGTGGCCCACCAGTTCCGCAGGACCGGCCTGCTGCTGCGGACCCTCGTCGTCGCCTGCGTCCTCGTCCCGCTCGCCACCGCGGCCGTGGTGAAGCTCCTTCACGTGCCGCTCCTCCTCGGCGGCGTGATGCTCATCGCCTCGGTGGCGCCGGGAGACCCGTTCGACCTGGTGGAGGCGAAGGGAAAGAAGGGGAACCTGGCGCTCGCCTCGGTCCTCTTTCCCCTGCTCGTGCTGGTGATGCCCTTCACCGTTCCGGTGTGGCTTGGGCTCTTCAGCCGCTGGTTCCCGCTCCACCTGGCGGTCTCGCCGCCGGCGATCTTCCTGGAGATCGCCCCCTACACGCTTCTCCCGCTCCTCCTCGGGCTGGCCTGCCGGGCGTGGATCCCGTCGGGGGCGCGGGCGCTGGCCCGGGTGGCGGACGGATTCGCCCGGTTCGCGCTGGTGGCCCTCCTCGCCGCCTTCCTCTGGCCGGCCCTCACCACCCTGGCCAGGTTCGACGCGCCCTCCTTCGCCGCCATCTTCCTCTCCGTCACCTTCTCGCTCTGGGCGGGCTACCGGGCCGGTGGCCCCGACCGGCAGGACGGCATCAGCATGGGGGTGACGGCCGCCCTGGGCAACCTGGCCGCCATCGTGCTCGTCACCCATGCCTGCTATCCAGGCGTGCACGTCTGGAACACCGCGCTCGGCTACGTCGTCGTGCGGTGGGTCGTGTTCAAGGGCTGGTACCTGTTCCTGCGCCGCCGGATGGCGAGCCGCGCCACTCCATCTCGAGCTACGGGGGGGTGAGCCGCCCGCCGACCCAGGTGGAGACGAGGGCCGGGTAGGTCGCCGACAGCGCCTCCGGCGCGATCCCGTACAGGTCCTCCTCGTACACCACCATGTCGGCCTTGTAGCCGACGTGGAGCATCCCGACGTCCCGTTGCCCGGTCGTCCGCGCGCTCCCGACGGTGAGCCCCTGGACGACGTCCTGCACGGTGACCGGCGGGTGGTGGGCGGCGTAGGACCCGCCCGTCGCGGCGACTCCCATGATCTTGGTGGGGTTCACCAGCTCGATGGGCGAGACCGCGAAGTCGGTGCTGATCCCCACCGACACGCCGCTGTCGATGAGCGACTTGAGCGGGTAGGCGTCGAGCGCGCGATCGCCGTAGTACTGGGTCGTGTCCGCCTCCACCTCCCAGAACCCGGGCTGCGTGGTCGCGACCACGTGCCGGCCGCCGGCCCGCGCGTTCACGGAGAGCAGGTGATCGACGAGCTCCGGGGTCGGGTAGGCGAGGTGGATCAGGGTGTGGATTCCCCGCAGCCTTCCGGTGGAATCCAGGACGCGCGCGAGCGCGTCGAGGACGGCCTTGATCGCCAGGTCACCCTGCGCGTGGTAGTGCATGTCGAGGCCGAGCTCCTCGGCGCGGGCCACGATGCGATTGAGGTTCAGCTCGGGCGCGTGGGCGTCGTCCGTCGTGATCTGGGGCAGGCCGTGGCTTCCGGCGGGGAGGGTGTGCGGCCACGAGGTCCAGGCCTGCCCGCCCGCGAAGGCGCCATCTACGAAGATCTTCCCGCCCACGAAGCGGACCAGGTCGGTGTCCTGGCCCACGAAGCCGGCCGCCACCTCGACGTCGGCGAGCGACAGGAGCGTGTGGCAGTAGTGGACCCGCAGCGGGAGCTTCCCCTCCTGCTCGAGCTCCCGGAGCAGCCGGGGGCGCATGAGCTGCAGGCCCGTCGCGCCCATCAGGTCCACGAGGCCGGTGTACCCGCGCCGCGCCCACTGCGCGGCCAGCGCGGCGGTGCCGGCCTTCACGGAGGCGTCGTCGAACTCGGCGAAGGCGTCGGTGGCCACGAGGTTCATGGCCGCCTCGCGGAACATGCCGGTGGCCTTGCCGTCCTGGCGCACCACCGTCCCCCCGTAGGGGACGGGCTTCCGGTCGGCGTCGAACTTCCGCATCGCGAAGCCGTTCACGACGCAGTTGTGCCCGAGCCGGTCGAAGACGATGGCCACGCGCCCGGGCTCCACGGCGTCGATCTCCGCGAGGTCGTCGAGCGACCAGGCGTCGTAGTCGGGCGGGTTCACGCCGAAGGCGAGCAGGGCCTTCGCGCCCGGGTGCTTCTCCGCCAGGGCCACGAGACCCGCCGCCACCTCCCGGCCGTTCCGCGGCGCCGGCCGGATCTCGCCTCCCACCACCAGCATGGTCCCCGTCTCCATGAGGTGCATGTGGCTGTCGGTGAAGCCCGGGTAGGCGACCGCACCACCCAGATCGACCACCGCCGCCCCCGGCCAGGCCGACGGGTCCACGTCCAGGGCGACGACCGTCCCGCCCTGCACGACGAGGTTCCGGGCCGTGGTCGCGGCATCGACGTAGATCGTCCCGCCCGTGAAGAGGGTCACCGGGGCTCCGTCGCCGGTGGCGCCGCAGCCACCGAGCACCGGGAGCACCCCGGCGGCGAGCCCGGCGGTCGCGGAAGCCTTCAGGAACTGCCGGCGCGTGATCGACATGGAGCCTCCTCGATCGATGGTACTGCACCGACCTTCAAGCGCCCGGCCCTGATGGGTCCCGCATGTTCCCGAACCCTGGGATGAGGGGGAGGTCGAGGGTGGAGACGAGCCCCGGCCCGGCCGCGCACACGGCAGGGATCGCGTGGACGGCCCTCATCCCGGTGGCCAGGCACCCGGCGCGGTTGGCGTCCCGGGTGGCCGCGTCGCGCAGCGCCGTCTCCTGCTCGATGCACGGCTCGCCGTCCACGATGACCCGGTACACGTCGTGCTCGTACATCTTCCCCTTCGGCCAGTGGGGCGCCGCCGCCTTGGTCACGCGGTTGCAGTGCTCGAGGACGATGCGCGGCTCGCCTCCGACCCAGCCCCGGATCTCGAAGCGGACCGCCGCGCAGCAACCGGCCGGGATCACGCCGTGCTCGTAGCGGATCTCCTCCGGGGTGGCCCACTTCTCCCAGGTCGAGTCCACCTTCTCGAGCCGCACGCCCAGGGCGTCGGCGATCATGGGGACCGTCATGCCCCACCCGAACTGCAGCACCTCGGGCTCCTCGAGGATGGCTCGGTACTCCATCGGCTGCCCCAGTCCCATGGGCTTGTAGTCGCCGGCGTAGGACGCGTAGTCGAGGATCTCCTGGACCCGCACCCGGTCCACCCGCCCGCAGACGCCCATGAGCGTCATGGGGAGGAGGTCGTTGGCGAAGCCGGGGTCGATGCCCGTCGTGAAGCAGGTGCGGCCGGTGCGCAGGCAGACCTCCTGGAGCGTGCCGGCGATGGCGGTGGGGCACTCCTTGGGGTAGACGAGCGGCGTCAGCGACGTGGAGACGACGTCCTTGCCCATCTCCATGGCGAGCGTGAGGTTGGAGAGGTTCTCGGCCAGGTACTGCGCCGTCGGGCCGAAGTAGGCCACCGCGTGCGCCTCCCGCGAGAGCACCGCGCGGGCATCCCGCGAGGCCGCGAGCCCCACCGGCGCCACCCCGCACAGCGTGCCCACGTCCACCCCGTCCTTCTCCGGGGAGTTCACGATGACGCCCGTGAGCTCGAAGCGGGGGTGGTCGAGCAGCATCCGCACCACCTGCCGGCCCACGAAGCCCGTTCCCCAGACGATGACCTTGAAGCGCTTGCCGTCGCCGACGAGCACCTTCTCGCGGCCGCCCGCGAAGCCCTTCCCCGACTTCAGCAAGAGGAGGAAGCCGAGGAGCTGCGCCTGCCGATCCAGCACGCGGGTCTTCCACGAACGGAGGCCTTCGAGCACGTTCACGCTCCTTCGGCGTTCAGGGGTGGGCTGCCGGCCACGATTGTAGCCGGATGCCGCGTGCGGCGAGCAGCTCGAGGCTCTGCCGCCAGAGCCGCTCGCCGTTCCGCGGATCGGAGGATCGCGCGTCGGTCTCGGCGACGTGGCGAAGGTAGAGGTAGAGGCGGCTCCGGCCTTCCAGCGTCCGGCTGGCGGCGCAGTGGATGGCCGGCCACATCGCCACCTTCGGATCCATGAAGTAGGCGGTCATGAGCTTTCCCATGAATCCCCCCTCGCGGGAGATGCTGGTCCGGACGGCGCCCGGGCAATACGAGAAGACCGACACGTCGGGCGTGCCGTCCGCCCGGACGAGCCGCCGGCCCAGCTCGCAGGCGAAGGTCTGCACGTACAGCTTGCTGTGGCCGTACCAGGTCGTGCCCTCCATGAGACCGAAGTCCGGGAACTGCCCGAACCGTTCGAAGTCGATGGGCGGGCAGCTCCGGTGGGTCTCGGAGGAGGTGATCACGACGCGCGGCACCCCCCGCACCGGGCCGCCGTCCGGCGCCGTCCCCGGAGCCGCGAAGGTCTGGGAGGGGATCACGCCGTCGGCGAGGAGCCGGTTCACGAGCAGGAAGCTGCCCAGGAAGTTGACCTGGAAGAGCTCGGGCAGGCCGTCGCGGGTGAGCCGGTTGCCGAGCGGCGCGATGCCGGCGTTGCTGACGAGGAGGTCGAGCCGCAGCCCGTCGCGCGCGAGGCCGTCGCAGAGCGCGGTCACGCTGGCGAGATCGGCCAGGTCGAGCGGGCGCTGCGTGACGTCCCGGTTGCCGCTCTCTCGCCCGACCGCCTCGGCGAGCCCCTCGTGCCCCGCGCGGCAGGCCAGGATGACGCGGCAGCCTCGCCGCGCCAGTTCCGGCGCGATGGCGCGCCCCAGCCCCGCGCTCGGACCGGTGACCAGGCAGGTCTTCCCGTCCAACCGGTCGGCCTCGGTGAGCGGCGGCAGCGTGTTTCGCTCGCGGTAGTGGTCGAGGACGGCCCGGAGCCCCGAGAGGATGGGGTCGATCCGGCCTGGACTCCGAGATCCGGGGGGCATGGGTGGGGACCTTAACCCAGGCGATCGCGGTGGAACACGGGGAGTGCGGAAAACCCGACCGTGCCCGCCCTGGAACGCGTTACGATTTCGGCCATGGACCTGGCGAACTGGCTGTCGGTCTTCAAGGCGCTGCACGAGAGGGCGAAGCTCGGCGTGCTCGACTCCGCCGAGGAGCAGGACTACAAGGCCGGCCGCGAGGAGCTGGCCCGGGCGCTCGTGGCCGCGCAGGGACTCACCCGGAGGCCGGATCAGTCTCCCCGGATGGCGCTGCGGGTGGCCCGGGCGCTCCAGGTCGATCTGGAGTCCCGGGTGCGGATGGAGCGGCTCACCACGTCCGACCTCTCGCTGGGCGGCTTCTCCGCGCGGATGGCGCGCGCCCCCGGGTCGGACGAGGAGTTGACGGTCACGCTGCGGCTCCCGGAGACCGATCCGCTCAAGGGGTCGGTGACCATCGCCGGGGTGAAGCCGCAGCCCGGCAACGTCCTGGTGTCGTTCGGCTTCCAGAAGCTCGAGCCCAAGGCGGCCGAGCGGCTCGAGCTGGCCATCTTCGACATGGTGCTCGCCCAGCTGGGCAGGTAGCGGGTCGCACGCCCCATCCGGGTTCGGGTGTTTTCCGGAAGGCGGGTCGGGATTCAAAGCCCGTCCGCTCGGGAGCTCTCCCAATATCGGCGGGCCGTGCGAAGGAGCACACTCCTCTTCAGAAAGGGAGAACGGACCATGAAGACCATCAACGGCGGAACGGCAGTGAAGGGCGGCTACTACCTCTCGAAGAGCAACTGGGAGATCTTCCCCGTCGCCAACGACGGCGAGAAGCTCCCCGGCGCCGCATCCGAGCACTACGTGCACGTCCCCACCGCGGCGGCACTCGCGCTGATGCCCGTGCTCGGCGGCCTGATGGTGGTCTTCCTCCCCTTCATCGGCATGTACCTGACCGCGAAGGCCGTGGCTCGCCCCGTCGCCGGAATGTTCGGCCGGTCCGCCCAGGACCTGGGCGCGACCATCACCCCCGGATGGGCCCCGGGCGCCGCGCACCTCACCGGCAAGGCCACCGGCGAGAAGGCTGCCGAGGAGGCCAAGGCCGAAGACCCGAAGCTCGCCGAGCTCGCCCGGGAAGTGGAGGAGAAGCGCAAGTCGTAGGGCGGCGGGTGTCACAGAAGTGCTTCCGGCTCGTCTCTACCTCCACAGTCCGGTTCGCGTGGAGGCGACGTGGCGAAATTCAGCGTGGGCCACTCGACCGTCAGGGTGTGGAAGGGGCGCCGCTACTGGTCGGTGACCGTAGATGGAACCCCGGTCGGGGGTAGGCACATGACCGAGGCGCAGGCCGCCGGGGCGGGGCTGCTCTGGGCGCTGGGGGTGCGCGAGGTGAATGTGCGGTCCCCCGTCCGAGAGATCGACGGCGACGGGACGGCGGCGAAGTACGTTGCCGGGCTGAGGTAGCGCGCCGGTCAGCGGAGCAGCGCGACGGCCAGGAGGGCGACTCCCATCGCCGATCCGGCGGCCCCGACCGCGTGTCCCAGGAAGAACAACGTGTTCCACCCGGGTGGCCAGGGGACGAGCCCACGCCGCCCCGCCGCCGCCCCGACGCCGAGGGCGAAGACGAAGGCCCACGCCGAGAGCACGAGCGACCAGGCCAGCGCCTCGCTCAACCCCCTCCCGACCGGGAGGGTGGGCAGGAGGATCCCCGCGACGAGGAGCAGGAGGCCATCGGCGAGCAGGGTGGCGTGGGCCACGCGCCAGGCTCGGGTCCGCTCCGGCCCCCACCCCAGCACGATGGCGAGGAAGAAGGGGACGCCGCAGAGCACGCCGGCGCCGAGCACCAGCGCGCCGTGCTGGAGGAGGAGCCGGGCAGGGTCGAGGTTCATGGTCATCGCTCCACGGTCGCGAGCTCCAGGATCGAACCCTGCATGCCGAGGGCGATGCGGGCCAGGGCCCGGTAGTCGAGCTTCTCCGGCGTGTCGCCCGGCAGGGTGTGGAACGGGGAGCGGAAGCCTCCGGTGTCGGTGACCTGGATGGCCGGGTAGCCGAACTTCCAGAAGGAGGCGTGGTCCGACCAGGTCGCGCCGTCCACCCACTCCGGCGAGAGGCCGGCCTCGATGGGAAAGGCGCTCCCCTTGTGAAACCCCCGCGTCGCGGCGGTCACCGCGCCGCGCGAGCCGAAGTTGCCGATGAAGGCGAGGAAGTCGCCGCGGTCCGGGTAGATCCACGAGAACGGGATGGGGAGGCGCTGGCTGCCCGGCTCGTGGAGGTAGTACCCGATCGAGTCCAGGGAGATCATGGCCCGGATGTCCTCGCCGCGCTCGCGGGAGCGGCGGGCGTAGTGCAGGCTCCCCATGTCGGCCGTCCCGAACCAGGGGTCCTCCTCGGTCGTGAAGGTGACCAGGCGGACGGTCCGGTCGGGGGCGGCGCCGCGGAGCAGCGCGGCCAGCTGGAGGAGGACCGCCTCGCCGCTCGCGTTGTTGTTCGCCCCCGGTGAACCAGGCAGCGTGTCGTGCTGGGCCGAGACGATGACGATCTCCGAGGGGGCCGTCCTTCCCCGGATCTCGACCTCGAGGTTGGAGACCTTCCGCCCGTCCACCACCAGGACCTGCTCGGCGACGCGGAAGCCGAGCGCCTCGAGGCGCCCGCGGATCCATTCGCCGGCTCGCGTCAGCGCCTGGTGGCGCGTGTCGTCCCGGAGGTTCCGCTCCCCGATCTCCACGGAGAGGAAGTGGACGTCGTCGCGGATCTCCCGCTCCATCCGGGGAAGCTCGGCGGCGCGCCGGACCTCGGCCGGCTCACCCGCCCACCTTCCCTCGCAGCGCACCGCGTACCAGGACACGCCACCGATCCCCACGGCCAGGAGCCCGACCGCGAACGCCAACCGGCTCCAGCGCTTGCTAGTCCTCATCGGGAAGCCTCCAGAACAGGTTTCGCAGGATCCGCACCCGCAGTGCGGACGGGAGGAGCGGCGCGGCGACCGCGCCCAGGCGGGCGGACAGGTCGGAGAAGCGCCATCGGCGACCGCTGGCGATGCCATCGGCGATCTGCCGGGCCACCCGTTCCGGGGAGCCCAGCATGTGGGCGGGCACCCGGCTCACGTCCATGCCCGCAGCGTCCATGAAGCCGGTGCGTGTGAACCCGGGGAAGAACACCATGACCCGGACCCGCGTGCCGAGGAGCTCGCAGGCCAGCGATTCGCCCAGGCTCGCCAGGTACCCCTTGGCGGCCCCGTAGGCGGCGAGGCCGGGGTAGGGGAGCCGGGCGATCCCGGAACTGATGATGGCGACGCGCCCCTCCGGCCGGGCGAGCAGGAGGGGCAACAGCGCGCGCAGCAGGTGCGTGGGCGCGTCCACGTTGAGCGCGATGGTCCGACGGAGGTCCTCCCACGGCGCGGCGGTGAACCGGGAGAACCGCCCGCCGCCGGCGTTGCTCACCACCACGTCGAGCGGGTCGGCGCGGGAGCGGAGCCAGGCGAGGAGGTCGTCCCGGCCCGCGACGTCGGAGAGGTCGGCCGCGCGGACCTCCACGTGCCCCCCGTGCCGGGCCTCGATCTCGGCGGCGACCCCCGCGAGCTGCGCCTCCTCGAGCGCGGTGAGGACGAGCCGGGAGCCACGCCCCGCCAGCTCGAGGGCCAGCGCCCGCCCGATCCCGCTCGAGGCGCCGGTGACGAGGACGAATTTCCCGGCGAGGTCCATGGCCGCCTCATGGGAAGACCGGCGAACCCGTGCCGGTGGCGATGGTGTAGGTGATCACCAGCGTGGCGTTGATGCGATCGAGGAAGCCCAGGTGGTCGGGGTCCGAGACCGGGAAGTAGGCGTACCCCTGCACCACGAGGTGCGGGAACGGGCGCCAGCTGAGCATCGGGCCGACCCGCACGAGCTCCTCCCCGCCCCGCCCGTCGAGGAAGGCCCACTCGGCACCGGCGCCCACGTTCAGGGCCCCGTCGCGCAGCCTGGCCACCCACCCGAGGCGCGCCACACCGCACCAGGGCGGCACGCAGACCACCTTGAGCCACTCCTCGTAGATCGCCATGGGAGGAGCGTCGAGGAAGCGGACGAAGTTGGCCTCCCAGAGGAGGAGCCCGCCCGGGGTGGGAACGGCCCCCGACGCGAAGAGGTCTCCCGTACGGTAGGTGAAGCCACCGGAGTCGGTGACGTCCTCGAGCCCGATGGCAGGGGGCATCGGGACGTGCTGCCAGGTGCGGGTCGCCCGGAGCCCGGCCCACAGGTCGCCCACCAGCAGGGCGACGCGCAGGTTCGCGGCGACCATGCCGAAGTCGATCCCGAGCGCGGCACGGGCCTCGACCCCCGCCCACATCCAGTGCGGCTTCCCGTAGCCGGCGGCGATCCCCACGTGCGCGAAGGTCCCGAGGTCGGCCCGGCCGGCCAAGAAGAGGCGGGCCTCGCCGCCCTCCCAGGGGTCGCTGGCCTCGTCGGCGCGGAGCGCGGACGGGGTCACCGCGACCAGCGCGGAGACCGCGACGAGCAGCAGATGCGTGTTCACAACCCCCCTGACCCGACGGTGAGGCGAATGTGACGCCGGCGCCAGCCACCTTCCCGGGGCAGACCCGCTTGGGGCCACCCCGTCACGTCTCCCGGGATGCAGAGTCGTGGAGGCAGGAGGACGGATGGGGAATCCCCTGAGGCCGGGCCGGTTCTTGCGCCGTGCGCTCCGCGGTGGCGTGGGGCGCGCGTGGCTGGCCGGGTCGGGCGTGGCCGCCGCCGCCCTTCTCGCGCTGGCCCTGCTGGCCGCCTACCGCGGGGCCACGTCCGGGGTAGCCGCGTACGTTGGACAGGTGGGGTTCGACCTCTGGGTGGCGCCGCGCCGGATCGACAACCTGGTGCGGTCGGCGGGACAGCTCCCGGCCGGCGCGGAGGAGGCCGTCCGGGCGATTGCCGGCGTCGCCGAGGTCGGGCCGATCCTGCGGAGCTTCGCCGCGGTCGAGGGCGGGCCCGCGGGGGATCGCCGGCGACTGACCCTGCTCGTCATCGGCTTCCGGGGGCCCTCCGGGCTCGGCGGCCCCCCCTCCCTCGTCGCCGGGCACGCCCCCGCGTCGCCCGACGAGATCGCGCTGGACCGGGGCGCGGCGCACCGGCTCGGGGTCGGGCCGGGCGCCACGGTCGAGGTCGCCGGCGACCGGGTCCGCGTGGTCGGGATCACCAGCGGGACGAACCTGCTCGCGACCCAGTTCGCCTTCGTCGATCTCCAGGCGGCCGACGACGCGCTGGGGGCGTTCGGACGCCCGTCGTTCCTGGTCGTCCGCCTCGCCCCGGGTGCGGAGCCCGATCCGGTGAAGCGGGCCATCGAGGCGCAGGTCGAGCGATCGGCGGCCTTCTCCCGCGACGACTTCGTTCGCAACAACGTCCGCGAGATCGCGTCCGGAGTGCTCCCGGTCCTGGCCCTCGTCACCGTGCTCGGCCTCGCGGTCGCCGTCGCGCTCGTTGCCCTGCTCGCCCGGGGGCTGGCCGACGATCGCCGGAGGGACGCGGCAGTCCTGCTCGCCCTCGGCGCGTCGCCCCGGGCGGTGGGACTGGGCGTGCTCGCGCACGTGGAGAAGATCGTCCTCCTCGGCGCCACGGCGGGCGTGGCAGCCGCCCTTGCCGCGTCCTCCGCGCTCGAGCGCTTCGCACCCACGGTCGAGCTGGCCGTTCGCTGGAACGATCTCCTGGCCGCACCGGCCGCCTTCGCCGCCGCGGCGGCCCTCGCCGCGACGGGCGCGGTCCTGCGCCTGGGCCGCGTCGATCCCGTGGAGGCGTTCCGGCCATGACCGCGCTCGAGCTGGCAGGCGTCTCAAAGGTCCGCGGGTGCGGGCCGCTCGCGGTGTCCGCGCTCCGGGGAGTGTCGCTCCGGATCGATCCCGGAGAGCTCGTCCTCCTGGAGGGGCCGAGCGGATCGGGGAAGACCACCCTGCTCTCGGTGGCGGGCGGCCTCCTGCGACCCGACGCCGGGGAGGTCCGCGTCGGAGGAGAGCTGCTCCCGCCGGGCGACGCGGAGGCAAGGCGCACGGTGCGTGCTCGCCGGATCGGCTTCGTCTTCCAGCGCTCCAACCTCCTCCCCGGGCTCGATGGGCTCGAGAACGTGCTGGTGCAGGCGGCGCTGGCGGGGCTCGACGAGCCCCTGGCGCGACGCCGCGCCGGGGAGCTGCTCGACGCGATGGGCGTCGGCCACCTCGCCGGGCGGCGCGTGGGCGGGCTCTCGGCGGGGGAGGAGCAGCGCTTCGCCGTCGCCCGGGCGCTCGTCCACTCCCCGTCGCTCGTCCTCGCCGACGAGCCCACCGCCAGCCTGGACTCGGCGGCGGGGAGGGCGGTGGTCGAGGCGCTGGTGGCGCTGGGGCGGGACCGGGGCGCCGCGATCCTCGTCGCCACCCACGACGCTCGCCTCGCTCCGTTCGCCACGCGACGGCTGGCAATCGTGGACGGCGGCGTCGGTCCGGCCCGCGGCGCACCGGGGGAACCGTGAGCCGCTTCTTCTCCACGCTCAACTACTCCTCGGTGAACGAGGACTGGCGCACCGAGGCGCGCGCCCTCGAGGTCGGGCCAGGCGATCGCGTCCTCGCCATCACCGGGGGTGGTCGCCCCCTCGACCTGCTCCTTCCCGGGCCGGATCGGGTGGTGGCGATCGACGCGGTTCCCGCACAGTCCGCCCTCCTCGAGCTGGAGGTGGCGGCCATGAGGGCGCTGCACTTCGACGCCTACGCCTCATTCCTGGGGCTCACCCCTTCGTCGCGGGCCGAACGCGGGCGGATCCTCGACCCGTTGCTCGCCGCTTTCGGACCCGAGGCGCGCGCCTTCTGGGACGCTCACCGTTCCCTCGTCGGGCGGGGCGTCCTGCGCGGCGGCCGCTGGGAGCGGTTCTTCCGGATGGGGTCGCTCCTGGGGCGGCTGGTCCGTCCGGGGAAGATCAGGCGGCTCTTCGCCTTCGAGGACCTCGACGCGCAGCGCGCCTTCGTGCGGGAGCGGTGGGACACCGCCGGCTGGCGATGGATCAACGACGTCTTCCTCTCCCGCCTCGTCCTCCGCCACGTGCTCGGCGACCCGGCTTTCCACGCCCACGCCGCGGTGGAGCCGGGGCGCTTCGTGCGCGAGCGCATGCAGGAAAGCCTCCTGTCGGTGCTGGCACGGGACAACTTCATGGTGAGCCTCACGCTGCGGGGGCGGCTCGCCGAGCGGGACCTCCCGCCCCGGCTCACCCGGCAAGGGACCGCCGCCATCCGGAAACGGCTGGACCGGCTGGAGATCGTCACCGGAGACGTGATCGCGCACCTCGAGGCCGCGGCTCCCGGGACCTACACGCGCTTCTCGCTCTCCGACGTGCCCTCGTACCTCTCCCAGGAGGATTTCGAGCGCCTGCTCGACGGCGTGGCTCGGGCCGGCGCGCCCGGGGGGCGCTTCTGCATCCGGCTCTTCCTGTCCCGGCCGCGCTTCCCGGAGCGCCTCGCCGGCGTCCTCGTCCGGGAACCGGACCTGGAACGTCGTCTCGCCCGGGAGGATCATGCCTTCGCCTACGACTTCATCGTCGGACGCATCGCAGGCTGACGCGGCCGTTCTCGGCGACTACCAGCCCGCCGACAGCCCCGAGGCACTCGCCCTCGAGCGGGACTGCGCGCAGGGCAGGGGGCTCCGGCTCTCCTTCCGGCGTGAGACGTTCCACCGGCGAGCCGAGGGATTCCCGGTGCACCGGCTCTTCACGGCCCGTGCCGGCGGGCGGCTGGTGGGGGTCGTCGCGGCGGCGGTGAAGCCGGCCGTGCTCCGGGGACGGGCGACGCAGGTCGCCTTCGGGTTCGACCTGCGCGTCCATCCCGCCTGGCGTGGGCACGGGCTGGGACGGCGCCTCTTCGAGCGCGCCTGCGGGTGGGGCATGGAGCGCGGCGAGATGGCCTACACGTTCACCGTGGCCGGCAACGCGGCCGCGCGGGCCCTCGCCGTCTCCCTGGGCGTCGAGGCGGCCGGCTACTCCTACCTCGTGTATCCCGCGTACCGGCGGCTGCCGGTGGACCGGCCGGTGATCCCCGCGACCCCCGCCGAGATCCACGCCGAGATGCTCCGGATCGAGGGCCCCTTCGACCTCTACTTCGACCTGCTCACGGAGAGTCGCATGGCCGGTCACGTGGGGTCCTGGCGCTGCGGCAGCGGACCGTCGCGGGCCGGATGCTCGGCCTGGTCGAACCGGGGCATCCTGGGGGAGGTCGTCGAGGCGCTTCCCCTGCCCGTCGCCCTGCTGGGGAGGGCGCTCCGGGCGGTCGGGACGGCAGGGGCGGGGCGCCTGCCGCTGCCCCGGATCCCGAGGGTCGGCGAGGAGCTCCGGAGCTGGTACCTCTTCGACTTCTTCTCGACCGACGCGGGGGCCGCTCGCGACCTCCTGCGCGCCGTGGCGTGCGAGGCCGTCGAGCGCGCGGTCGAGTGGCTGTACCTCCCGCTCGCGTCCACCGACGGGCGGCTGGGCGCCCTCCGAGCCGACGTTCCCCGGCCGTTCTCGACCATCGTGCCCTACCGGATGATCGTCCGCGCGCCCGGGGGCGCCGGGTCGCCCATCCACAGGCCTTACCTGGACGTTCGAGATCTCTGAGCGGGCCGGGTGCAGTCGCGCCCTGGCGTTCGTCCACGCGGCCTGCGGCGACGCCTCAGGGGGCCAGGAGCCCCGGCAGGAGCTCGGCGAATCGACGGCGTCGCTCGTCCGGGAGGGTCGCCGGGCAGCGCGTCACCGCGGCCTCGGCGATGGCCGGCCACTCCCGGTAGATCCAGCCGCTGCTGCTCCGGCCACCCTCGGCGTGGACGCGCTCCACGGCCGCGAAGAGCTCGATCCGGATGGCCTCGGCGATCTCCTCCTGCTCCCGCGGAGCGGCGCCAGCCCGGCGCGCCAGCTCGCCCGCGAGGCGCACCGACAGCAGCCGCGATTCCACGAACGAGAGCGTCATCACCTCGGCCGCCCCGAGCCAGGGGTCGCCGTGGGTCCGCCGCGCCAGCTGGAGCACCGCATCGTCAGCCGCGAGGGGGCGCGATCCCGCTCCCAGGACGCCCTGTGCGAGGCCGATCGCGAAGGACGGATCGGCGCCTTCGGCGAGCTCGATCCAGAAGAACCGGCCCGAGGATTCCACGCGGGCCGCGGCGACGCCGGGGATCGCAACGAGACGCGCCAGCACGGGCGCGAGCACGGTGCCTCAGCCGAGGCCCGTGACGGGTCCTCAGCCGAATCCGGATGCGTGCAGGACGACCGGGCTCACCGCCCCGGCTGTCCGCCGCCGGGCTTGCCCGGGCCGCCCGGCTTGCGGGGACCGCCGCCGCCACCGCCGCGGCCGCCGCGCTCGTTCTTGCGGTCGTCCTTCAGCGAGTCCATGGAGAACCCGCCGGTCGTGCTCCCCTTGGCGCCGCGGTCGCCTCCACCTCCACCGCCACCGCGCCCTCCGCCCCGGCCCTTTCCGCGCCCCTTCTCGTCCTTGTGGGCATCGGCGACCTGCTTCATGTTCGAGGGCAGGAAGTCGACCACGTACTGGTGCTCGCCGATCAGCTGGGCTCCGCGGAGCTGCTCCTCGACGCCGAAGACGCGGACCAGGCGGACGTCGCCGGTGCGGCGTCCCACGGCCTTTACCGCGGCCCGGAGCATCCCGAGCCGGTCGCCGGAGCAGCCGGTGGCCTTGGCGACGGCGTCGTCGAGGATGGCCTTCACGGTCTCGTTCTCCGCATCGGGATCGAGCTTCGCCGCGGGCGCAGGGGCTGCAGCGGCGGCCGCCTCGGTCGCCTCCGCGGCGGGCGCTGCCTCCGCCGCGGGCTCGACCTGCTCGGCAGAAGGCTCGACCGGAGCGGCCTCGGCCTCGACCGGAGCCTCCGCCGGGGGTGCCTTCTCCACCACGACCGCGACGGTCACCGGGGTCTCCTCCCTCGGGAGGGACCGCCGCGCCTCGGCGACCGCGGCCGCCGCCGTTCGAATCAGGGATCCACTGAGCTCGGTGAGGGTCTTCATGGGTTCCCCGATCTACCTCTGGATCACCTTGAACGCAACGAGGAGGGCGACCACCACCCCCATGAGGCTCTCGCCGGCGATGAGCCCCGACGCGATGGGGGTGACGTAGCGGTCGGCCGAGGCCTGGCGAAGGCGGCGCCAGGCCCAGGCCAGGAAGGCGCCGAGGAACATGGCCACCGCGTTGCTGCCCGGGATCACCATGGCGATGCCCAGGCCGGAGGGCGACGGGACCAGGTGCCGCACAGGCTTCGGAGCGAGCTTCTCGAGCAGCGCCAGCCCGATCCCGAGGAGCAGTCCGGCGGCGATGGCGGAGCGCGCCAGGCTTCCCAGGCCTCCCACGCCCCCCGCGAAGGCCTGCGAGACGCCGGCCCAGACCAGGCAGGACGGCGCGGGCCACTCCTCCGAGCCCAGCGCCCCGGGGTCCTGCCCGATGATGAGGAAGTAGGCGGGCACCACGATGGCCGCGCCCGCCAGGACGCCGAAGAGCTGGGCGTGGAACTGCACCCGGGGGCTCGCGCCGAGCAGCCAGCCGGTCTTCAGCGTGGTGAGGAGATCCGCGGCGTGCAGGCCGATGCCGCCGGTCACGTTGGCGCTCATGATGTTGCCCGAGAGGTTCCCGGGCGTGATCACCCCGTAGATGAGCTGGGTCACCGGTCCGAGGGCCTTGGTCGGCGTCACGTCGGTCTCGCCGGTGACGCGGGCCGCGACGAAGCCCATCACCACCGCCAGCGGCACCGCGATGATCCCGGCCCACCAGGGGATCTGGAAGAGCCAGGTCATGAGCAGCACCACCACCGGCCCGAGCGCCACGAAGCCGGCCGGGAACCACCAGCCCGGGCACTCCACCGCGTCGATGGGATCGGCCTGGCCCGCGGCGCCGCGCCCCCGCGAGAAGATGCGCGTCAGGCCGGAGAGGGAGCGACCCACGCTGCGCCAGTCGAGCGCGAACGAGGTGAGCCCGGCGCCCACCAGGATGGCCGCGCCCGGCCAGACGGTCCACCCCACGATGTTCTTGTAGCTGACCACCGTGATGACCCCGCGCTCCACCAGCGCCGGGGCGAGCACGGCGTAGGTCAGCACGCCACCGAGGAGCATCGACCAGCCGGTGCGGAAGCTCACCAGCGCGCCGGCGCCCACCAGGACCACCTCGGTCTTCACGACGAAGGTCCAGTCCTTGAGGGCCCGCCCCGCCAGCGTGAGCGGGACGGCGAAGGACTCGGGGAGGTTCCAGGGCATCCAGGAGACCCGGCCGGAGCGCAGCCAGGTCATCACCGCCGCGGCCAGCGCCGAGACGCCGAGGGCGGTGGCCTGCCGGGAGCCCTCGCCGCCGCGCGCGTCGGGGGCGCCGTGGATGGCCCGCAAGGTCTCGGCGGTGGCCGTGCCGGTGGGGAAGGCCAGCCCCTCGCGGTTGATGAGCTGCCGCTTGATGGGGATGGCGGTGAAGACCCCCAGCGCGGCGATGGCGCCGAACCAGCCGATCATGGGCAGCCAGTCCGGCCGCACCGTGGTGACCATCATGAGCGCGCCGAAGGCCGCCATGTTGCCGCCGCCGGTCATGTAGCCGGCGCCCGAGCTGACGGTGGTGAGCGCGTTGTTCTCGAGGGCGGTCAGGGGCTTCCGCACCAGCCCGGTGGCCTGGAGTCCGCGGAAGAGCGCGAAGGCCAGGATGGCCGCGGTGATGGTCACGCCCATCGACCAGCCCGTCTTGAAGAAGACGTAGAGGTTCGACAGGCACATCACCGCCCCGATGAGCATCCCGACCACCACGGCCCGGACCGTGAGCTGCGGTGTGTCGGGCTGGTAGGTCTCCTCCAGCCAGCGGGTCTCGGGGTCCGTCGTCGGGGGCTTCGGGTCGTCCATGGAGCCCCGCATCCTACCTGTGGCCAACGGCGGGCGGGATGGGCAATATCCGGGGATGCCCCGCTTCGCCGCCAACCTGACCATGACGTTCACCGAGGTCCCGTTCCTGGAGCGCTTCGAGCGCGCCGCGCGTGCCGGGTTCGAGGCGGTCGAGTTCCTCTTCCCGTACGGCAACGCCCCGGAGGAGATCCGGGACCGGCTGGCCGGGAACCGGCTCCAGCTCGTCCTGCACAACCTGCCGGCCGGGAACTGGGAGGCCGGGGAGCGCGGGATCGCCTGCCACCCGGACCGGGTCGCCGAGTTCCGGGACGGGGTGGCCCGCGCCATCGCCTACGCCGGTGCGCTGGGGGTGAAGCAGGTGAACTGCCTGGCGGGCAAGGCGCCGGCGGGAGTGGGGGACGCGCTGCTGCGCCGGACCTTCGTGGAAAATCTGAAGTACGCGGCGGCGGCCCTGGAACGCGCCGGGATCCGGCTGCTCGTGGAGCCCATCAACACCTTCGACATCCCGGGCTTCTACCTCTGCCGCACCGCCCAGGCGCTCTCGATCCTCGACGAGGTCGGCGCCGCAAACGCCTTCCTCCAGTACGACGTCTATCACGCACAGCGAATGGAGGGAGAGCTGGCGGCCACCCTCCAGAAGCACCTGGCGCGCATCGCCCACGTGCAGATCGCCGACAACCCGGGGCGCAACGAGCCGGGCACCGGCGAGATCGACTACCGCTTCCTCTTCGCGCACCTCGATCGCATCGGGTACGCGGGATGGATCGGCTGCGAGTACAAGCCGGCAACCACGACCGAGGCTGGCCTGGGCTGGCGCGAACGACTGACGAGGAGCACGCCATGACCGCTTCCCCTCTCGACATCGGATTCATCGGCCTCGGCATCATGGGCGCGCCCATGGCCGGCCACCTGGCCCGGGCCGGCCACCGGCTCTTCGTCCACTCCCGTTCCCCCGTCCCCCCCGAGCTCGTCCAGGCCGGCGCCACGGTGTGCGCGAACGGCAAGGAGGTCGCCTCCCGCGCCGGGATCGTCTTCGTCATGGTCCCCGACACGCCGGACGTGGCCGAGGTCCTCTTCGGCGAGGACGGTGTGGCCGCCGCCAAGGTAGACGGCAAGACCGTCGTGGACATGAGCAGCATCTCCCCCATCGAGACCAAGGTCTTCGCGCGGAAGATGGGCGAGCTGGGATGTGCCTACCTCGACGCCCCGGTTTCCGGGGGACAGCTCGGGGCGAAGAACGCCACGCTGTCGATCATGGTCGGCGGCGACGAGGCGGTGTTCGAGCGGGTCAAGCCGCTCTTCGAGCTGCTGGGAAAGAACATCACGCTGGTGGGGGGCGTGGGCGACGGCCAGACCGCCAAGGTGGCGAACCAGATCATCGTCGCGCTCACCATCGAGGCGGTGGCCGAGGGGCTGCTCTTCGCGGCGCGCGCCGGCGCCGACCCGGCCCGGGTGCGCCAGGCGCTGCTGGGCGGCTTCGCGTCGTCGCGCATCCTCGAGGTTCACGGCGAGCGGATGATCAAGCGCACCTTCGACCCCGGCTTCCGAGTCGAGCTGCACCAGAAGGACCTGAACCTGGCTCTCCAGGGGGCCCACGCCCTCGGCCTCTCCCTGCCCAACACGGCGACCGCGCAGGAGCTCTTCAACTCCTGCGCCGCCCACGGCGGGAAGGGGCAGGACCACTCGTCGATGGTCCGGGCGCTGGAGAGGCTGGCGAACTTCGAGATGGGCGGGAAGTAGGCCATCAAGGCCCGCGAAACACCCCGCCCCGCGCGGTGCAGTCGGCCGTCGCCGTCTCCAGCGTGAAGGCGGGCGGGTAGTAGACGACGTCGTACCGGGCGTCCGGATCGACGATGTCGCAGGAGCCCACCCGACCCTCGAGCGGGCAGGGGAGTCCAGCGGCGAAGGTGTAGCTGGGACCGATGACGTCGAGGCAGATCGCCTGGGCGACGAGACCGCTCCCCACGGTCACCAGATCCAGGCACATCGCCGTGTCGCCGCGCACGCAGCTGCTCCCCTGCGCGGCCACCAGCGTGGTCTCGCAGCCGGAGAGGAGGGCGGCGAGGAGGACGGGGAGGGCCGGAAGGTTTCGCGTCATGGCCCGAAGGATCATACCCGGGACGGTGCTGCGTGGGGTCGTCAGGTCCCGGGCGCCGGGAGCACGCCCTCCCGGTCGGCGGCCGTGCGGAACCGCACCTTCTTCCAGGTGACGATGGCCACCAGCGAGGTGCAGGCGAGGAAGTTGCCGAAGAGGACCGAGGCCATCCGCGCGTCGTGCAGCACGAGCAGGCGTTGGTGGCCACGAAGATCCAGGTCACCGCGTCCACCAGGCTGGGCAAGCTCATTCCGGTCCCCTTCAGCAGGAAGCGGGCCAGCCCCCCGGGGCGCGATCCGGGCCGTACGGAAGGGGGATCCGCGCGGGATCGCACCGGGGAGACGGTCCGGCGCCGCCGGGAACGGCCGGGCGCCCGCGGGCGCCCGGGGGCGCCCGCACCCGCGCCAGGGCCCGCCCCACGCACCGATTCCCGTAAATCCGCGCCGGGCGAGGCCGCGCGCGGCCCGACGAGCGCTGGCCCGGTTCGTGTAACCGGGTCGTCGAGCCCGAACGAAGGGCAC
>CAIQRS010000239.1 GCA_903874275.1 uncultured Anaeromyxobacter sp.
CAGGGTCCAGGTGTAGGGCGCCGTGCCGCCGGTCGCGAGGAGCTGGAGGGCGCGAGGGATGTGCTCCGTCCCGACGGAGGTGAACGTGTCCGTCCCGATCTCGACCTGGAACTCCGGCGTCGAGCCCCGCCAGAACTCCACGATCGTCGGGTCGCCGATGATGAGGCGGGTATCGACGGTCGCCCCGAGGCTGTCGGTGGCGCGGAGGACGTCGTTCAACTCCGTGCCGGCCGGCGCAACGAGGAGGCCGGGCAGGTAGCGCCCGAGGACGGCCTCCCCGATGCCCGCGCCGAGCGAGACCGGCCCGGGACCGGCCACCGTGGACGCTGCGACCGCCCACCAGGCCGTGGAGTAGCCGCCCGGCGTCCCGGTCGTGGTGAGCGCCGGAACGCGCCCGGCGACGGACAGCACCCCGCCCGCCCCCGGCTCGGGCACGCCCCGGTCCTCGAGCGCCAGGCGGAGCGTCGAGCGGTCCTCGAGCGCCAGGCGGAGCGTCGAGCGGTCCACCAGGGACAGCCGGTAGGCGGGCGTCGTCACGGCGACATGTACCGCCTGATGGCATCCGCCGCCTGTTGCCGACTGCACGGCCAGCCGTACCGCCAACAGGCGATCTTCGCCGCCAGGCCGTTGTCCCCGTCGATTGGACAGCCCGCCTGCGCGTCCACCGCGTACGCCTCGGCCTCGACCCTGACCCTGAAGGGCGACCAGAAAAGCGGCAGCAGGAAGAAGTATTGGAGCAGGTACCAGAGCGTGCCCATCTCGCTCATCTGTCGGACGTGTACGAGTTCGTGCGCGAGAAGAAGCCGATCCCCCTGAAACTGCTTCTTCAGGAAGACGTGCCGCCCGAGGGTGATTCCCGCCATCGGGTGCCAGCTCCAGAGCGTGTGCAGCACGTGGTCGGGCATGACGAACCTCCCTTGCGTTTACCGCCAGCGGCCCAGCACGCGCTTCTGCGTCGGGTTGTAGGTGAGCGAGTCCCAGCCGCCGCCCGGATCCCACAGCGAGCCGACCCGGTCGAAAAACGCCTGATACCTGTGGCGCACCACGTTCACGCTCCATCGGTCCATGGCGCGCTGACGAATGATGCTCCGGTCGAGCTTCGCGACTTCCTGCGCTGCCCAGATCATTTCCCCGAGCGAGCGGGTGCGGAATCCGTCCACGCCGTCGAGGACGGTTTCCGCGAAGCAGCCCCAGTCGGTGGTGATGACTGGCGTCCCGCACAGAAGCGCCTCGGCGTGAACGCCCTCGAATGGGCCGATATATTGGGTCGGCGCGAAGAGCGCGCGAGCCGAGCCCATCAGCCGAGCACGCTTCTCCACGTCCACGGTCCCGACGTACTCGAGGCCGGGGGCCTCGAACTTCCAGCCACACTCGGCGGACACCCATCCCGGCCCGTGGTCCGTCACGCCCTGGCCGGCAACGATGAGCCGAGCGCCCGTCTCCCGCGCGACCTGCGCCGCCAGGTGAAGCCCCTTCCGCTCGATGAGGCGGCCCACATAGAGGAAGTAGTCCCCCGGCTCGCAGGGTCCCGGAAAGTCCTTCGGGTCGTAGTAGTTCCCGATCACCTCGTCGTAGTAGCGCCCGTCCTGCTGCCCCTGTTTCCCATACAGATAGTGCATATGGGCGTAGCTCTCGAACACGCGGTAGTTCGCAAACGTGCCCTCGTAGCCGATCCCGTATTCGACGGCCTGGTGGGCCGGGAAGGCATCAGCGATCGGCTGCTGACACGCGCCTCCGATGAAGCACAGGAAGTCCCTCGGCTGGATGCGCTCGCGGATGGCGCGGATCGCTGCATCGTTCGCCGCCCGCCAGTAGTCGACCCGGGGGTCCCAGTCGATCTTGTAGAACTCGCGCGAGGTGTCGTTCGAGCCCCACCACAGCTTGCGCTGGGCGGCGGTGACGATGGTTACGTGCTCGGTCGCGGCAACGTCACTCCCTTCCCCGCCGTAGTGGAAGACCTCATGCCCGAGCGAGTGCATCATGGAGCAAAACCGCTGGACCTTGCCCGTGTAGGCGCAGGAGCAAAACTCCTTGCTTGTGACGGTGTGCGGGAGAGCGATGACGTGGAGTCTCATCATTGGTTCCATAGGTTCCAGCCGAGGAAGAAGACGCCGGTGTACGTCGTAAACAATGCGCGCAGAGGATTCGGGCCGCTGTAGACGCCGGTGGCCAGGGAGAACAACTGAAAATCGATGTAGTCTTGACCGACAGTGTACGGCACCCAGTGCCTGAACACTGTGGGAGACGCCATAAGGACCATCGAGCCGGATACATGCCTGCGATTCGTCCCAGCGGGGTATCCGGGCCACCCGAGGAGGGTGATTCGCAGCGTGTCGTAAGCGCCGCCGGGAATGGACTGATAGATCGAGGCCGTGACTTGGGCGTAGGCGCTAATGTCGCCGCCGATGACGTCACGCACGGTAACAGCGGTCGGGCTGCACTGGATGATCCCGCCTCGAAGTCCGAACGGCCCCATGGGCCCCTGCGGCCCCAAGGGCCCCTGGACGCCCTGAACACCCTGGACCCCTTGCTGTCCGGTCATGCCGGCGGGCCCGGTGGGCCCCTGTGCTCCGGCGACGCCCTGCAAGCCCTGGGGTCCCGTGGAGCCCTGAGGGCCCGCAGGTCCCTGTGCTCCCGCGATGCCCTGCGGTCCCTGTGGGCCGGAGATGCCGGCGGGCCCGGTGGGCCCCTGCGCTCCGGCGACACCCTGCAAGCCCTGGGGGCCCGTCGAGCCTATCGGCCCGGTAGGCCCCTGTGCTCCGGCGACGCCCTGCAAGCCCTGGGGTCCCGTGGAGCC
>CAIQRS010000240.1 GCA_903874275.1 uncultured Anaeromyxobacter sp.
CAGCATGTGGCCGAAGTCGTTGTGGTTCTGCCCGGTGTACTGGCCGATCCTGCCGGTGGAGCCCCAAAAGAAGCCGTCCCTCCAGAAGGAGGTCCGCATTCGCTGCGCCAGCGTCCGCAAGTCTCCGAGGACCTGGTCGCGACGGACGCCCTCGGTGAGGACGGGCTGGACGAGGAGGAGGAAGGCCGTGATCGGGTCCAGCTGGGCCACGAGCTCCCAGCTGTCCGGGCGTCCCATGTACGTCTCGGTGGTGAGCGTCGGGTCCAGGCCGTCCCGGATGCGGCCGTTGGCGGCGTCCCAGTACCTGGCCGGGTCGAAGAGGAGGTCCCGGGCGGCCAGCACCGCCGCCTCCGACTCGGGGTCGGCGGTGACGAAGAAGTACGAGGCCGGCCCCATCAGGTCGTAGGAGAGGTCCTGCGCGAGCTTGTCGGCGAGGTAGGGGGGCTGCCCGCTGGCGTCGAGGTCGGCGTACCAGCCCCCGCGAGTCGTGTCGCGGGCGTGGTCGAGGAGCCAGCGGTTCCCGGCCCGGGCCAGGTCGAGGAGTGCCTCGTCCCCGGTGAGCAGGTAGCCGATGCTGTAGGTGAAGACCTGCCGACCCATCATCCGTGGCTTGCGGTTGGGCAGGTCGGTCCGGACGCTCCCGTCCATGCCGCGGAAGGTCGGGAAGTTCCCGACGGGCGAGCCCCTGGCCGCGTCCATCGTCCAGTAGGGGAGGAGGTCCTGCTGGTGGTGGGAGAGCCAGGTGGCCGGGTCGAGGCCGGCCGGTGCGGCGGTCGAGGGCGGAGGCGTGTAGGCGTACGGGTCGCCGGCGGGCGGCGGAGGGGCGCTGGCGGTGCTGCTGCTGCACGACGACAGCAGGAGGAGCGCGAGCGGGATGAGCGCCGCACGCGCCGTCCTGGCGATGGGGAGGGCCATCCGGTCAGTTCCCCGCGCCGATCACCACCACCACCGCGTCCTGGGAGGCGCCCGAACCCAGGGTGCGGGTGAAGGCGTAGGTCCCGGCCGGCGACACGATCCGGGCGTGCGTGCCCGCGCCCACGGCGGAGTGGCTCCTGCGGAAGGTGGCGAGCTTGCGGAAGTGGGCCAGGATCGAGGCGTCGGTGCTGTCCCAGTTCATGTCGGAGCGGGTGCCCTGGGTGGGGTCGTTGCCGGCCGGTCCGAGGCGCCGGCCGCTCTCGTCCCCGTAGAAGACCTGGACGCCCCCGGGCACGAGCAGGAGCGCCGTGCCGGCCTGCCGCTGCTTGGCGGCGTCGTTCAGGGCGATGTCTCCGAACCAGAGCCGGGTGTCGTGCGAGGAGAGGTAGGACAGGATCCCGAAGGACGGGTCGGAGAGCGCCGCGGAGTACCTGCCGTAGAGCGCGTCGAGCTCGTCGGCGTTGTCCACCAGCGCCGGCTTCACCGCGAGTGCATCGCGCAGCTGGGGCTGGAAGGCGAAGTTGATGAGGGAGTCGAACCCGCCGTCGAAGTAATGGGCGTCCTTGGCCACGCCGTGGCCGTAGACCTCGCCGGTCATCCAGAAGGGCGAGCCGTCCATGGCCTTTCCAGGATTGGCCGCCTTCCAGTCGGCCAGGGCGGCCGTTCCGGCGGTCTTGAGCGCCTTGAAGGAGCCGAGCTCGACGTTCTTCGCCGTGTCGCAGCGGAAGCCGTCGATCCCGAACTGGCGCACCCAGTCGGTCTGCCACTTCACGAGATAATCCCGCACGGTGGCCCCGGCGATCTCGACCGCCCCGGTGCCGTCCGGGGTGGCCGCCTTCCGGGTGAGGAGCGTGGGGATGCCGGCCGCAGCCGTGGCCTCGGTCTTGAAGTCGGGCAGGAAGCTGAGCGACTTGGTCAGGTCGTCGGTCCCGGGCCGGTCGAAGCCCGGGAACTCCTGGGGCGTGGAACCGGCGCGGATCCAGGCCGGGCTCCACCACTTCGTCCAGTTCGTGGACTGGTAGTTCACGAGGTCGTTCCAGGTGCGGAGATCGGCGTGGGGCGCCGCGTCGTAGGCCGTGAAGGCCGCCCCCGTCCCGTCGCGGAAGACCTCGGGGAGGTAGGAGACCAGGTCGGCGCCGGTGGCGTAGCCGGGGTGGTTCAGCACCACGTCCACCACCACCCGGATGCCGCGCAGGTGGGCCTGGTCCACCAGTTCCTGGAGGTCGGCGGCGCTGCCCCAGTTCTTGTCGAGGCGGGTGAAGTCGAGCGCCCAGTAGCCGGCGTAGCCGTAGTGCTTGAAGTCGCCGGTTCCGCCCGCCACCCAGCCGTGGAGTTGCTCGGCGACGGGGGAGATCCAGAGGGCGTTCACGCCCAGGTCGGAAAGGTAGGGGAGCTTGGCGGTGAGCCCCTTCCAGTCGCCGCCGTGCCAGGTGCCGATTTCGCTGGCTCCGTCCTTCTTGCGCCCGTAGCTCCCGTCGTTGGTGGGGTCGCCATTGCTGAAGCGGTCGGTGAGGGCGAAGTAGACCGTGGCGTTCTGCCAGTGGAAAGGGGTGGCGGCCGCGCCGGAACGCTCCAGCAGGAGCACGCCGGCGGCGTCCGGGGTGAGGGTGACCGACCCGTTCGCCGCCACGGTGGCCGTGGCGCCGCCGTAGGCGTCCCGGACCACAGTCCCGGCGGGGAAGGTCGCGCCCACGTCGAGGGTGAGCGGCTGGCCCGGCGCCCAGGGCGCCGGCGTGCTGGAGCTGGACCCGCAGGCTGCCTGGCCCGCGACGAGCAGGATGAAGCCCAGCGCCCGGAGGAGCCGGAAATTCGAGCGACCCATGGTGTCCTGCCTTCCTAGATGCTCGTCCGCGTGTTGCAGGCCAGCCCCGCGCCCTGCGCAGCGCCCTGGAGCTGCTCGAAGACCGCGGTGGTCCGCGCCGGGACGGTGAACGTGCCGGCCGCGAAGGTGGAGGTCTTCACCACCGGATCCGCCGAGGACTGGAGCAGCGGGTGGAGGGTGAAGCCCG
>CAIQRS010000241.1 GCA_903874275.1 uncultured Anaeromyxobacter sp.
ACGCCGAGGAGGACGACGACTTCTTCGTCACGCGGGATGCTTCCACGCTCCCGAGTAAAGCTGAGCGTAGGTCGGGGGCGCGGAATTCACGGCGAGGCCCAGAGCGGAGTTGAAGGCCGTCATCGGGTAGAAGCGGCGATTGAAGCGGAAGACATACTCGTTCAGGTACGCCTGGAGGTGGTGCTGCGAGACCCCGTGATGCGTGCCCAGGAGCCAAGTCTGGAGATTCGAGAATACGAGGTGGATGAGCGGCAAGTGCCTTTCGGCCTTGTCGGGATCGCCGCGCAAGGTCAACGCCTCATGCCGGTATCCGACATCCACCAGATCCGCGTACCCCTTGTAACCATCCGTCCGGACGACCGAACGCCGGGCGATGTTCTTCAACACGAACGCGGACAAAGCCTCGGCGCTGCGCGGAGGGGCATCGAGCCCCGAGACCACCCGCAAACGCAGGCGACCGGCATAGACGGAACGCTTCCTCTTCGGGGCCGGGGTCCGGTCGTCGCTGGGGGGAGCCCGGCGGCGGACCTCGATGGCTCCAGCCACCAGGGCCATGTGATGAACGCCCCGTCCCTCTCCCTGAGTACGGCCGCCCACATAGCACTCGTCCACCTCGACGGGGTATTTGCCGCCGATGAGATCCCGTTCGGGGTTGACCATGCCCGACCGGAGCTTGTGGAGAATTTGGTAGGCCGTCTCGTACCGAGACAGACCAAGTTGACGCTGGAACTGGAGAGCCGACTGGCCCGGTGTCTGAGTGGTGATGAGGTAGGCTCCCCAGAACCACGTCGAAAGCGGCGTGTGGCTCGACTGCATGGTGGTGCCAGCCGTGAGCGAAGTGTTCACCTTGCAGGTACGGCAACGGAGGACGACGCTCGACCGGGTCGGGAACCGGTAGGGCTCCCCCACCACGCCACACTTGGGGCACACGAAGCCTTCGGGCCAGCGCAGGGCTTCCAGGTACTTCGCGCAGGCTTGGTCGTTCGGGAAGACCCTCTGGAATTCCGGCAGGCTCGTTGGGAACCCGCGAGGATCCATGCCCCAAGTTTCACCAAGAATCTGGCCTCGTGTCAAGCAACCGGATAGGCAGAGTCCTACCGGTAGGACGGGATCGGGCCCACCCCAGCCGGGGCGTGCCTGCGGCCGTGGTGGAGCAGGAGGTGGTGGGGCGGTACGCGGGGAATCCGGTTGCTCGCGAGATCTGCGCCGTCTGCTGCGCAGACGTCGCTGTTACATCTCCTCCGGCAACAGGTGCCGGATCGAGTTGGCGTAGTACTGCAGCACCGGGATCTCCGCGTGCACCGGGGAGAACGCCCCGTCGCGCTCCTCCACCAGGTGGCGCAGCGAGAGGGCGCGCAGCCCCACCGCGGTCGCGTACTCCTCGTCGGTCCGCGGGACGTAGACGTGGCCGCCGTGGGCCTGGATGCGCCGCGACAGCGCCTGGGTGCGCAGGTGGATCTCCAGCGACGTGAGCGGGTCCTCGCTGTCGAGGAGCACGGTGGCCACGAGCGGCACGGGCAGGGCCGGGATGACCTGCCCCACCGCGCCGATGAGCTCGGTGCCGAGCTCCAGCACGCGCCGCGACCGCTCCTCGCGCGACAGCCCGCGGAGGTCGCCCCCACGCTCGGCGAGCCAGGAGCGCATGGAGATGGGCGTCCCGAAGTTCACGCAGGCGTACCCGAAACGGTGCCAGCGCCCCGCCAGCCACTGCCAGGCGTTCCGCGCCGTGAAGCGGGCCGCGCCCAGCGCGGTGTCGGCCTTGCCGCCGCGGAGCCCGGCCGCGCCGGCGAGCTGGGTGCGGTCCTCGAGGACCCGGTCGTAGTTGAGCCCCACCGGCACGAAGACCAGGTCGCGCCGGGCCGGGTCGTAGTCGCGCAGCATGTAGTCGAGGAGCCCGAGCCGGGGCGGGCGCAGCGCGCCGTCCTTCGTCAGCCCGCCCTCCGGGAACATGGCCTGGACCACGCCGGCGTCGGCCGCCATCTGCACGTAGCGCTCCAGCACCCGGCGGTAGAGCGGGTCGCCCGAGTCGCGCCGCACGAAGTAGGCCCCCATCGACCGGATGAGCGACTGGAGGGGCCAGATGCGGGCCCATTCCCCCACCGCGTAGGAGAGGGCGGTCTTCTCCGCGGCCAGGTAGGAGACCAGCACGTAGTCCATGTTGGACCGGTGGTTCATCACGAAGACCACGCTCGCCTCCGGGTCCACCCGGGAGAGGCCGTCGTCGTCGGCGAACCCGACCCGGACCCGGTAGAGGGTCCGCGCCGTGGCCCGGGCCACCGAGTAGCCCAGGCGGAAGTAGGCGTAGGTGCTGAAGGACGGGACGATCTCCCGCGCGTAGGAGGCCACCCGCCCCATGGTCACCTCGCGGGGCTCTCCGGTCGTCCGGGCGTGGGCCTCGGCCGCCTCCACCACCCGGGGGTCGAAGGTGAGCCGGTCGATGAGCACGGCGCGGCGGGTCAGCTTGAAGGGGCGGATGCGCAGCCGCAGGCGCCGGTTGATCTCGTCGATGGCCCGGTTCACCCGCCGTCGAAGGAACCACCGGGCGCCGGGGAGGAGCGCCCGGTCGAGGAGCGCCACCGCGGCGAGAAGCAGGAGCGCCACGAGGGCCCAGAGCGGCAGGGTGACGGGCTCGGCCAGGTGCGACCTCCGGGGTGCGGCGGCGGGGCGAAAGGGTGGAGCTTAACCCTTCAGCCACTCCAGCGCGCGCTCCCGGTCCTGGAAGAGGCGGATGTTCCAGCCCCGGTTCCTGCAGGCGTCCTCGTAGAACTGGACGTCCAGGGTGGCCAGGGAGGACGGGGAGAAGACGATGGCCTCGCGCAGCGTTCGCGGCAACTGCATGGGCTCGATGA
This sequence comes from uncultured Anaeromyxobacter sp., assembly GCA_903874275.1. Classification (GTDB taxonomy): domain Bacteria; phylum Myxococcota; class Myxococcia; order Myxococcales; family Anaeromyxobacteraceae; genus CAIOAK01. Next base: position 2,850 of record CAIQRS010000241.1, read on the forward strand.
TGCCGATGAGGGCGAAGATGTCGCCGGCCGAGTGGCCGCCGGTCAGCCCGGTGACGTCGGTGTAGAAGAGGAAGGTGCCGCTCTGCCGGGCGAGTTCGATGGCGGCGAGGAAGGACCGCTCCAGCTCCTTCGGGGACACCTCCCCCGCGAAGACCGATTCCACAACCCCGTGGGCGATGGCGCAGCTGGTCGCCACGTCCTCCTCAGCCTTTCAGATCCTGACGCGGACCGTCTCACCATTAGACTCCCTGGAGCAGGCCCCTGGCAACGGTACGCCCCGTCCGGTCCCTCTGCCCGTGTCCCCTCCCGCGGGACGCCGGCTTGTGCCGCCGCCCCGCCGCGTGTAGAAACCCGACCCCTTGATCCGCCTCGACGCCATCTCCATGCAGCACGGCCACCAGGTCCTCTTCATCGAGGCGTCCGCGGTCGTCCACCGCGGCGAGAAGGTCGGGTTGGTCGGACCCAACGGCGCCGGCAAGTCCACCCTCTTCCGGCTCATCACCCGCGAGGAGGAGCCGGACGAGGGGCAGGTCTCCATCGATCGCGGTGTCAGCGTGGGCCATTTCTCGCAGGACGTCGGCGAGATGTCGGGGCGCAGCGCCGTGGCCGAGACCATGGACGGCGCCGGGCCGGTCTCGGCGGTGGCCGCCGAGCTGCACGAGCTCGAGCACGCGCTCGCCGATCCGGACCGCGCCGACGAGATGGAGGAGCTGGTCGAGAGGTTCGGCCACGTCCAGGCCCGCTTCGACGAGCTGGGAGGCTACGGCCTCGAGGCCCGGGCCCGGGAGATCCTGGCCGGCCTGGGGTTCTCCCCCGAGACCATGGACGGCGACGTGGGCGCGCTCTCCGGCGGATGGAAGATGCGCGTGGCGCTGGCCCGCATCCTGCTCATGGCGCCCGACGCGCTGCTCCTCGACGAGCCCTCCAACCACCTCGACCTCGAGTCGATCATCTGGCTCGAGCAGTTCCTCCGGGGCTACCCGGGGGCCATCCTCATGACCTCCCACGACAAGGAGTTCATGAACCGGGTGGTGGACAAGATCGTGGAGATCGACGCGGGCGAGCTCACCACCTACTCGGGCGACTACGACTTCTACGAGCGCGAGCGCGCCATCGCCGACCAGCACCAGCAGGCGGCCTTCGACAAGCAGCAGGCCATGCTGAAGAAGGAGCTGGCCTTCATCGAGCGGTTCAAGGCCCGGGCCTCCCACGCCGCCCAGGTCCAGTCGCGGGTGAAGAAGCTCGACAAGATCGAGAAGGTCGAGCCGCCCAAGATCCGGAAGATCGTGGACTTCGACTTCTGGACGCCGCCCCGGTCGGGCGAGGACGTGGCCAAGCTCTCCGGCGTCGTGAAGGGGTTCGGTTCACGCAAGGTCTACGACGGGCTCGACTTCCTGGTCCGCCGCGGGGAGCGCTGGTGCGTGCTCGGCGCCAACGGCTCGGGAAAGACCACGCTCCTCAAGATGGTCGCCGGCGAGTCGCGCCCCGACTCCGGCTCGGTCACCGTGGGCGGCAGCGTGAAGATGGCCTACTTCGCCCAGCACGCCATGGAGCTCCTCGCCCCCACCGAGACGGTCTGGGATTCCCTGCAGCGGGCCTTCCCGGCGGCCTCGGTCGGTTCCCTTCGGACGCTGGCCGGGTGCTTCGGCTTCTCCGGCCACGAGATCGAGAAGTCGTGCCGGGTGCTCTCCGGGGGCGAGAAGGCGCGGCTGGTGCTGGCCATGATGCTCTACGACCCGCCCAACTTCCTGGTCCTCGACGAGCCCACCAACCACCTCGACGTGGGGACCAAGGAGATGCTGGTCCGGGCGCTGGCCGGCTACGAGGGCACCATGCTCTTCGTCTCCCACGACCGGCGCTTCCTCTCGGCCCTCTCCAACCGGGTGCTGGAACTTGGCCCGGACGGCCCCGTCGCCTACGGTGGGGGTTACTCCGAGTACGTGAGCCGCACCGGGCGCGAGGCGCCCGGCCTGCGTCCAGCCGCGGCCCGGCGCTGACCCCTTCCGGGGGTGGGACCCCTCACTCCAGTTGCAGTCGGGGGCTCTCCTCGGTGCAAATGGTGGTGGCCTGGAGGGGACGAGGTTGCGCGACACCACCCGAGAGCATGCGGCGACGGAGGCGGCCCTCGAGGGGGCGCGCCGGATGCTGCTCATGGTCACCCGGTGCAACGAGGCCATCCTCCGGGCGTCCACCGAGCATCGACTCTTCGAGGAGGTCTGCCGCGTCATCGTCGAGACCGGCGGCTACCGGATGTGCTGGGTGGGGGTCGCCGAGACCGACGAGCGGAGGACCATCCGCCCGGTCGCGCACGCCGGTCACGAGGACGGATACCTCTCCACCATCGACGTGGTCTGGGCCGACGTGCCGCAGGGCCGGGGGCCGACGGGGAGCGCCGCGCGGGACGGGCGGGTGGTGGTGGGTCGGGACTTCGCCACAGAGCCGTCGCTCGCTCCCTGGAAAGGGGAAGCGCTGCGCCGGGGCTACACCTCCTCCACCGCGCTCCCCATCACGTACGGAGGGGAGCGGGTCGGGGTGCTCACGATGTACTCGGGGGACGTCCGGGTCTTCGGCGAGGAGGAACTGGGGCTCCTCCAGCGGCTCGCCGAGGACCTGGGCTACGGCGTCGTCTCCCTGCGGAGGCGTGTCGAGAAGGAACTGGCCGAGCGGGCGCTCCGCGAGAGCCAGCAGTCGCTCCGCGCGCTCTTCGACCTGAGCCCGGATGCGACGGCCGTCAGCCGGGCCCGCGACGGGGTGATCCTGGACGTGAGCGAAAGCTTCCTC
>CAIQRS010000242.1 GCA_903874275.1 uncultured Anaeromyxobacter sp.
CCCTCTGCCACATGGACGGCCTGTCCGGGGTGGCGAGCTGCCGCGTCTGCCTGGTCGAGGTGGAGGGGGAGGAGCGTCCGGTCCCGGCCTGCGTGACCCCGGCCCGGAGTGGAATGCGCGTGTTCACCGACACTCCCCCGCTGCGCGCCCACCGGCTCGCCGTGGCCGAGATGCTCTTCGCCGGCGGCCACCACGTCTGCGCCTGCTGCCCGGCCAGCGGCGGCTGCGAGCTGCAGGAGCTGGGGCGCCTGGTCGGGCTCGACGCCGTCCGCGCGGGACCGGAGGTGCCGCGCTGGCCCGTGGACGCCTCGCGCGCCCGCTTCGCGCTCGACCCCGGGCGCTGCATCCTCTGCACCCGCTGCGTGCGGGCCTGCACGGAGCTGGAGCGGGCCAGCGCCCTCGGCGTGGCCGGCCACGGCCTCGGCTCGCGCATCGTCACCGACGGTGCAACATGGGGGGAGAGCCGGGCCTGCACCGACTGCGGGCGCTGCGTGGCCGCCTGCCCGACCGGTGCGATCTTCGAGAAGGCGCTGGCCGCGCAGGGGCTGCTCCTGCGACGCCCGGCCCCGCCCGCGCCTCCGCCGGCTCCCCTTCCCGCCACCGGGCGAAGGCTTCGCCTGGCCACCGTCTGGCTGGGCGGCTGCTCCGGATGCCACATGTCGCTCCTCGACCTCGACGGGCGGCTCCTCGACCTCGCTCCCCGCATCGACCTCGTCTACTCCCCGTTCGCCGACGTGAAGGCCTTCCCCCGGGACGTCGACGTCTGCCTGGTCGAGGGCGCGGTGGCCACCGAAGACGAGGCGGCGCTCCTCGCCGAGGTCCGGGCGAACACCAGCCTGCTCGTGGCGCTGGGCGATTGCGCGGTCGATGGAAACGTCACGGCCATGCGGGATGGCGTGGGGGGAGCCACGGCGGTGCTGGCGCGGGCCTGGTCGGCTCCCGGAGGCGTCCCGGCGCGCGCGCCCGGCCTGCCCGCCCTCCTCGACCGGGTTCTCCCCCTCCACGAGCAGGTGAAGGTCGATCTCTCGCTGCCCGGTTGCCCCCCACGCCCCGACCTCCTCTTCCTCGTGCTCACCGACCTCGTGGCCGGGCGATCCCCCGACCTGGCCGGCCTCCTTCGCTTCGGGTGAACGATGGGCAGCCGCCTGATCATCGATCCCGTCACGCGCATCGAGGGACGCGCTCGCGTCACCATCGAGCTCACCGACGCCGGCGCGGTCTCGTCGGCCCACGTCCAGGTCATGCAGCTTCGCGGGTTCGAGTCGATCTGCGTGGGACGGCCGCTCGGGGAGATGCCGGCGCTCACCGCGCGCATCTGCGGGATCTGCCCGGTGTCCCACTTCCTCGCCGCCTCGCGGGCCGGAGACGTCATCCTGGGCGCCTCGCCCCCGGTGGCGGCGCGGCGGCTTCGCGAGCTCCTCCAGCTGGCGCAGATCGTCCAGTCCCACGCCCTCTCCTTCTTCTACCTCTCGGCCCCGGACTTCGTCCTCGGTCACGAGGCCGCCCCGGAGCGGCGCAGCATCCTCGGCCTGCTGGAGGCGGCGCCGGAGCTGGCCCGCGACGGCGTCGCGCTCCGGGCCTTCGGCCAGGGCGTGATCGAGAAGGTGACCGGCCAGCGCATCCACGGGGCCTTCACGGTGCCCGGGGGCGTGGCCCGGCCGCTCGCGCCCGAGGCGCGGCAGGCGATCCTGTCGGGGCTTCCCGGAGCGCTGGGCGCCGCGGAGCGCGCCATCGCCTGGTGGGAGGCCGAGGAACCGCGCCACGCCGAGGAGGCGGAGTCGTGCGGGAACTTCGCCACCGCCTTCCTGGCGCTCGTGGGGTCCGACGGGTTGCTGTCCTTCGACGGGGGCCGGCTGCGACTCCTCTCCGCGGACGGCGAGGTCCTCGAGGAGGGCAACGACCCTTCCCGCTACGGCGCGTTCATCGAGGAGCGGGCCGACGGCGCGAGCTACCTGAAGCCCGCCCACTGGCGGTCGCTGGGGCTGCCCGCCGGAGCGTACCGGGTCGGCCCCCTGGCGCGGCTCAACGCCGTGTCGGCATGCGGCACGCCGCGCGCCGACCGCGCCCTGGAGCGGCTCCGGGGCACGGCCGGGGCCCCGCTGCTCGCCACGTTCCGCGCCCACCGGGCCCGCCTGGTGGAGATCCTCTACGCGCTGGAGCGGATGGAGGCGCTGCTCGACGACCCCGCGCTCCTCGACCCGGACGTCCTGGCCCCGCCGGGCGAGCGACTGCGGGAAGGGGTCGGCGTGTGCGAGGCGCCGCGCGGAACGCTCTTCCACCACTACCGCGTGGACGACGACGGGCTGGTCACCGGCGTCGACCTCCTCATCGCCAGCGCCCAGAATGCGCTCTCGATGGACCGCGCCGTGCTCCAGGCGGCCTCGCGCTGGCTGGACGGCGCACGCATCACCCCGGCCCTCCTCAACCGGGTGGAGGCGGCCATCCGCGCCTTCGACCCCTGCCTCTCCTGCGCGACCCACGCCCACGGGGAGTCGTGGGTGTCGCTCCGCCTGGTGGGGCCGGCGGGAGAGGTCATCGACGAGCGAGCGTAGGGCCGTCCGGCTCCACGTCGTGGAACTTCCGGTAGTCGATGGCGCGCCGCCCGTCGGGGAGGCTCACCAGCACGTCGGTGAAGCGGTGGCCCCAGAGGATCTGTTCCGGCGCCCAGGCGTGGCGGGCGTGCACCGACTGGGAGAGGGTCTCGTCGAGCCCGGTCATCGAGGCCACCAGGTCCACGTCCTTCGCCCTCAGGCTCTCCGCGGTCTCGCCGAAGAGCGGGCTGTCCGGGGTGATGGGGTGCACGACCAGCCAGGTGAAGGCGAAGAAGGCCGACTGGCTGCGCCGGAGCCGGAGGTCGTGGACGCGCCGGACCTCCTCCCCCTCGGGCGTGCGCTCGGTTCGGAGCAGCACCAGGTGGGCCTGGGCCTCGGCGATCTGGTTCCCGCGCTCGTTCGCCATCCGCACCAGCAGTGAGGGGACCCCGTCGAAGTTCGCGATCACCACGTTCCGGCTGAAGATCACCCGCGCGGTGGGGCGGGAGAACTTGGCGAAGACGAGCCCGGTGACCAGCGCCAGGCCGAGGAGCCCGACGAGCGCCTCGAGGGTGACGAGCAGGTTGGCGGGGAGCCCCCGCGGCGCCATCTTGCCGTAGCCGATGGTGGCCATGGTCTGGACGCTGAAGAAGAAGGCGTCGGAGAAGTTCCCCGGCCGGGCCTCCTCGATGCCGTCGCCGATGGCCAGGTAGCCCGTCGCGAAGAGCAGGTTCGCGCCCAGGTAGGTGACCAGCACCAGGCCGAAGAACTGGGCCCATGTGGTGGTGAGGAGGGAGTGGTAGACGTCGCGCAGCGGCGTGGTGCGCAGCCCGATGGAGAGGATCTCGCGCCCGGAGCCGGGCATGCGGGTGACGCGGTGTCGGGGAGTTCCGTCGCTGGGCATGCCGCCCCGATCTAACCGACGAGCGCCCGGATGGCCGGGCCATAGGGGGCCCGGAGCACCCCCCGCTCGGTGACGATGGCCGTGACCAGGCCGGCCGGGGTGACGTCGAAGGCCGGGTAGCGGGCCGGAACGCCCTCGGGAGCGACCAGCTTCCCGAAGATGCGCACCACCTCCTCCGACCCGCGCTCCTCGATGGGGATGCCCGCGCCGGTGGAGATGGAGGGGTCGAAGGTGCTCCAGGGGGCGGCCACGTAGAAGGGGATGTCGTGGTGGCGGGCCAGCACGGCCAGCCCGTAGGTCCCGATCTTGTTGGCCACGTCGCCGTTCGCGGCGATGCGGTCGGCCCCCACCACCACGCAGGAGATCTCCCCGCGGGCCATGAGCCAGCCGGCCATCCCGTCGGTGAGGATGGTGACGGGGATGCCGTCCCGCTGGAGTTCCCATGCGGTCAGGCGGGCACCCTGGAAGAAGGGGCGGGTCTCGTCGGCGAAGACGTGCTCGAGCCGTCCCGCCTCCCGGGCGGCGCGCACGATCCCCAGCGCGGTCCCGTAGGCCGCGGTGGCCAGCGCGCCGGCGTTGCAGTGGGTGAGGACGCGGGCCTGTGGAGGGAGCAGCGGCGCCCCCAGCGCCCCGATGCGCCGGCAGGAGGCCTCGTCCTCGTCGCGGATGGCGTGGGCCTCGGCGAGCACGGCCAGGGCGGGCTCCCCGATCTTGCGCGACATGCGCCGCACCGCCCACTCCAGATTGACCGCCGTGGGGCGGGCCCGGGAAAGCTGCTCCGCCGCCGCCCGCATCCGCTCGGGCGAGGCGCCGCGGCGGGCCTCCACCGCGAGCCCGTAGGCCGCGGCCACCCCGATGGCCGGCGCTCCCCGCACCGCCAGCGTGCGGATGGCGTCGGCGACCTCGTCGGCGCTGGTGAGGGCGAGCCAGGTCTCCTCGGAGGGCAG
>CAIQRS010000243.1 GCA_903874275.1 uncultured Anaeromyxobacter sp.
CCGGACGGTTCCTTCGTTCATCTCTCACCTCCGAGAGAGAGCCTACGCAGGGGACGGACACTGCGCGCCACGAACCGAGGGTCTCGGGGCCGCGGCTCTACCGCGAATCCGCCGACCGGAAGCCCTCGTTCGAGAGCACCAGGTACCAGGCCGCCGCGCCGTTGGTGGCGAAGTCGTTGGCCGTGTCGGGCCCGTTCCGGACGGTCTCCCCGAACTTCCCGAGGATGGCCGCCTCGAGCTTCTTCCGCTCCGCCCGGGTGAGGCGCAGCCGCCCGACGGGCTTGCCGTCCCGCAGCTCGACGACGACGTCGAGTGCCTGGATGGCCGCCAGGGCGGCCGCCTGGGCGGCCTCGTCCTTCTTCGTGACCGCCTTCTCGAGGAGCGCGTCGGTCGTAGCCGGGTCCGGCTCCCGCCCCGTCCGGCTCTTCGAGTCCAGGGAGCGGAGCCATTCCAGCTGGCCGTCCATGGAGGCCGAAAGCGCGCGGTACCTCTCCGCGAGGTTCCTCGCCGCGCCGCGGATGACGTCGCTTGGGCTCTTCGCGTACGGCTCCACATGGCGCGCCGAGCAGGCGAAGTCCTCCTGGACGAGCCGTGCGGCCTGGATCAGGTCGGCGGCGGCCTGATCACGCGACGTGTCGATCCGGCGTGTGCCGTCGAGCGCCCTGCCGAGGCTTCCGACGAGATCGGTCGCGAAGGACGCGGGGGACTCGAGGCTCCCCGGCGCGGGAGGGGAGCAGCGAGCGCGATCGGCGCCCGTCGGGGCACCGATTGCGAGAAGGACGAGGAGGGCGAGAAGGGGGGTCACGGTGGCCTCTAGGCGAAGAGCTCGGCAGGCGCCATCCCCGGGCTCGCCCGGACCCAGTCGGCGATCCGGCGCTCCGTCCGCTCCCGCTCGAGGTCGTCCACCGCGCAGCAGACGGCCAGCCGGACGGCGACGGGATCGAACGGTTTCTCGATGAAGCGGAAGACGCTCGCCTGGTTGATGGCGGAGAGCGCGAGCGCCAGGTCGGCCTTGCCCGACGCCAGGATCCGCCTCGGCTCGGGCATGTGCTCCCTCATCGAGGTGAGGAGCGCCAGCCCGGAGAGCCCCGGCATGACGTGATCGGCGAAGATCACGTCCACGGGCTCGGACCGCAGGACCGCGAGAGCGCTCGGCACGTCCTCGGCGAAGGAGAGCAGGTAGCCGGCCCCCTCGAGCGCATCCGCCACCGCCGCCCGGAAGAACCCATCGTCATCGACAACCAGGATGTTCGCGCCGCCCATGGTCCGACCTCCTGCCCGCGTCGCCGCCCCGTCCGCCGCAGGCAAGGGGAGCGATATCACCTCGCCTGCGACCTCTCTGCTTTCTGGCCGTGGTCGATATGGGTCTGTGGTCAAGGGTGGGCAACGCCACGCCGGGGGCCCGTCCACCCTCACGGCGCGAACGCCCGCCACCAGGCGAGCAGGACGGGTGCGACGGCGAGGAGCGCGACGGCCGGCTGGAGGAGCGAGCGTCGCGGCGGCGCCATCCGCCGGAAGGGCAGCCCCAGCATCACGCCAGCTGCGAACCCGAGGAGGTGCGCGAGGAGGTCGGCTCGCGCGCCGGTGCCGAGGAACCCCAGCAGCGCCACCCCGACGCCCAGCGTCAACCAGGCACCGCGGCGTGGCACCTGGAGGGCGCTCAACGTGCCCAGCGCCCCGAAGACCGCGGTCGAGGCTCCGATGGACACGTGGCCTCCGCGAGAGGCGAGCGCCGTGAGGACGTTCCCCGCAAAGCCCGCGGCGAGCGCCAGCCAGGCGGCGAGCGCGGGGCCGAGACGGCGCGCGACCGCACCGAGGAAGACCCCGAGCGCGACGGCGTTGGCGGCGACGTGCGTCAGGTCGACGTGCAGCGTCAGCGCGGTCGCGGCGCGCCACCACTCGCCCTGCAGCATGCGCGAGGCGTCCGCGCTTCCCCGCTCGAAGAGGCTTCCCACCTGGCCCACGCCGACACCGGCGGCGAAGACGAGGATCGCCAGCCCGGCGGCGACGCCGGCGAGAGACCTCCCGTAGTCCGGACTGGCGAGGGGGCCGGGTCGCGCCCGGTTCTCGGCTTCCCACGCGCCCAGGGCCGCGCTCGCCGCGGGGGCGTCCACGTCGCCGACGACGATCGCCAGGCGCCCGTCGGAACTCGGCTGGACATCGTGCGCGATGCCCGTGGCATCGAGGACGACGCTCCACTCCGCCACGGCGTCATGATCGAGCCCCTCGCGCAGCAGCGCCATGCCGCAAACGTGATGGGTTTCGCGCCCCTTGTCGAGGGCCGGGCCGGGCGGCCCAGGCGCCTCGGCGTAAGCGGCCGCTTCCATATTTCGTGGCGATGCACAAAATGCATTGATCGATCCGGCACCGGCTCAATAAACCGACGGAGTCGCCTGAGCCGAGGCTTCACATCGAACGGGGGGAGTTCATGAGGATTCGTCGAACAGTGTCCGCAGCGGCCATCGGCCGCATGGGCGGCGTCCTGTCCGCGCTGGCTTTCCTTCTCGCACCCGGGCCCGCTCCCCGGGCCCAGGGAACCACCGGAACTCCGGGGTCGCCTGCGGCCACGACCAGCATAGACGGCCGGCAACTGCCGCCCCCGCCGCAGAAGTTCGGCGGGAAGATCGAACGGACCACCAAGGGCTCGAAGCCCTTCTGGCCGGCGCGGGTGGTGCCGCCCAAGGGCGCTCCCAACGTGCTGCTCATCATCACCGACGACGTCGGCTACGGGGCGCCGTCCACCTTCGGGGGTGTCATCCCCACCCCGGCGCTCGACCGCATCGCGGCGAACGGCCTCCGCTACACGAACTTCCACTCCACCGCTCTCTGCTCGCCGACCCGCGCGGCGCTCATCACCGGGCGCAACCACCACTCGGCCGGGTTTGGCGTCATCTCCGAGCAGGCCACCGGATTCCCGGGCTACGACAGCTTCATCACCAGGGACAAGGCGACCCTCGGGAGGATCCTGAAGGAGAACGGCTACCGCACCTCCTGGTTCGGCAAGAACCACAACACGCCGGCCTTCCAGGCCTCGGCCATCGGCCCGTTCGACCAGTGGCCCGTCGGAATGGGCTTCGAGTACTTCTACGGCTTCATGGGGGGCGACACGAACCAGTGGCAGCCCGCCAACCTGGCCCGGAACACGACCTACATCTATCCGTTCCAGGGCAACCCCGGCTTCAACCTGACCACGGCGATGGCCGACGAGGCCATCTCGTACATGAACCAGGTGAACACGCTCATGCCGGAGCAGCCCTTCCTCGTCTACTACGCTCCGGGCGGAACCCACGCGCCGCACCACCCCACGCCGGAGTGGATCAAGAAGGCCAGCGAGCTGAAGCTCTTCGACAAGGGCTGGAACGAGTTGCGCAACCAGATATTCGCGAACCAGAAGAAGCTCGGCGTGATCCCGCAGGACGCGAAGCTCACCCCCTGGCCAAAGGACCTCCTGAAGGAATGGGAGCAGCTCAACGCGGACGAGAAGAAGATGTTCCTCCGCCAGGTAGACGTGTACGCGGCCTATCTGATGTACACCGACCACGAGATCGGCCGGGTCATCCAGGCGGTCGAGGACATGGGCAAGCTCGAGAACACGCTCATCATCTACATCAGCGGCGACAACGGCTCGTCCGCCGAGGGCACGCTCGTCGGCACGCCCAACGAGGTTGCGATGTTCAACGGGGTCGTGGTCCCGGTGGAGGCCCAGCTCAAGTACTTCTACGACGCGTGGGGCTCCGACAGGACCTACAACCACATGGCCGTTCCCTGGTCCTGGGCCTTCGACGCGCCCTTCTCCTGGACCAAGCAGGTGGCGTCCCACTTCGGCGGGATCCGGCAGGGCGCGGCCATCTCCTGGCCTGCCGTGATCAAGGACAGGGGCGGCATCCGCAACCAGTTCCACCACGTCATCGACGTCGTGCCCACCATCCTTGAGGCGGCCCACATCCGGCAGCCCGAGGTCGTGGACGGCATCAAGCAGAGCCCGATCGAGGGCGTGAGCATGGCCTACACGTTCGACGCGAAGAACGCGGCCGCACCATCGACCCACAGGACCCAGTACTTCGAGATGTTCGGCGACCACGCCATCTACCACGAGGGCTGGATCGCCAGCACGAAGGTGATGCGGCCGCCGTGGAACGTGCTCGGCGGCGTCGGCGCGACTCCCGACAAGTACCCCTGGGAACTCTACGACCTCCGGAGCGACTGGACCCAGTCGGAGGACCTCGCCGCGAAGAATCCAGGGAAGGTGAAGGAGATGGAGGAGCGCTTCTGGCGGGAGGCGAAGAAGTACAGCGTGATGCCGCTCGACGCGACCGTGGCGACCCGCCTCATCACGCCGCGCCCGAGCATCACCGCCGGGCGAAACGTGTTCACCTGGACCCGGCCTCTCACCGGCACGCCCAACGGCGACGCGCCGAGCCTGCTCAACGCGTCCTACGGGTTCAGGGCCGAGGTCGAGGTCCCGCAGGGAGGTGGGGAGGGCGTGCTCATCACCCAGGGGGGACGCTTTGGCGGGTACGGGTTCTACCTGCTCAAGGGGAGGCCGGTCTTCACGTGGAACCTGCTCGACCTGGAACGGATCAAGTGGGAGGGGTCCGAGGCGCTCGCTCCCGGCAAGCACCTGCTCGAGTTCGACTTCAAGTACGACGGGCTCGGCATGGGGACGCTGGCCTTCGACGACATGAGCGGCATCGGGCGGAGCGGCACGGGCGCCCTGAAGGTGGACGGCAAGGTGGTCGCCACGAAGAAGATGGAGAGGACCATCCCGCTCATCCTGCAGTGGGACGAGAACCTCGACGTGGGCTCCGACACCGGCACGCCGGTGGACGATCGCGACTACCAGGTCCCGTTCGCCTTCACGGGCAAGATCGGCAAGATCACGCTGACCATCGACCGGCCGAAGCTCTCGCCCGAGGACGTGAAGAAGCTCGAGGCGGCGCAGCGGAGCAACAGGGCGAGCGAGTGAGCCGCGCTGCCCGATCAGGTTCTCCGGGGGCGGACGCACCCCGACATCCGGCCCGCGGATCGGGTCTTCGAGCGCCCCGCCGTGCGCGCTCTGGCGCTCAGTCGGCGTTCCGGACGAGGCGAACGTAGTCGAGGGACCGCGACTCGCCCCCGGGAGCCCCGACGACCTTGGTGTCGAAGCGAACCGCCCCCGCCCCGTGGAGGTCTCTGCCATCGCTGCCGACGGCCCGCCCGAAGGCCACGTACCACGCGGCCACGTACGGCTCGCTGGCCTGGGCCTTCGCCGACGTGCTCGTCCAGTACCAGGGATAGTCGGCGGCGCCCGCCTCGTTGGTGACGGGCGTGGAGCTGAACATCGGGTCGATGGCCGGCCCGATCCGGGCGGGGTCGGTCGCGCCGGGGGAGCGGCCGTAGTCCACGATGCTCTGGAGTTCCTTGGTGCTCGGGAGGCGCCAGTCGGCGTGGCCGAGGTGGTTCGCCGCGTTCTGGAACTGGGCGTAAGCCAGCGCGTTCTCCCAGTCGAAGCCCACGCCGCTGTCGGCCCGCGCCCACATGAGCCCCGTGGCCCGGTCGGTGATGGTGCCGTCGCCGTTGTCCTGGAACTCGTTCACGCCGTAGCGGTCGCCGCGGACGCAGCGGACGCCGTGCGTCGGCCCCACGTCGATGGAGTAGGCCTTGATGTGGCCGGTGTCGAAGTTCACCCCGAAGGCCATCGCCGCGCCGGTGGCCGGGTCGTTGGTGCTCTCGAGCAGCCCGGTGTACCGGGTGCTGCTCCAGAGGATCCCGTGCGGGCTCGCCCCCGGATCGTGGGCGAAGAAGGTCGTGTCCAGGTAGGGCCAGCCCTGGCTGCCATCCCAGATGGAATAGAGCTCCTTGATGGTCGGAAGCCGCCAGTCGGAGTAGCCGCCATGGTTGGCGGCGTTCAGGGCGGCCGGAACGGCCATGGCCGCGGTCCATCCCACGCGGTCGGTGTAGCCCTGCTGCCACGTCAGCCGCGTGACCGCGTCGTGGACGGTGAGGCCGTCAGCACTCTTGGTGTAGCTTGGCGGGGTGCCGGCGAACTGCGCGTCCTGGCCGAAGAAGGCTCCGCCAGAGGCCGGGCAGGTGATCGGGGCCGAGGCGTCGTAGCAGGTCGATTGCTTCGTATCGACGAGCGGGTACGACGTGCCGCCGCGGACGAGCCGGACGTAGTTGTTGATGCGGATGGCGTCGCCCTGGGGGCCGCGGCCGTGCGGGAAGTCGGCGGGATTGCCCACCTTCGGGTCGCTGCGCTGCGCGCCGGCCCCGTGGACGTCGAGCCAGCCGCTGAGCGTCGGATCCCAGGGGGCCGTCATGTAGCCCATGGCCCGCCCGAAGGCGATGTACACGGCCGCGCCACCGGTGACGCCGCCGGGTCCGCCGGCCTGGGACTCGTGGGTGGTGCTGGTCCAGTAGAAGGGGAAGTCGGCCTTGCCCGCCTCGTTGGTGATGCCGGTGCTGGTGAAGAGGGGGCTGATCGCCGCCGACGCGGTGGTGTCCGGCGAGCGCGTGTAGTCCACGATGTTCTGGAGCTCCTTGGCGTTGGGCAGCCGCCAGTCGGAGTGGCCCAGGTGGTTCGCTGCATTCCTCGACTGGACCCAGGCGAGCGCCTCCTGCCAGTTCATCCCCGCGGCGCTGTCCCCCTTCGTCCACATGAGGCCGCTGGCCCGGTCGGAGATGGTGCCGTCGCCGTTGTCCGCGAAGTCGTTCTCGCCGTAGGCGGCGCCCCGGACGAGCCGGACGGGGAACTTGGCGTCTCCGGGCCCCTGGTAGCTCATGTCCAGCGTGTAGCCCTTGATCCGCCCGTCGGCGAAGTTCACGCCGAACATCGTCGGGCTCCCCAGCATGGTCGTGCTCACGTAGAGCGTGCTGGAGGCGTACTGCATGTCGATGATCCGCTCCCCGCGAGCGGTGTCGCCGTAGCCGAAGTCGAAATAGGCGCGGTCGATGAAGGGGGTGAGGCCGGATGTGTCGTTGCCGGTGGCTCCGCTGGGATCGGTGCCCGCGAAGTTCATGAGCGAGTAGAGCTCCTTGATGGTGGGCAGGCGCCAGTCGGTGTAGCCGCCGTACCTGGCGGCGTTCAGGATCGCGGGCCGGGCCCTGGCCTCGGCGAGGGTCATCTTGTCGAGCGAATCGATCTTGCCGTCGCCGTTCGTGTCCGGGCTCCTCTGCCAGGTGAGGCCGGTGACGTCGTCGAGGACCGTCAGGCCGTCGGCGCTCCGGGAGTACCTCGGTCGGTTCCCGGAGAACTGGGCGTCCTGGCCGTAGAAGGGCTGCCCGACATGCGGCGCGGCGATCCCGGCGAGCGCGTCAAAGGTCTTCACCTGCCCGGTATCGACGACCAGGAAGGGCTGGGGCGTGGCGGACGGGGATGCATCGGAGGTGGAACTCGTGCCGCCGCAGCTGGCCAGGGCGACGACGGCCAGGGTGGCGAGCAGCGGGCGAAGTGCGGTGCGGCGGTCGTACGGCGGGGGCATCAGGACTCTCCTCGGACGGCTCGTGAGCCTGGTAGGTCCCCGAGGCCGCCCGACCGTTAGCCGCATTCGCAGCCGGCGGTCGACTAACGGTCGAGGGGTCACACGGACCTACCTGCCGCCGATGCCTCCACCCGCCTCGACCGCCTGCGCTGGCCCGCTGCCCATCCCATTTGGGGCCTGGGCTAACACCCGGCGCAGGTCCGGGCTCTCCTCTCACTTGGTGAACTCGGAGCCTTCCGACGGCGACCTCGTGGTTCGGGCACGGCGCGGCGACGCGCCGGCCATGGAGGCGCTCGCCCACCGCTACCTCCGCGCCACCTACGCCGTGGCCCTCTCGGTGCTGCGCCATCCGGCCGACGCGGAGGACGTCTCGCAGGAGGCCCTGCTCACCGCGCTGCGCAGCCTCGACCAGTGCCGCGACCCTTCCCGCTTCGCGGCGTGGCTCTTCCAGAGCGTCCGCCACCGGGCGCTCAAGCAGGTCAGCCACCGCCGGGTCCGAGCCCGCCATGCCGACGAGGTGGAACGGGGCGCCATGGTGGAGGCCGACGGCGAGAGGATCGTCCTGCGGCATCGCCTCCTCTCGGCCCTGGAACTGCTCACGCCGACCCAGCGCGAGGTGGTGCTGCTCCACGATCTGGAGGGCTGGACCCACCCGGAGATCGCCGTCGCGCTCGAGATCTCCGAGGTGATGTCGCGCCAGCACCTCTTCGTCGCCCGCCGCGCCATGCGCGACCACCTCGCCAATCCGTCCACGGAGGACGCCGAACATGGATGACCAGCGTCTCGACCTCTCCTCGCTCGACCGCCACGGCGATCCGGTGCGCTACCGGCAACGGGTGAGCGCCCTGGCCGCAGCCGCGATGACGCCCCCGCCGCACCCCTTCCTCCACGAGTTCATGGCCTGGGGGCGCGGCGCGGTGGCCGTGGGTGCGGTCCTGGCGGCCGCCACGTGGCTGCCGGTCTGGTCGTCGGCGCGCCAGCCGCAGGTCACCGCGTCACGCTCGGTGGACCCGGTCCTCCAGGTGGCCGCATGGGCCCAGGCTGGCGCCATCCCGTCCGATGCCAACCTGCTCGCCATCGCCGGAGTTCCCGATGTCCGCTGATCCCACTCCCCGACGCCTCCGTCTCTGGACCGGCCTCATCGTGCTGGCGATCCTCCTCGTCGGGGCAGCCACGGGCGCCGGCGCCGTCCACCTGTTCCGCCCCGGCGGGCCGATGGGGCCGCCCCGTCACAGCGAGCCGCCGATCCCTCCGCCAGGAGCCCCCCTCCCGCCCGGGTTGGCGGGGCTCGACCTCACGCCCGAGCAGGAGAAGACCGCACGGGCACTGATGGAGAAGCGCCGGCCCGAGATGGAGGCCGTCCTGAGGGAGACGTTCCCAAGGTTCGAGGCCATCCGGCGGCAGTTCGAGGCGGACTTGCGCCCCTTCCTGACCGAGGCGCAGGCCAGGAAGCTGGACGCCCACAAGCCCGAGCCGCCCCCGGGACACACCGGGCCTCCTGCTGAAGGGCTGCCTCGCTGAGATTCACCGGCAGCGGCGCATCCGATCATTCATGCGCGGGGGGGGGCCGGGGTCGATTCCTGGAAATTGTTCACGCAATCCGTCAGGCCGTCCGGCCCCAGGAGGGCGATGCCGCACCAGTAGACCGGCCAGTTGAGGTCGGTGATGGGCTTGCTGGGCGCGTGGCCGGAGCCGTAGCGATCCCGATAACCCGCCTGCATGCCGGGAACGGACCTGAGCTGGGGAAGCAGGGCGGTAAGCGAGGACGCCAGGGGACCCGCGAGACCGTAGGCGGTCGAGAAGGTGTAGTAGGGCTGGAACGAGGCGGAAGGATTGCCGAGGTCGAGCGTCCAGGAGACGTAGTCCTGGAGCGTCGTGTCCGGAGAGATCGTGAAGGTCTTGAAGCCCGGCGAGTTCCCCAGCAGCGGGGTCACCCCGGGAATGCCCTGGAGGGAGATCGCGGCCAGGCGGTACTCGTCCATGTGGGTGTGGCCGGTGAAGGCCGCGGTCACGACGTCCCGGTGAGCGGCGAGGATCGCGAGGAGCTGGTCCTGCGGTCCGGCCTGCAGCATCATCGTCGGCTGCGTGATGTGCCCCTGCGGGTCCACGTCAGAGCCGGTCGTGGCCAGGTCGCCACCCGGCGGGACGTGCGTGACCAGCCAGACCGGCCGGCCGGACGCCCGGGCCGCGTCGAGGGTCGCGTCGAGCCATCCGAGCTCCTGTGTCACCGCGGCCTCGGTCCCCGAGGGCGACTGGGGAGCGAGGAAGATCGTGTTCAGCCCCACGACGACGAGGCTGCTGCCGGGGACGTCCGCGGCGTAGTAGCCGCCCGCCCTGTAGGTCGGCTCGAAGGTCACGCGGTCGGCGGCGCCCGCGAGGAACCCGTCGTAGAGGACGGCTGCGGTGTCGGCGAGGAAGGGGTCGTTCGGCAGGAGGCCGAAGCTGTCGGCGTAGCTGTCCCAGTTCCCGAGAGTGAAGTAGACGGGCGTCGTCCCGAGCGACGCGCGGATCTGCTGCACGACGAACGTCACCGTCTTCAGCGCGAAGGCCTTCATGGCGGCCTCGTCCTGCGTCGGGGCGAGAAAGTGGAAGATCGAGGCGAAGTCCTGAGCGAGGATGTCCCCGCCGAACACCACGAGCGCCGGCCGAGGCTGTTGCGTCCGGAGAGCGGCCGTCATCCGCTGCAGGAGCGGGTAGTTGGTGAGCCCACCCCAGGTGCCCGGGTCGGTGATCGTCGAGCTCGCGAAGAGTCCGGCCCACTCGGTCACCGGCGCCGCCTGGAGCGAGGCGAAGAGCGAGCGATCGTAGAACGGATCGAAGTGGACATCGCTGATCGCGATCACCGTCTGCGGCGGCGGGGAGGAGGAGGAACTCGAACAGCCGGCAACGAGCGAGGCGACGACCAGGAGGGCGGCAACCGATCGCATCGAGAACATTCGTCGACGCTAGGCCCACGGTGGATCGAGGGCGCCGTGCAATCGGGGGCGGGTCCGGCCGGCCCCAGATGCGAGGCAGACCGGGCTGCCCCCAAGCGGACGCCAAGGTGGCGCGCCCCGTCGTGCCTATCCTGGAAGCAAGGCACGGACTCGCCGTAGAGGAACGAGGAGGCTCGCGTGGATCGATGCTCATTCATGGTGGCCGCGTCCGTCGGCCTCCTCTGCTGCCTCCTCCCGGGCCCCGCCCTGGGCACGACCCGGCCTTCCTTCCACTACGCCGTCGCGATCAGCCAACAGACGGCGGGCGATCCGAGGTGGAACGAGGTCGCGAACGTCCTCGTGAAGAAGTATCCGGGTGCGCGGGTCTTCACCTACGGCGACCTCGGCGAACTCGTGGCTCCGCTGAAGGCGTTCTCCCCGGACTACATCGCCTTCGTTTGCAGGCCGGAGGAGGCGTCCGCGGATTTCGTGGAGCGGGCGGGAGGATTGAACCGCAGGCTCGAGAACGCTCCCTACGGAACCGCCGTCTGGGCCATCGTCACCGGATACGGACCCGAGGACGCCCTGCGGATCGCCAGAAACGGAAGCCCGCCGCGGATCGAATTCGGCCTGGGCGGCATGCTGGGGTTCATCGATGCCCTGCCGGCGGGGGTGGCCTACTCCGAGTTCACGGACGCGAAGCAGGACTGGCAGGAGAAGAAGGCCGGCCAGGGAGTGAAGGACCGGCACGATGCCCCGGGCGACCACCTGGTCCCGATGATCGAGCTCGTGAACGGCAACAAGGTGGACGGCATCTGGACGAGCGGCCACGCCGGGACGGACATGTGGTCCGTGTACTACCCGGACGGACCCTCGGTGCTGGTGGCCGAGAAGGGGAGACTCACGGGGTTCGTGGATGGAGAGGCCCGGGGCTCCATCCGCTCCACCAATCCCAAGATCTACCTGGGCATCGGGAACTGCCTGACGGCCCGGATCGAGGATCGCGACGCGTCCTACGCGCTGGCGTGGATCCACTCGGGCGGCGTGAACCAGTACTTCGGATTCGTCGTGGAGACCTACTACGGCCTCATGGGCTGGAGCATGGCCGACAACTTCTTCCACCGGGGCGCCCGGTTCAACGTCGCGGAGGCCGCCTTCGTCGCGAACCAGTCGCTCCTCCTCGCCATCGAGAAGCGACTGGCACCCGACGAGGTGAGCGACATGGAATACGACCGGGACGCGACCGTCGTGTACGGCGATCCGGCCTGGATGGCCACGGTTCCCGAGGCCACGGCCCGGACCGCCGAGCACTGGAGCACCAGGCTCGATCGCTCCATGGCGGGGAAGAGGATCCGGTGGGAGCTGACCGTGACCTTCAAGAAGGACAGCCAGTTCTCCCCGGACAGCGGCAAGGACCTGCGACCGGTGTTCGCCTTCCTCCCGGAGCGGGTGAAGAGGCCCAGGCCAGCCGGGAAGCCGGCGGGGGTCTCGGCCTTCCACGTCGCCGGCAACTTCGTCGTGGTGAACTTCGAGGGGGCGGTCGCTGCCGGCGAGACGAGGAAGTTCGTGTTCGAGAGCGAGCCGTAGCCGCGGGCGCTACCGCTTGCGCTTCGCCGGCATGTCACGACCGCCCTGGTGCAGGACGAGCTGGTCCACCGATCCGCCGGGACCCCGGACGAACGTGATCTGCGCGTCCACGACCTTGAGGAAGAATTCCGTCTCGGAAGACGGGAATACCTCGACCTTCTCCTGGCCCGTGGCCTGGGTCATGAGCCTGTCGCCCTCGCGGGTGACGGTGAGCACGAAGCCGGGGGCGAGCTCGTAGTCCCCGGCGTAGGCGTCGTACAGGGCAGGATCGAGCTTCGCCACCCCGCGCCCGGCCGGAACATCGCCCACGCGCGGAGCGCGTTCCGGGTCGTCCGAGCCATCCCGGAACATCAGCATCTCCGTGACGCCCCCGGCCCCATCCAGAACGAAGCGAAGGTACGTGAAGCTCTTGTCGTAGAAGAACTCGGTCGCGGAGCTCGGGCGAACCTCCAGCCGCTCTCCACCGGTGCGCTGCGTGTAGATCCGGCCGTCCTCCACGGACACAGTCCTCGTCGAGGTCTCGTCGATCCGGTAGACGCCGGCGTAGCGCTCGAGGACCCTCGCGTCGAGCGTGACCGGGACCAGTTCCGGGAAGGGATCGCCCACGGCCAGGGCCGCGATCTTCTGGGCGAGGTAGTGGGGATCCGTGGAGGGGGAGTCGCTGTTGCAGAGCACCGCCACGAAGACCCGCTGGTCCGGCAGCCGCAGCGCGTGGGTGGAGAAGCCGAAGATGCCACCGCCGTGCTCGATGGCGCGCCGGTCGCGCAGCTTCGAGACGGCCCACCCGTATCCGTAGCCGGTGGGCTTGCCGTTCTTGAGGACGAAGGGAGTCCAGGCCCGGTCGAGGGAGGCCCGCGTCAGGAGCTTCTCGGTGTAGAGGGATGCATCCCAGCGCGCCAGGTCGTCCACCGTCGAGGCGAGGGATCCCGCCGCGTACGGCTGCGTCATGCTCAGGTAGCTGGCGTTCCGAGGCTGGCCGCCCTCCTGGGTGTAGCCCGGAACCCTCCTGGGGATGATGGGCGCGGTGCTCGCGTAGTACGACGCGGTCATGCCAAGCGGTCGGAAGATCCGCTCGTTGACGAAGGCCTCGTAGGTCTTCCCCGAGGCCTTCTCGACGATGGCGCCCAGCAGGACGTAGGCCGAGTTGTTGTAGGCGAACCTCTCTCCGGGGGCGAACTGCATGGGCTCCTTCTTGAAGCCGTCGATCAGTTCGTTCACGGTCATGGGGCTCAGGACCCGGCTCGTCATCCAGCCCGGCATGTCCGTGTAGCTCTGGATGCCGGAGGTGTGTGTCAGGAGGTGCTCGATGGTGATCACGTGCCCCTGGGTCGGGTAGCCGGGCAGGTACTTCTCGATCGGATCCTGGAGCGCGAGCTTCCCGTCCTGCGCCAGCATCAGGATCGCCGCGGCCGTGAACTGCTTCGTGATCGACCCGAGCCGGAAGACCATGTCCGGCTGGAGCGGCACGCCGAGTTCCAGGTCGGCCATGCCGTAGGCCTTCCGGAAGATGGTCCGTCCGTCCTTGACCACGATGACGGCGGCGCCCGGACGGTCTGGCTGAAACGAAGCCTTGAGGAGCGCGTCGATGGCGGCGGTCGGGGCTGCGGTCCCGGTCGCGGGGGGGGGCGGCCGCGGTCGCCGCCGAGGCGAGCAGGAGCGCGAGCACAACGCCCGTGGCGCGGAGACCGGTGTGGGGGATCGGCGAGAGCGAGGTCGGCATGGCGGGCCTCCTGGGGGCGAGAGGCCAAGTATAGTTGAGGCCAAACGCACAGGCGCCCTTCCCGGGGCTGTAGGCCGAGGTGGCCATGCCGCGCCGCCCCAGATGACACCGGTCGACTCCCCGGCGCCGTGCCTACGGTATGGAGGAGCCCGGTGAGGGTCCATCTCGGAGGTTTCATGCTTCGGAGCGCAAGGGTCGTCGCCGTTCTCGTCGCTGCCGCGCTGTGCGGTCCTGCCGCGGCCGCGGGGCCGGCACGGACGCCCCCGGACACCTGGTCCACGGCCGGGTACCAGCAGCTTCGCTTCGGGATGGGCCCGGGTGATGTGGAGGACGCCCTGAAGAAGGGCGAGGGTCCCCTGTACCTGGACAAGGAGCTCGAGCTGGCGACCCCCATGCCCGGAATCGCGCTCGGAGCCCCGACGGGCAGCCGCGTCAACGTGGCCGGCCGTGGCACGACGGCCGTCGTGTTCGCCTTCTGGCAGAACCAGCTCTACCTGGTGGCCATCGTCTTCACGGGTGGTGACAAGGATCCCGGGACTCCGGAGTGGTTCAAGGAGGTGTCGCGCCTCCTGTCCGAGAAGTACGGCGCCTCGGAGAGCTGCGGCAAGGAGGAGTGCTCCTGGACGAAGGGCGACCTGAACGTGCGACTGGGGATCTCGCTCGAGGCGAAGGACAAGACCGGCGGCCTCGAGTACAAGTCCATCCCGCTGAGCGCGAAGGTGGACAAGGCCATCGAGGACTTCAAGAAGGACCCCAAGGTGAACGCGAAGGACCTCTGAACGGCCTCCGGGGGGGGCAGCAACTCCTCGCCAGACCTCAGTTGACCACGCTCGCCTCGGCCTCGACCCCGGTCCCGCGCAGGTCGTCCAGGACGACGTCGGCAAGCGCGGCGAGCCCGGTCATCGCCTGGGCCAGGTGCTCGGCACGGAAGGGCGCCGCCAGAAAGTCGATCCCGAAGAAGACGTTCCCCGCCTTGTAGATGACCCGGGCGATGGGAAGCCTGCCGTTCACCTCGTGCATCCGTCCCAGGATCTCCTCGTCCCCCTCGACGCCGGAGAGGAGGTGGAGGTGCACGCGCACGTAGAAGGGATTCTCGCAGGGGCGGATCCAGCCCGTGCGGCTGCCGATGGGAACCTGAAGGGTGCCGTCGTCGCCATACTCCAGCGATCCGAGTCCGGTTCCGCTTCGAGCCGCGGCGAGGACCTTGGCGCGGAGCTTGTCGAACTCGCCTGGCTTCCTGGGCTTCGCGGGTGACCTCGGCGCAGGAGTACGGGGGCGGAAACTCGCGGAAGTGGTTGGGGGACCCCCTGGGGACGGATGCGGGCGCGTCCGCAGCGCGTGTCGGTGGCGCCCAGGTCAGGGCAGCCTCGAAGGCTTCCCAGCCAGGGGTGTGCGCCGGGGGAGGGGGGAACTCGCTTGCTGCCGACTGGACGGTCTGCTCGTTCCCCTCTCACCTCCTGGTGAGAGCCTGCCGAGGGGACGGACATGACGAAGCTCAGTAAGGTCTCTGGCCGGTGTAGTTGCCGGGCGGCTCGTAGTTGCAGACGAAGAAGTCCCAGGTGGAAAGGCTCGCGCCAAAGGGCGAGTTGGTCGTGCACCTGGCTCGAGCGCAGCCGACGCGGGCGGTGCTGCGCCAGACCACCTGCGTGTAGTGGCCGCAGACCTTCCCGGGCGCACAGGAGTTGGTCGCGTGGTCGTAGTCCGGCCACTCCCCGGCCCATAGGCCGACGATGTGGGCGGGAGTGGCGTCGGCACGACCGGCTGGCGCCGTGGCGGCGATGTTCTCCCCCCGCTGGATCCCGTCGGCGCTCCGACCGGCGTTGTGCTGATAGACGCAGCCTTCCGCCCAGGCCTTGGCAATGGCCTCGGCGGACGTGGACCAGCCGAGCGCCGAAAGCGGCGGAGACGGAATCGGGCTCAAGGTGACGCCGGCAAATGCCCCGGCCCGAACCGCGTTGTGAGGGTCGAGCCACTCGGCCTGGCCCGCAGTGGGCAAGGTCGAACCGGGGGGTCCGCCGGAGCTGGGATCCCCCCCGCCACCACAGCCCGCCATCCCCGCGACCACCGCTCCCACCAGCAACGATGCGATGCGCATGCGCATGAACCTCCCTGATCACGACGTGGGTTTCTACCGGGCGATTGGCGTTCGGCTGCAACTCCCCGAGCCCCAGTCGATCCGCGTGCCCAGCTCGACCACCTCGAAATCGCTCCAGGAAAGGCCCTTCAAGCAGGCGGAGTCGACGCCGACCGCGCTCCACTTCCGGGCCGTGAGTGCATCGGTGGCTGCCGTGAAGGTGACGTTGCCGCTGGTGAAGGCGCCACTCGAGGTCCCCCCCGTGAGGTTGGCGCGCCAGAGCTGGGTGGCGGTGCCGTTGCAGGAGGAGATGCCCGGTGCGCCTTGCCCCGCAGTCGACGACGCACCTCCGCAAGCTGCGGCAAGGATGCTGGCGAGCAGGAAGACGGGTACCGGGCGGCGACACATGATCCTTCCAGGGGACGAACGCACCGTGCTTGAAGACACGGTGTGGCGCGATGCCGCGAAACCCACGGACGAGGCAGCGACATGTCCCTGCGAACGCGCACACGGGACGACATCGCCGTCGCCAGGACCGCCCGCGAGTTCAGCCGACGTGCGCCGCTAGGTCCCAGAGAAGGCGGTGGTGCAGTCGGTGGTGGCTCCACTGCACGCCAGGGTGCCAGTGCCCGTCACCGTGAGTGTGCCGTTGGCGTTGAGCGTGTACGTCCTCGAGGTGTGGGTGAACACCAGGCCGGAGGGGCAGCCTGCCTGCACGTCCGAAGGACAGCTCGAGCCTCCCGCCCAGGTGGCGGTGGAGCCAGATCCCGTGGCGGTCACGCCGATGCCGCTGCCAACGCTGCACAACAGTCTGGACGTCAAGCTGTTGCCCGACACCGTGATCTCCACGGCAGTCGGCGGATAGGTGACGGTGGCAAACCCGGTACACGCCACGGTCGGGACCCCGTTCCAGGTTTTCGCGAAGCCGGTGTCGAGCGGTACGGCGGGAGTGGGATCGGTTCCACCACAACCCGTCATCGTCAACGCTGCGACCAGAACTGCTGCAAAGCGCACCATGGTGTCTCCTCCTCGGCACGTCACGTTCGCTCCTCGTCCCCTCGGCGTCGGACTCACACCGAAAGGCTACGGACCCACCGGGAAGAAGTCCCATGGGCATCGAGCCGGGTGATTGGAATGGCGGGGGTTCGGCCTACGCGGAGGGGACTCCCCCGGAGAGCATCTCGATGGCCTCGCGACGGGAGGTGAGGCCCAGTTTCCGCAAGGCCGACTCCAGGCGGGAGGAGACCGTGCTCGTGGCCACGCCGAGGAGGAAGCCGATGTACTTGTTGGAGTGTCCCCTGGCCGCACAGGCGAGGGCGTCCCGCTCGCCCTGCGTGAGCGCCTTCGGGTCGAGCACCCCGGGCGGGTTGCGGCGGGCCAGGAGCAAGCGCCGTCCGTCCGACTCGGTGCGCTCGACGACGGACCAGCGTCCGTCGAAGAGGGCCTGCCAGATCGCGAGGGCCTCGTCGGGGTCGGTGTGGCGAAGGCGTCCGCGCGCGTGCTCGACGCGCTTGACGATCTCGGTGAGGCTGGCGCGCGCGCCCTTCCCCTCGGCCCCTCCCTGTGCGTGGTGAACCTTGCCGGATGGATCGAGCACCGCCTCGACGTCGGGGGGGAGAGCATCCGCTGCCGTGGCCGCAGCCGAGGCTCGCCTGCGAAGCCGTAGCGCGGAACAGAGGTGCGCGGTGGCTCGCGTGAGCTGGCGAAGGGTTCGGGGGGGCACGGGAACGTCCTCCGCGTACGGCACGACGACGAGGAGGCTTGGCCCGCTCGGCTCGGCGGAGAGGATGCCGAGTGAGTCCTTCATCCCGGATCCCTTCAGAAACCCGATGATGTCCGGGATGACGGCAGCCGGGAGCAGTCGCGCGCGCTCCGTCCCCCAGCAGACCACCGACGGGATCGGGCACAGGAGCGCACGCAGGGCGTCCGCATGCTCCTGCGCCAGGAAGGCGTACATCCTCGGAAAGCCCGTCGACAGCTGCGTCGGGACCGGGCCGCGGGACACCCAGTCCCCGACCTTCGGTCTCGCCTCGCCGAAATCGATGATCCCCGCGGTCGCACCCATTCCGCGCGCCAGCGGCTCGAAGGGCTCGAGCACCGTGGCCATCCACTCCTTCTCGGTCGCCGCGGAGGTGTAGCCGGCCTCGATGATGCCCATGCAGTCGACCTTCACGGCTTCTCCTGGCCCCGCAACGACCGGGCGACGAGGGCGAAGAGTTCCAGGCGCGATCCGACTCCCAGGCGGCGAAAGATGGTGTCCACCTGGTGCGCGACGGTGTGGATGGAACGCCTCCGGATCCGGGCGATCTCGGCGTTGGACATCCCCGCCAGGACGAGGTTCAGGACGTCTCGCTGGGCCGCCGGCACTGGCAGTGCCGCATCGAGCCCCGCTGTCCGCCTCACAACTCCCTCCATCGGCCAGTGGAGGAGGGCGTAGGCGTCTCCCCCCACCTCGAAGGTCTCGACGACGAGGCCCACGGGGGCCTCGAGCGCTGGCGAAGGCGGTTTCGCGGCCATGCGGGATCGAACTACACTCCTCGTGACGAGGATGAGACCCCACGCGGACATGGGTTGTCCAGGGCCCGATCGGAGGTCTTCATCCTGGCCACGGGGCACGCCCCGCCCCGGCCGGGGAAGCAAAGCTCGTACCAGGGGAGATGGCACCAGCGGGCTCCCGATTGGGGGGCCGGCGAATCGTCCAGTTCTCCGCCAAGGCATGGACGCGTCATGGACGCAGTTGATCGGAGTCGGAGGGCAGCCATCGCAGCAGCTCGCGACTCTGCGGGGAAGGCCCGGGCACTCGCGGAGGGTCTCGAAGTTCTGGTGCGGGCACTTGACGAGTTCGCAGTGGAGTTGCCGCGGTCGGACTCCTCAGATGCCGGCGAGAGGCAGATGCCCGCAAGGGACGGAGGCCCGTGGACCGCCAGCGACGTGGCTCGCTACCTGAAACAGTCCGAGGACCCTGACCGGGGTTCGCCGTGCTCAGGCTGCCGGGTCGGATTCCGAACCGGGGGCCACGCGCCGCAATCCGCGGAACGCTCGCTCGGCGGTGTGCTCGCCCCGTATCACGGCATCCACCTGCGCGCAGATCGGCATGGCGAGCGCCCGCTCGCCGGCCAGCTCCATCACCACGGCGCTCGCCTTGATGCCCTCGGCCACCATGTTCATCGAGGCCACGATCTCGGCGGTGGTCTGGCCCTTGGCCAGCCG
This sequence comes from uncultured Anaeromyxobacter sp., assembly GCA_903874275.1. Classification (GTDB taxonomy): domain Bacteria; phylum Myxococcota; class Myxococcia; order Myxococcales; family Anaeromyxobacteraceae; genus CAIOAK01. Next base: position 18,967 of record CAIQRS010000243.1, read on the forward strand.
CTCGCCCACCTGCCGGTTGCGCGAGAACGGACTCATGCACGTGGCCATGAGATCCCCCAGCCCCGTCAGGCCGGCGAAGGTGTCCGGCCGGCCACCCAAGGCCACGCCGAAGCGCGTCAGCTCGGCGAGGCCACGCGTGATGACCGTGGCGCGGGTGTTCACGCCGACGCCGAAGCCCTCGGCCATGCCGGCGGCGATGGCGATGACGTTCTTCAGCGGTCCACCGAGCTCGCAGCCGGCGACGTCGTCGTTCGTGTAGATGCGGAACCAGCGCGAGCTGAACAGGGGTTGCAGCGCACGTGACACGTGGGGGTCGGGCATCGCGATCACCGCGGCGGCGGCCATGCCCTGCAGGATCTCGCGGGCGATGTTGGGCCCGGCGAGCAGCCCTGCCGGGTGCCCGGGAAGCTCCTGGGCGATGACCTCGGTCATGCGCAGGTGCGTCTTCTGCTCCAGGCCCTTCACGAGGCTGACGACGGGGACCCAGGGCCGGAGGTGGGGCGAGGCGGCCTGGACCGTGGCGCGCAGGCCGTGCGACGGCACGCCGAGGACGAGCACGTCGCAGCCCGACACGGCTTCCTCGAGCGAGGCCGTCGCCCGGAGCGCGGGATTCAGCGGCAGGTCGCCGAGGTACTTGCCGTTCCGGTGCTCCCGGTTGATCTCGTCGGCCGTGTTCGCGTGGCGCGCCCAGATCAGGGTCGAGGCGTTCGCGGAAGCGATCGACGCGACCGTCGTACCCCACGAGCCAGCGCCCAGGACCGAGATCCGAATGGGTCGGGACATCGTCTAGCCCTCCATCCCACCCGTATACGGGAATCCGCCCGGCGAAGACCAGCCCGCCGCCTCACGGTACGGGCTGCGGCCCGGCCCGGGCGCGTGCTATGCCTTGGAGATCGACGCGGCCGGTGGAAGCCGGGAGCTGGCTGGAGGGAGACGAACCACATGCCAACCTGGGAGAAGGAAGCCGACGCCCTGCACGCATCCGGCGCACGGCACGCGCTCATCCTGTCGGGGGCGAGCGACGCCCGCGGGCAGATCGCGGAAGGCATCGCGCGCGCTCTCGCGCCACGCCAGATCCGCGTCTCCTCCGCCGGCGCGGCCCGGGGCCACGTGGACCCGATCGCCGTGCGCGTGCTCGCCGAGCTCTCGGTGATCGGCTCGGACCTGCGGGCCCGGACGCTCGACGAGGTCGACGTGACCGGTGTCGGGGCGATCTTGGTCCTCTCCGAGGAGGATCCGACGCCTCCCGCGCTGCGCGGGGTCCTCCGCGTGCACTGGCCGCTGGTCGACCCGGCCCAGGGGGGCGGTTCGGAGGAGGAGCGGATCGAGCGCTACCGCGCCGTTCGCAACGAGCTTCGGCGCAGGCTCATCCGCGTATTCGCCCGGGACGCGATCCCGTCCGACGGGACCGAGACCCTGACCACGTCCGTGGGACCGGCGTCGGGCGGCGACATGGACGCCATCCGAAGGCTACTCGTGGCGGCGCTGCTGCCGTCGGGCAACGTGGACGGCCCGAACCAGCGCTTCATCGTGGCCCGGCAGAACGGGAGGGTCGTGGGGTGCGCCGGCCTCGAAACCTTCGGCGAGGACGGCCAGCTCCGCTCGATGGCCGTCCACTGGACGAGCCGCAACTCCGGGCTGGGCACGCGCCTGCACGGGCGGCTCCTCTTCGAGGCCCTGCAGGCCGGGGTCCGGAACCTGTACGTCGTCACCACGACCGCCGCCGACTTCTTCGCTCGCCAGGGCTACCGCAAGATCCAGCCGGCCGACGTGCCACCCGGGGTGGTGGAGTCCGAGGAATACGCCACGTTCGTACCCGGGGGCGGCGTGGTCATGGCGAGGCCGGTGACGCTGTGAGACGTTCGGGGTGAACGTCGACTGGCTCAGGTAGGCACGTCAGTCCGCGACCGTGCGTGCCGTGCCGCTGCTCTCCGTCCGCCAGGTCGCCAAGCTGCCGGGGGTGTGCCCGGCGACGGTCTACGCACTCTGCGACCGGCGGAAGTTGCCCCACCATCGAGTCCTGAACGCCATCCGGGTCGACCCGGCCGAGCCCCGTTTCCCACGCGCGCCCGGAGGGCAGTTCTCGAGGCCTTCTTCGGCCCGGTCGCCCGGTCGGCTACCGTGAGCGAGCTTGCACGCCGCGCCGACCTCACGCCCCGGGCGGTCTCGGTCGAGGTGAAGCGGTTGCTCGCAGCCGGGGTCGTGGAGGTCGAGGCAGAGGGGGCGGCGGATCGCGTTCGCTCGAATCCGAGGCACCCAGCCGCTCGGGCGCTCAGGGAACTCCTCCGGAAGGCATCCAGCGTCCCGGGGCGGTCGCTGCCCGTTCCGCGCCCCACGCTCGCCGCCTACGGCGCCCCGCTCGCCGGCGTAGTGCCCCGGGTGGAGATGAGCCGGGAGGCCGCGCTACCTTCCGGAGCCGGCCAGCAACTACGAGCGGGTGCTCGCAGACCAGCGGACGCCGGAAGTGGCGCGCCGCTGGGGACTTCGGATGAACATGACGGAGGAATCGGTTCGCGAATTCGTGAGGAAGCACCTTCAGCCACCCTACGAATAGGAGGACCGGCTGCGGCCACTGCCGATCCGGGGACTGAGGCGGCTCCAGATCCTGGTACCCGAGGCCCATGACCTCGCGCTCATGAAGGTCGCGCGCGGGGAGGCGCACGACCTGGAGGCGATCGAGGAGATCCACCGCATCTCGCCACTCTCGCTCGCGACGCTCGTATCCCGATACGAGGAGTCGAGGCCACAGTTCATCGGCCACCCGGCCAACCTCAAGCTCAGCTTCCTCGCGCTGGTGGCCAGGCTGTTCGGCGAGGAGGAAGCGAGGAGGGTGGACGGGGAGATTCGCTGAGCGTTACGGGAGAAGGACGGGAACGCTCGCTCGAGGGGGGGGCTACGCCTCCCAGAGGCGCCGCAGCGGCACGGCGTGGAGCCGCTCCCCGAACGGCAGCGTCGCCTCGCCGTCGTAGAGGACCACGCCGGCCTTGAAGCGGGAGCCCGCGGACTCGCGCAACTTGCGGAGGCCTCGGAAGTCGGCGGCAGTCACGGTGGCGCTGGCCTTCACCTCGACGCCGGCGAGTTCACGGGGTCCGCGCTCCAGCACCACATCGACCTCGGCCCCGTCGCGATCCCTGTAGTGGAGGAAGTCGAGTCGCCCGGCGAGTCCGCTCGCCAGGCGACGGAGCTCCTGGACGACGAAGGTCTCGAGGAGTTGCCCGAGCGTGGCGCGGTCCGCGGCCAGCGCCTCGGCGTCGAGACCGAGGAGGGCGCAGGCGAGACCGCTGTCGCCGAGGTGGACCTTGGGCGTCTTGACGAGGCGGCTCAGCCGGTTGCCATACCAGGGCGGCAATTCCTCGACGAGGAAGATCCGCTCGAGGAGCGTGACGTAGTCGCGAACGGTGGGGCGGCTCAACGCGAGCGGTGCCGCGAGCTCCGATACATTCAGGAGCCGAGCCGTCTGCGATCCGACCATGGCCAGGAGGCGCGGGACGGCATCCAGGGAGGCGATGCGAGCCAGCTCCCGGACGTCGCGCTGGACCAGGGTCTCGACGTAGTCCCGATACCATGCGGTCCGGCGACGGGCGGAGGGCCTGGCGAGCGCAGCCGGATAGCCACCGGCGGCGATGATCGAGGCAAGGTCACGTCCCAGCCGAGGGCGGTTCCGGCCATGGAACCCGCCGCCGAAGAGTCGCTCGATGAAGTCGGACGAACCGCCCGTCAGCTCGGCCTGCGCGAGCGGGTGGAGTCGCACGATCTCCATCCGCCCTGCCAGCGAGTCGGAGAGACTCGGGAGGAGGAGGACGTTGGAGGAGCCGGTGAGCAGGAAGCGTCCGGGCCGCCGGTCACGGTCCACGGAATGCTTCAAGGAGGCGAAGAGGTGTGGAACGCGCTGGACCTCGTCGAGGATGGCCCGTTCCGGCAGATCGTCCGCGAAACCAGTGGGGTCCGCCTTGGCGGCTGCGAGGGTGGCCGCGTCATCGAAGGTGAAGTATGCGTGCCCCGTCCGGTTCCCCACCATCCGCGCCAGCGTGGTCTTGCCGCATTGCCGCGGCCCGTGGACGAGGACGACCGGCGTGTCCGTGAGCGCCTCCGCCAGACGGGCCTCGGCGAGTCGAGGAAACGGGGACGAGCCAGCCATGCGGAGGATGGTAGTGCCCGGCTACGGCGGATTGCAAGGTTCAATGCCGGCTAGTTGAAACGTTCGGGCCTGTGTACTGGCGCGCCCTAGAGGATTTGAACCTCTGGCCTGTCGGTTTCGTAGGCTGGGTCAATTCGCTCGCCAAACCGCACTGTCCTTTCAGAACACAACGTCACCAAGGGTGAGATCGCTGTCAACCTTGCCCGACTTGCTGAGCTCGACCATCCTGTGGCCCAGGATTGGCCCAAGGAACGCGGAGCACGACGAGCACTGACCGTGTACGCCTTGGCGCACACGGCTGAATGAGCGGCACGACTTTCTCGACGTTGCGACAATGTGGTCGACTTCAGACCGAGCGGCCGAAGCAGGCGTTGCAATACCGGAGGTGTAGATGCAGCTGGGGACGGCCGGGTTGGCCGCTTCCCCTTTAACCATTCTTCACGCCTCGACAGGCGCCGCTGGCAGTTCCACCCGGAACGTGGAGCCCTTCCCGACCTCGCTCTCGACGGAGATCGTCCCGCCGTGCTCCGTCACGATGGTGTGGCAGATGGCGAGCCCCAGCCCCGCCCCGCGCCCTTCCCCCGCTGGACGGGTCGTGTAGAAAGGCTCGAAGACCCTCTCCCGGATCTTTGGTTCGATGCCGACACCCTGGTCGACGACGTCGATGCGAGCCTTGCCCGGCGCACCCGGACCGATCCGGACGACGACGTGGCCGCGCTTCCCAGGTTGCGCCGCCTTCGCGGCGTTCGTGAGGAGGTTCACGACGACCTGCTCGATCTGTCCGGCGGAAGCCAGGACCGCCGGTGCACCCTCGTCCTCCACATGGACGTCCGCGCCCTGTGAGAGTTCCGCAGGCATCCACCGAATGGCGTTGGAAGCAACGGTGGCGAGCGAAAGCGTCGTTCGCTTCGGGTCGGGATTCGCGAATGACGCCAGATCCTTCACGATCCGAGCGACGCGCTGGGTTCCCTCGCTCGCATCCTCCAACGACTCGATGATCGTCTCCAGGTGGCGGCGCTGCGCCTCGATGTCCGCGGGGCCGCCCTCCTCGATCCGCTTGCGAGCCGCTCGCGCCTCCTCCAGCGCAACACCCTCGCCCGCGAGCCCGGCGACCAGGGGGTTGTTGATCTCGTGGGCGACGCCCGCGACGAGGGTCCCCATCGCCGCGAGGCGTGATGCCAGGGCCAGCTTACCTTGCAGGGCCTCCCGCTCGACCTCCGCCAGTTTCCTGCTGGTGATGTCCTGAATCGTGCCGACGAGATTGATGAGTTCTCCCCCTGGACCGCGTTCGAACTCGCCGAGTCCGTGAACCCACCGGGTCTCGCCGCTCTTTCGATTCACGATCCGGTACTGGTGATCAAATCGGGACCCAGACGCGATGGAGTCGGTCAGCGCGCGAGCCGCAACCTGACGGTCCTCTGGGTGGACGAGTCGAACCCAGTCGCTTCCCGTTCGCGGGTACTCTTGGTCGATGCCGAAGATGGCATCGAGTGCAGATGAGCTGGACCAGTGGTCCCGCTTGACGTCGAGGACGTAAGAGCCGATCTGGGCCATCTTCTGGCTCTGGAGCAGCATCCGCTGGCTTTCCCGCAGCGCCTCTTCCGCCTCCTCCCTCGCCGTTACGTCCTGGATCAGGGAGAAGACCGAGGCGAGCTTTCCGTCGGGGCCGTACAGAGACGAGTTGTGCCACTCACAGTGAATGATGGTGCCGTCCTTGCGCCGGTGCCGGTTGCGGTCCACGTTCTTGGCGGCACGACCGGCGTACATCGCCTCCAGCATGGCCCGGAACTTCGGCCAGTCCTCCTCCGGCACCCAGGGCACCTCGTCGATCCGCTTGCCGAGCACCTCCTCCTCCCGCCATCCGAACATCTCCTCGGCGCGGGTAGTGAACCGCGTGACCCGGTAGTCGCCGTCCCACTCCGCGAGCGCGAGGGGGGTGTTCGAGACGTGGATCGCCAGCTGGCGGTGCGCCTCCGCCAGTTCCGCCGAGGCCCTCTTCTGGTCGGTGATGTCGGCGTGCGTGCCCGCCGCCCGGAGCGGTGTTCCGTCCGGAGCACGTTCGACAACTGCTCCGGCGCCGAGAATCCAGACCCAGTGCCCGTCCTTGTGACGGAGGCGTTGCTCCCACGTCCAGGAACTGGCCGCCCCCCGCATGTTGGCTTCCAGTACGGGCTGAATCCTCGCCTTGTCGTCGGGGTGGAGGAGCTTCTCCCAGACCGCCGCGCTCGGCTCGATCTCGTCGAGCGCATAACCGAGCATCGAGGCCCAGCGTTCGTTGTACGTGCAGCGGCCCGACAGAAGGTCCCAGTCCCAGAGCCCCAGTCGACCGCCGCGCACGGCGAGAGCGAGGCGAGCCTCGCTCTCCTGGAGCTGTCGAGCCAGCGTTTACTGCTGGCGGAGCTCGGCTTCGACCTGTGTACCGAGACTGGACACCTGCTTACCCCGCTCTGGACTGACCAAGAACTGTACGGTACGCCTCAGGGGGCGCTCATGATCCTACCCGTTTGGGTTGACAGGAGACTGCTGCGTACACGGGTGTCCGAATTGCTCCGCCCCCAAGAAATCTTCCTGCCCGGGGGGAGGCCCGCGTGGGTCGTCGGCCTGCCCTGCGACTCAGGGACTCCAGTCCTCCCTTCGCCGGATCGGAGCGGTGATTCGATAGCCGTGGCAATTGGCGAGGCCAGGACTACGGGTGAATCCGAGTCCCCTTGGCCAGGATTGGCCCAGGCGCTGGCTCAGCAGTCGAGTGCACTGCAGTGCACCGGAGTGCACGCAGGTGGACGCCTGGATGGATGAGATCTGGATGAAGTGCGACTTCGCTAGTAAAGCAGGCTTTACTTTCTCCGTCTCCAGGGAAAGAATCCATCCCTAGCGAAGGGAGGCCGTCGTGGAGCGGAAGACAGGCGAGTTCCGGAGGAGCACCGTCGCCGGCGAGACGGTCGACGCGTTCGTGCCGGGCGCATTGCCGCCCGCCGACCCGTCCCTCGCGCTGGACGGCGACCTCGCCCAGGTGCTCGCCCGGGCCGAGCACGCCGTGGCGCGCCTGGATCTCGCTGGCGAGATGGTGCCATCGCTCGACTGGTTCATCTACGCCTTCGTACGCAAGGAGGCCGTGGTGTCGTCCCAGATCGAGGGGACCGAGGCGACGCTCGAGGATCTGCTCAACTTCGAGGCGACTCCTGAAGGCACCAAACCCGGCGCGGACATCGAGGAGGTCTGCAACTACCTGGACGCGCTCACCTGGGCTCGGCGCGAGTTCGCCCGGCTGAAGGGGCTTCCGCTGTCGATGCGCCTCGTTCATGGCGTGCATCGACGGCTGATGCGTGGTGTTCGCGGAGCCACCAAGCAGCCGGGCGAAGTCCGGAGGACGCAGAACTGGATAGGCGGGGCGCGGCCGGGTCTCGCCACGTACGTCCCGCCACCGCCCCAGGAGGTGCACCGCCTCCTCGGGGACCTCGAGCGATACATCCACGCGAAGGACAAGCTCCCTCCGCTCGTGCGGGCTGGCCTGGTGCACGTGCAGTTCGAGACCATCCACCCCTACCTGGATGGCAACGGGCGTGTCGGGCGTCTCCTCATCGCCCTCCTCCTCGAGCACTGGGGAGTCCTGCACGCGCCGCTGCTCTACCTCAGCCTCTTCTTCAAGCGCCGGCGCCCCGACTACTACCGGTTCCTGAACGAGGTGCGGCGAGGCGGCAACTGGGAAGGCTGGACGGAGTACTTCCTGCAAGGAGTGGGGGAGATCGCTGAGGAGTCGGCGAACACCGCGCGTGATCTGTACCGGCTCGTCGCGAAGGACCGCGTGCGGGTGGTGGATGCGAAGAACTCGTCCTTGACCGCGGTTCGCCTCCTGGAACTCCTGCCGCGTCACCCCGTGGTGACCATCCCAGGCTCGATCCGGATGCTGGAGACGACGAAGCCGACGGCGACGAAGGCCGTGGGCTTGCTCGAGTCCCTGGGGATCCTGAAGGAGACGACTGGTCGCAAGAGGGACCGAGTGTACAAGTACGTGCGCTATCTCGACCTGCTCAGGACGGGAACGGAACTGATCCCCGCGCGGGGCAACCGGCCCTGACGCCCAGCCAAACCCAGTCGCCATGCCTTCGCCAGCTTTGCCTGCGGATACCGATGCACCTGCACGCTGGGCCACAGAGCTACTGGTCCCCCGTGCTGTGGGGAAAGCCGGCATCGGGAAACAGCAAGCTGAAGTAGCTCATCGTGGCCGCGAAGCGAGGTCAAGGACATCGCGGAATGGATGCAGACGCAGGGGACGAGCCTCCTCGCCTCGGACCACGAAGGCGCGCAGGAGGCGACGTCCTGCCTCTCCCACGCCATCGACGGCAGCACGACGGTCCACCTCGGCGTCGATGCGGTCGCGCCACTTCGCGATCCACCGGGCGTCGTTCTCGAGGACGTAGGCGCCCAGGTCGAGCAGCCCGTCCTCGTCGAAGGGGCCCATCCGCCCCTCGGCCTCGTCGATCGCGGGGCGAACGGCGGCGGACACGAGGGCCATGGCGCCCACGGGACGTCACGGGGTGCGAGACCCGGGGCTCCGGCCACCCGGGCAGGCCCCGGGCTCCGGCCCGGCAGATGGCTGAATACACGGAGAAAACACGGAGGAAGTTGACTCAGCGTTCTGGCCCGACCCGTGCTCCGTCCAGAACTCGTCACCTCGGAGCAGGGCCCCGAGGGGAGCCCGGGCCGGGTGTCGCTCCGCGACGGGGCAGAGGAGGCAGGACATGAGCAGCACCTTCGTCATCCATCAAGTGGTCTTGATGAGCCTCCTGCTGTGCATCTACTACGCGAGCGGGCAGCTGGTGCTCAGCACCGGGATCAAGGTGAACTACACCCGGAAGATCAACCATTTCGCGATCTTCTTCCTGCCTCTGGCTCTCGACCTCGTCTTCACCTACCAGAAGAGCACCTCGACGAAGGTGGTCGCGCTCCTGGTCGGCATCTCCTCGCTGGCGATCTTCGTCAAGCCGCTGCGGGAGCGGATCCGGGCCGCCGGCGTCATGTTCGTGTCGTTCGACCGTCCGGAGGACCGCCCCCACACGCTGCTCTGGCTCACCACCCAGTACCTGGCAGCAGCGGTGGTGATCATCCCGCTGGTGGCCTACCTGAGCTCCATCGGCCAGGCGAAGCTGGCGCTGATTCCGGTGCTCATCAACGGGCTGGGCGACGGGCTGGCCGAGCCCGTCGGCGTCCGCTTCGGGCGCACGAAGTACCGCACCCGGGCCCTCTTCTCCGACAAGCTCTACGTCCGCTCCATCGAGGGAAGCCTGTGCGTGTTCGCCTTCGGCGTGCTCAGCATCGTCGCCCTCAGGCAGTCCTTCACCACCCCCCAGTTCGTGGCGGCGCTGGCCATCATCCCCATCGCCACCACGCTGGCCGAGGCCTGGGCGCCCCACACCTGGGATACGCCCTTCATCTACGGCGTGGGTGGCCTGGCGCTGGTCGGGATCCTCAACTTCACCTAGGGCTGCGGCCTCCTGAGCCAGTTCCGTCAGCAGGACCTCGACGGTCAGCGGCTCGGGGAGCAGATTCGCCCTCCGGGACACCGTCGCGAAGTCGCCCGGCGCGGGGCTCCCCACCAATGCCCCGAAGGCGACCGCGAAGAGCCGCGCCGCCTCGAGCTGCTGCAGGCACTCATTCGTGGGATCGCGACCTGCTCGCGCCTGGAGGAGGGCGCGAAGGTGTGGATGGAGGGGACGAGCCTCGTGGGCCTGGGAAAGGCCAGGGTGGTGAGGGCCCTCGAGGGGTGGGGGTAGGGGGCTACCCGAACAACGCCTCCGGATGCTTGCTCGCGACCTCGAGGAGCTTCAATGCAGCGTCCGATGGCTCCCGGGCGCTTGATTCCCAGGCCTGGACGGTCCGGGGACTCACGTTGAGGATCCTGGCGAAGGCGGCCTGGGAGACACGCAGGCGCGACCGAACAGCCGCGACGTCCTTCGCGTTCATGGGCGCAGGGGGCTCGAGATCGACCTCCCGGACGGTCAACTTCCTCGTGCCCTGATGGCAAGCGATGGCGTCCTCGAGACCTGCGCGGATCTTCGAAAATGCGGCGGTCTGGCGATTGCGCTTCTTCATGACGGCTCCTCCTTCAGTTGCTCGACCAGTGCTGAGATCATGCGTCGCTCGATCGGCAACAGGTCTGCCTTCTCCCTCTTGCCGAACAGCGCGACGAGGTGGGTGACGCCCCGACCGGGAAGATCGAGGTAGTAGAACTGCGCACCGCCTCGTTTGCCTCGGCCGACGCTTCGCTGACCCATCCGGATCTTCCAAAGGCCACCGGTGCCCGGGACGAGATCTCCCGCCTGGGGATTCGACGAACTCGCGCATCACGGACATATACCACTGAGTAGTACAAATGGGCGCAAGCGGGCCAGACGATCACGGGCATCAGGTGAGCGCGAGCGAGACCCCAGAAGAAACATGGCCCCTGGAATCGAAAGGGTTCCAGGGGCCTGTGGACTGGCGCGCCCTACTGGACTTGAACCACTGGGCTTCGGATTCGTAGAGGATATTCACGTATCGTCAAATACGTGCAAGGACGTGCAAGCCTGTGCAAATACGGGAAGTGTGTCCGACGAGAAAAGCAAGAATGTGCAAACCCATGCAAGCTTGAGCAAGGATCTTGCTGGATCCTTGATGGACGGGTTGCCGCCGGAGTCCGAGATCAGCCCTCGGATGCAACCGCTCCTCTCGGTCCGCCAGGTGGCCAAGCTGCTGGGGGTCTGCGCGGCGACGGTCTACCGGCTCTGCGAGCAAGGTAGGCTGCCCCACTTCCGCGTCTTGAACGCCATCCGGATCGACCCTCGGGATCTGAAGAAGTTCCTGGCTGGGGCCCGGCCGAGAGGTCCCCGAACGGTGGCCGGATCGGCGGCTAACGCAAGCCATAGAGGTGAAGGAGGAGAGCCCAACCGCTCGGCATGGATCTCGGCGCGTACCCGAGGTCGTGGCCGTACCTGACGGCCATC
>CAIQRS010000244.1 GCA_903874275.1 uncultured Anaeromyxobacter sp.
CCGAGGCCGAGAAGGTCCTCGGCCGGCTCGCCGACGCGGCGGGCCTCACCCCCGAGGACGTGAAGCACCACGCCCGCGAGTTCGGGGTGCGCCTCTCGCAGCAGCGGCGCGAGGTGGAGCGGGCCATCGACGACGGCGTCAAGCGCGCCGCGGCCCAGTTCAAGATCCCCACCCGCGACGAGATCGACGCCCTGCGCAGGCGCATGGACGAGATCGCCGACCGGCTCGAGGCCGTGGCCCAGGAGCGCGCGCGCAAGCCGAAGGAGTAGGATCCGGTCCGGTCGCATCCATGCGGGTCACCGAGATCTTCTTCAGCATCCAGGGGGAGGGCACGCGCGCGGGGCGCCCCTGCGTCTTCGTGCGTCTCACCGGCTGCGACCTGCGCTGCAACTACTGCGACACGGCCTACGCCTTCACCGGGGGTCGTGAGGCGAGCCGGGAGGAGATCCTGGCCGAGGTGGCCCGCCACCCCTGCAGGCTCGTCCTGCTCACCGGCGGGGAGCCCATGCTGCAGCGGGAGCTCCCCGACCTGGCCCGCGACCTCCTCGATCGTGGATACGAGGTGCTCGTGGAGACCCACGGGCAGGCCCCGCTCGACGCCCTTCCCGACGCCGTGGTGCGCATCGCCGACGTGAAGACGCCGGAGTCGGGCGAGCCGGCCAACGAGCTCGGCTGGCTCTCCCGGCTGCTCCCCCACGACGAGGTGAAGTTCGTGGTCTCCTCGGAGGGCGACTTCCGCTGGGCGCTCGAGGTGATCCGCGGACAGGGGCTCGAGGGGAGGGTGACCGTGCTCGTCGGCCCGGTCCTGGGACGGGTCGAGCCGCGCGACCTGGCCCGCTGGATCCTGGAGAGCGGCGTCGCCGCGCGCCTCAACCTGCAGCTCCACAAGGTCGTCTGGGGCGCCGAGGCCCGGGGCGTGTAGGATTCGCGTGGCGCCCGCGGCGGAGCGCGGAACTTGACGCGCCCGCGCCGGGGGCGCTAGCTACCGGAAAGCCAGGCGAAAGAGGAACGACCCCACCGGAACGACGAGGAAAAGCGTGTTCGAGCCAGACCAGGCCATCCGCTACATCCCCGCCAGCCGCGAGCAGGTCGTGGCCCTCGTGGAGAGCATCAACCAGCCCCAGGTCTCCATCCCGGGCAAGGAGCCGCAGGCGGTGCAGGGGTTCCTCTGCGGCCTGCGCAACCAGAACGGAAGCTTCTCCATCTTCGTCTCGCTCTACCTCCCCAAGACCGGAGAGAACGTGGTCTACGCCAGCGATCGGCGCGAGGTGGGCATGGAGGAGTACCGCGACGTCGAGATCGAGGGGCTCCACTTCCTGGAGTCGATGGGGTTCATGCTCGACAACCTGAACTTCCGGAACCTGGCCGAGCCACAGCAGGTCGAGACCCTGAAGCGGGTCCCGGTCTTCCACGAGCCGCGGCCGGCCGAAGGCGCGGCCGACCTCAAGCAGGCCGAGCGCATCGCGCGCCTCCTGGCGAGCGTCTGACCATGAGAGACCTCCCCGTCGCCGCGGCCTCGGTGCTGCTCCTCCTCGCCTCGGCCTGCGCCCACGGTGCGAGCGCCAGGGACAAGGACACCGCCATCGTGCACTCCGACCTGGGGGCCGAGGCGGTCAACGCCGGCCGCGCCCAGGACGCGATGAAGTCCTACGACGAGGCGCTCAAGTACGACCCCGAACTCGCCGAGGCGCACCTGGGCAAGGGAGTGGTCTACGAGCTGGCCTTCGGGAAGCTCGACGAGGCGGAGGCCGAGTACCGGAAGGCCATCCTCCTCAAGCCCACGCTGGCCGAGGCCCACAACAACCTGGGGCAGATCCTGGCCCGCACCGGCCGGCTCGAGGAGGCGGTGAAGGAGTTCGACGTGGCCGCGTCCATCATGCTGTACCGCGAGCCCTGGGTGGCCCGGTGCAACAAGGGGCAGGCTCTCTGGCGGATGGGCAAGAAGGAGGAAGGGATCGGCGAGCTCAAGGCCTGCCTCAACTTCCAGCCCAAGTACTGCCAGGGGTGGCGTGAGCTGGGACGCATCCAGCTCGCCGACGGGCAGTCCCGGGAGGCGGTCGGCTCCTTCGAGCAGTACGCCAAGGCCTGCGACAAGACGCCCGACGCCCAGCAGCTCCTCGGCGCCGCGCTGCTGCGGACCGGGCAGGCCGGGCGGGCCCGCGAGTCGTTCCAGCGCTGCGCCGAGCTCGGCGAGGGGACGCCGGTCGGCGAGGACTGCAAGAAGAGCGGCGAGCAGCTCCGGTGACGGCGAACGCGCCCGAGCCCGCGCCGGAGCCGCGCCCGGAGGCGATCCGCGCCTTCGGCCGCTACCTTCTGAGGGAGCGAGATCTGAGAGGCCTCTCCGCCGAGGACGTGGCCCGGGTCACCCGGCTCGCACTGACGGTGATCGAGGCGATCGAGGCGGGCGACCCGGAGCGGATGCCGCCGCGCGGCTACCTGGTCGGCTACCTGAGGAGCTACGCCGGGGCGGTCGGGCTCGACGCCGACGACGTCGTGCTCCGCTACCAGGAGGCGGCCGGCCTGGAGGAGCCCGAGCCGGCGCCCGGGGCGGCACGGGCCGGGGCCGTGCGGATGGGGGCTCGCACGGGCCCGGTGGCGTCGCCGGGAAGGAGCCGCCTCGCGGCCGTCGCGATCCTGGTGGCCGTGCTGGTCGCCGCGGCGGTGGCGGTCGGCCTGCGGCGCGGTGGCGGCGACGCGAGCGACGTCCACGGCCGCAAGTCCTCCGAGCGCGCGCCCTACCGGGCCCCCGGCGCGCCGTAGGCGCTCGCGTGGGACGGTCCGCCAAGCTCCTGGCCGTGGTCCTGCGGTCGGTGGACTACGGCGAGCGGGATCGCGTCGTGACCCTCTTCAGCCGGGAGCGGGGCAAGCTCTCCGCCTTCGCGCGCGGTGCGCGCTCCTCCCGGAGACGCTTCGGCGGGGTGCTCGAGCCCTTCACGCTCCTCTCGGCGGAGCTCACGGAGCGGGGCGGGGACCTGTGGGGGCTGGAGGACGCCGCGGTGGAGCGCGGGTTCGGGAACCTGCGCGGTGACCTGGCCCGAATCGCCTGCGCCAGCTACGCGGTGGAGCTCACCCGGGAGCTGGTGCGCGACGCCGAGCCGCACGAAGATCTCTTCGACGGGCTCGTCGCCTACCTCGCGCTGCTCGACGAGGGTCCGGCCCGCCCCTGGGACCTGCGCCGGTTCGAGCTCGACGCGCTGCGCGCCGCCGGCCTCCAGCCCTCGCTCACCGGGTGTGCGCGCTGCGGGCTGCCGCCCGGCGACGGCCCGGCCCGTTTCGACCCGCTCCAGGGAGGGGTGCTCTGCACGGCCTGCGGCTCCACCGGCGGCGTCGGCGCGCGCCCGATCTCCGCCGCGGTGCTCCAGGCGCTGCGGAGTCTGCAGCGGGGCGATGGCGTGGAGGCGGGCGCGGGCGAGGGGGCGGAGGCGCGTGCCATCCTCGGGGCCTGCATCGAGATCCACCTCGGCAAGCGGCTCCAGTCCCGCCGCTTTCTCGACGAGGTGGGGCCGATGCTCTCCTAGGATCGCCAGGTTCCGTTTGACAGCACCGGCCGCGGGACCTACGAAGGAGGGCCCGGCAGCGGCCGGGAGCGTGAAAGCGAGGGCATCGCGTGACGTTCCAGGACCTCATCCTCAAGCTCCAGTCCTACTGGGCGAAGCAGGGCTGCATCCTGGCCCAGGGATACGACCTCGAGGTCGGGGCCGGCACCATGAACCCGGCCACGTTCCTCCGCGTGCTCGGCCCGGAGCCGTGGAAGGTGGCCTACGTCGAGCCCTCCCGGCGCCCCGCCGACGGCCGCTTCGGCGACAACCCCAACCGGCTCTTCCAGCACCACCAGTTCCAGGTGATCCTGAAGCCCAACCCGCCCGACACCCAGGACCTGTACCTCGGATCGCTGCGGGCCATCGGCATCGACCCGCGCGCGCACGACATCCGTTTCGTCGAGGACGACTGGGAGAGCCCCACGCTGGGCGCCTGGGGGCTCGGCTGGGAGGTGTGGTGCGACGGGATGGAGATCACCCAGTACACCTACTTCCAGCAGGCCGGCGGCTTCGAGGTGAAGCCGGTGGCGGCCGAGCTGACCTACGGCCTCGAGCGCATCGCCATGTACCTGCAGGACGTGGAGAACGTCTTCGACGTGGAGTGGGTGAAAGGCGTGAAGTACCGGGAGGTCTTCCACCGCAACGAGGTGGAGATGAGCGAGTACGCCTTCCGGCAGAGCGACCCGAAGATGCTCTTCGGCCAGTTCGACGTCTTCGAGGCGGAGTGCAGGCGGCTCATCGAGGCCCGGCTCCCCCTCCCGGCCTACGACGCCTGCCTCAAGTGCTCCCACGCCTTCAACATGCTCGACGCCCGCGGCGCCATCAGCGTCACCGAGCGCGCCGCCTACATCGGCCGCGTGCGTGCGCTGGCGCACCAGTGCGCACGGGGCTACCTGGCCTCCCGGGAGGCCCTTGGATTTCCCATGCTGGCGCCCCGGGAGCGCAAGGCGGCGGTCGAGGCAGCGCGCGCGGCCCGCGAAGCGGCCGAGGCCGGATAGCAGGAGGCGGGCATGGCGGACCTTCTTTTCGAGATCGGCGCCGAGGAGATCCCGGCGGGCTTCGCGCCGGCGGCGCTGCAGCAGATGGCCCAGGACCTGTCGAAGGCCCTCGACGACGCCCGGCTCGGGCACGGCGAGGTGCGCGCCGTGGGGACGCCGAGGCGGCTCACCGTCTGGGCGCGCGAGGTGGAGCGACGGCAGGGCGACGCCATCAGCCAGGCGCTCGGGCCCCCGGTGGCCCAGGCCTTCGACGCCGCCGGCAACCCGACCCCGGCGGCGGCCGGCTTCGCCCGGAGCCAGGGGGTCGAGGTGGCGGCGCTGGAGCGGGTGGAGACGCCCAAGGGACTTCGACTGGCGGTGACCAAGGTCGAGAAGGGGCGCAAGGCGGAGCAGGTGGTGCCGGCGATCCTCGAGCGGCTGGTGGCCGGCCTGCGGTTCAAGAAGGTCATGCGCTCCCGCAGCGAGGAGGTCACCTTCGCCCGGCCGGTGCGCTGGATGGTGGCGCTCCTCGACGGACGGCCGGTGGCGGTGCGCCACGGGGACGTGAAGAGCGGCCGGAACACCTACGGTCACAGGTTCCTCGCCCCGCGCGCCATCCCGCTCTCCGGGAGGCCCGAGGAGTACCTGGCCAGGCTCCGCAAGGCGTTCGTCGTCGCCGACCCCGAGGAGCGGAGGGGCGCGGTGGAGAAGGAGCTTGCCCGGGCCGCCCGCAAGGCCGGGGGAACGCTCCGCCCCGACGAGCCGCTCGTCGAGCAGGTCACCTGGCTCGTCGAGCACCCCACCGGGATCGCCGGCAGCTTCGAGAAGTCGAACCTGGAACTGCCGCCCGAGGTGGTCGTCTCCGAGATGCGCAACCACCAGCGCTACTTCGCGGTGAACGACGCGAAGGGGCGGCTCCTGAACCGCTTCGTGGCCGTCTCGGGCACGCCGGTGAAGGACCCGGCGGTGGCCCGCCACGGGTACGAGCGGGTGCTGCGCGCCCGGCTCGCCGACGCCCGGTTCTTCTTCGAGGAGGACCGCAAGAGGAAGCTGGTGGATCGGATCGAGGACCTGGGAAGGAGGACCTACCAGGCGCGCCTGGGGAGCGAGCTCGACCGCGTGCACCGGATCGCTGCGGTGGCAGGCGACCTGGCCCGGGCGCTCGGCAGGGACGACCTGGTCCCGGACGTCCTCGAGGCGGCCCGCCTCTGCAAGACCGACCTCACCACCGGCATGGTGGGCGAGTTCCCCGAGCTTCAGGGGACCATGGGCGGCCACTACGCCCGCCAGGAGGGGATGCGCCCCGCCATCGCCGACGCCATCGAGGACCACTACAAGCCGCTGGGAGCCTCCGGCGAGATGCCGCGCGGAGATCTCGGCGCGCTCGTCGGCGTGGCCGACCGGCTGCACCAGCTCGTGGGGATCATCGGGGTGGGGGAGAAGGCCACAGGAGCCGCCGACCCGTACGGCCTGCGGCGCGCCGCCATCGGGATCCTGCGCATCGTGCAGTCGCGGGGCTGGCACCTCTCTCTCGCCGCCGGCGTGGAGCGCACCCTCGACGCGCTTTCCGGCGTGCGCCTCTCCGCCGACCGGGCGGTGGTGGCCTCGCAGGTCCGTGACTTCCTGCGCGGGAGGCTCCGGGCGCTCTGGAGCGACGAATTCCCGGGCGACCTCGTGGACGCCGTCCTGGCCGCCGGCTTCGACGACGTGGTGGACGCGCGGCGGCGGCTGGAGGCGCTCGCGAGCATCAAGGCCCGGCCGGACTTCCTCCCGCTGGC
>CAIQRS010000245.1 GCA_903874275.1 uncultured Anaeromyxobacter sp.
AACCGCAACCGCAGCCGCAACCGCAACCGCAGCCGCAACCGCAGCCGCAGCCGCAGCCGCAACCGCAGCCGCAGCCGCAGCCGCAACCGCAGCCGCAGCCGCAACCGCAGCCGCAACCGCAGCCGCAACCGCAGCCGCAGCCGCAACCGCAGTCGCGTCCGGAGGGGTCGGCTCCCTTCCTGGGTGGGGTTGCCTCGGTGGCGCACGCCCCGCGCCAGCCCGCGGTCGTTCGAGGGTGGATCCCGCGTCGGGCTGTCACGGGTCCTGCGCCGGGATGGGCGAACCCCACCCGGAAAGGAGCCGCACATGCCGTTCGATGCGTTCGAGGTCTCGCTGCAGATGGTGGCGTCGCTGAAGGAGCCGCTGGGCGCGCTGGAGAGGCGAGATCCGAGCCTGGCGCAGCAGCTTCGCCGCGCGGCGTCGTCGGTGTCGCTGAACCTGAGCGAGGGCCGGAGAAGGACTGGCAAGGATCGCATCCACCTCTGGCGAGTGGCCGCCGGCAGCGCCGACGAGGTGGCCGCGAGCCTGCGGGTGGCGGAGGCGTTCGGGTACGTGCAGGGTTCCGGAACCGCGCGGTCCCTCGCGCTCTGCGACCGCGTCCTCGCCATGCTCTGGCGGTTGACCCACTGAATGGCGGGCCGGCGGTCCCGGCCGCTGCTACGCGTCGCGCGGCACGGCGATCATCCGTTCCAGCGCGCGGCGCGCCCCGGCCGCCACGTCGGGCGGCACCTCGATGGCGTGCTTGCCGCGGCGCAGCGCGTCCCGGACCATGACCAGGTCGATCATCTTCATGTACGGACAGTGCATGCGGCAGCCCAGGCAGCCGTCGGCCACCACGAACTCCTTGTCCGGGTAGCGCTTCTTCAGGCCGGTGAGGATGCCGTGCTCGGTGGCCACGATGAAGGTCTTGGCCCCGGGGTGGCGGGCCACCGCGGCGGTCATGCCGGTGGTGGAGCAGACCTCGTCGGCCAGCTCGAGCACGTCGGCGCGGCACTCCGGGTGGGCGATGACGATCGCCCCGGGACGCTCCCCGTGCACCTTCTCCACGCTGGCGCTGCGCAGCACGTCGTGGATGGGGCAGGCCCCGTCGTAGACCACGACCTCCTTCTCCGGCACCTTCGACTTCACCCAGGCCCCCAGGTTGCGGTCGGGGGTGAAGAGGATCTTCTTCTCGGGCAGCGAGCGCACCACGCTGGCGGCGTTGGCGCTGGTGCAGCAGATGTCGGAGAGCGCCTTCACCTCGGCGGTGGAGTTCACGTAGGTGACCACCGCGTACCCCGGGTAGCGCTCCTTCCAGTCCTCCAGCGACTCGGCCGAGATGGAGTCGGCCAGCGAGCAGCCGGCCGAGAGGTTGGGGAGCAGCACGGTCTTGGCGGGGTTGAGCACCTTGGCCGACTCGGCCATGAAGTGGACGCCGCAGAAGACGATGGTGGACTGCGGGACCTTCTGGGCCTCGATGGCGAGCTGCAGCGAGTCACCCACCACGTCGGCCAGCCCCTGGATCTCGGGCAACTGGTAGTTGTGGGCCAGGATGACCGCGTCCTTCTCGCGCTTCAGCTCGAGGATCTCGGCCTCGACCTCGCGGACCTGCTCGGGGGAGAGGTCGGTCCCGTTGAAGGGGTTCGCCACCGGATCGTGGACGTGGGCGACGGGCAGGCTCATGGACGTATAGATACCCGGTGCGCCTCGCCGTCACCACTCCCTTCCGACCCACGCCGGCGGCCCTCTCGGCCGCCCGGGACGCGGCCCTCCGGCGCTCCCTCCCCTTCCAGCCCCGCGCCACCCGGTCGCTCGCCGAGGTGGCTGCCGCCGCTGAGGCCGACGCGCTCCTCGTCCTCGGAGGGTTCGCCTCCCTCTGGGTGGCCGGCGCCGAGCAGCGCTGGCACCCGGGGATGGGCGGGCTGCGGGCCAAGCGATTGCTCAAGGGAGAGCGGATCACCGGCGACTCGTTCCTCGAGGCGGCGCGTCTGCGCCCGGGCGACGCGGTCCTCGACTGCACCCTGGGTCTCGGGGCCGACGCGCTGGTGGCGGCCGCCGCGGTGGGTCCGGGCGGCCGGGTGGTGGGGCTCGAGAGCTCGCCTGCGCTCGCCGCCTGGGCCGGCGAGGGGTTCGCCCGTCTCCCCGGAGAGGCCGCCTCCCGGGTCGAGGTGATCGCCGCCGACCACGCCGTCTGGCTGGAGGCAGCGCCCGAGCGCAGCTTCGACGTGGTGGTCTTCGACCCCATGTTCCGCCACCCCCGAGCGGCGGCGCCCGGGTTCGACCTGCTGCGACGCCTCGGCGACGCCCGCCCCCTCTCCCGGGGTGCGATCGACCGGGCGGTGCGGGTGGCGCGGCGGGGCGTGCTGGTGAAGGACGGGACGCCAGGCTGGGACCTGGCGCGGCTCGGGCTCGCGCCCCTCGACGGGCGGCGCGGGGCCGAGCGGCTCTACGCCTGGATCGACGCCTAGCAGCCGGGCGGCCACGCCGCCCGGCAAGTCAGCTTCCTACGCCTGCGGCTGCGCGTCGTCCGCGCCCGTCCGGCCCAGCGACGGGCCACGCTCCGGCGCCGCCAGCGCCTCCCGCAGGACCTCGTCCATGTGGTCCATGAGCCGCAGCGACATGGCCTCGCGGACCTTGCGCGGCACCTCGCGCAGGTCCTTCTCGCACTCGCGGGGGAGCAGGATGGTCTTGATGCCGCCGCGGTGCGCGGCCAGGACCTTCTCCTTGACCCCGCCCACCGGGAGGATGCGCCCCCGCAGCGTGATCTCTCCGGTCATGGCGATGTCCTTGCGCACCGGCACGCGGGTGAGCGCCGAGACCAGCGCGGTCGCCATGGTGATGCCGGCCGAGGGGCCGTCCTTGGGGATGGCCCCCTCGGGCACGTGCACGTGGATGTCGATCTGCTCGAGGAAGCGCTTCTCCAGGCCGAGCACCTCGGCGCGGCTGCGCACGTAGCTCATGGCGGCCTGGGCCGACTCCTGCATCACCTCGCCGAGCTTGCCGGTGATGGTGAGCTTGCCCTTGCCGGGCATGACGGTGGCCTCGATGGTGAGCAGCTCGCCGCCCAGCTCGGTCCAGGCCAGGCCGGTGGCCACGCCGACCTGGTCCTCGGCCTCGGCGGTGCCGTGGCGGAAGCGCGGGGGACCGAGCAGCTTCTGCACCCGGCGCGCCCCGATGACGTAGGCCTTGTCCTTCCCCTCCCGGATCACCTCGCGGGCGGTCTTGCGGAAGAGGCTGGCGATCTCCCGCTCCAGCGAGCGGACCCCGGCCTCCTTGGTGTAGCGGTTGATGAGGAGCCTGAGCGCGTCCTTCTTGACCTCGACCGCCACGTCGGCGAGCCCGTTGGCCTCCCTCTGGCGCGGCACCAGGTAGCGGTGGGCGATGGAGAGCTTCTCCTGGTCGGTGTAGCCGGCCAGCCGGATGATCTCCATGCGGTCCTGCAGCGGCAGCGGGATGCCCGACATGGTGTTGGCGGTGCAGACGAAGAGCACCTTGGAGAGGTCGTAGTCGAGGTCGAGGTAGTGGTCCACGAAGGTGGAGTTCTGCTCCGGGTCGAGCACCTCGAGCAGCGCCGCCGAGGGGTCGCCGCGGAAGTCGGTGGACATCTTGTCCACCTCGTCGAGCAGCACCACCGGGTTGGACGAGCCGGCCTTGCGGATCGACTGGAGGATCTTCCCGGGCATGGCGCCGATGTAGGTGCGCCGGTGGCCGCGAACCTCGGCCTCGTCCCGCACGCCGCCCAGGCTGATGCGCACGAAGCGGCGCCCCATGGCGCGGGCGATGGAACGTGCCAGCGAGGTCTTGCCCACCCCGGGCGGTCCCACCAGGCAGAGGATGGGCCCCTTGATCTTCGCGACCAGCGCCTGCACGGCCAGGTACTCGAGGATGCGCTCCTTCACCTTGCGCAGGCCGTGGTGGTCCTCGTCGAGGACCCTCTCGGCCTCGGGCACGTCGATCTTGTCCTCGGTGACCTCGGCCCAGGGCAGGGAGAGGATCCAGTCGATGTAGTTCCGGACCACGGTGGCCTCGGCGCTCATCGGGCTCATCATCTTGAGCTTCTTCAGCTCCTTGCGGCAGCGGATGGTGGCTTCCTTCGACATCCGCTTGTCGCGGATCTTCTCCTCGAGCTCCTGGATCTCGTTCTTGAACTCGTCGCGATCGCCCAGCTCCTTCTGGATCGCCTGCATCTGCTCGTTGAGGTAGTACTCCTTCTGCGACTTCTCCATCTGCTTCTTCACGCGGGTGCGGATCTTGCGCTCAACCTGCAGGATCTCGATCTCCCCCTGCATGAGCTCGAAGAGCTTCTCGAGGCGCGCGCGCGGCGAGGCGGTCTCCAGGATCATCTGCTTGTCCTGGAGCTTGAGGGAGAGGTGGGCCACGATGGTGTCGGCGAGCCGCCCCGGGTCGTCGATGGTTGCGACGGAAGCGAGCATCTCGGGCGGGATGCGCTTGTTGAGCTTGACGTAGGCCTCGAAGGTGGTCTGAACCTGCCGGAGCAGCGCCTCGAGCTCGACGTTCCGCTCGGCCTCCTCGTCCAGCTCCTCGACCCGGACCTCGTAGAACCTGTCCTGGGAGACCAGCGCGTCGAGCTTCACCCGCCGCTTGCCCTCGACGAGCGCCTTGACCGTTCCGTCGGGGAGCCTGAGCAGCTGGATGATGGTGGCCAGCGTCCCCACCGGGAAGAGGTCGTCGAAGGCCGGCTCGTTGGTCTTGGCCTTCTTCTGGGCGGCCAGGACCACGACCTTGTCCTTGCCCATGGCGTCCTCGAGGGCGGCGATGGAACGCTCGCGGCCGACGAAGAGCGGCACGACCATGTGCGGGAAGACGATGATGTCCCGCAGGGGCAGGAGCGGCAGGGTGTGGACGCGAGGGCCCTTCTTGCCCTCGTCGGTCCTGGAGAAGATGGACAAGTTCGACCTCCGGTCCCTTCCTTCTACCACCGGACCGCAGGGTGGACAGTTCTGCGACCCATCGGGAACCATGGAAAAAGCCGTTCCTTGTCCCCCCGGCCGCGCCGGGCTAGAACGGCGGCAAATGTCCACTTTCCAGGAGCTGGCGGCGCGCTTCCGGGACGCCGAGTGCGGGCGCGGGGCGCGCATCCCCACCCCGTTCGGGCCGCGCCTGCTCCACCCGGCCGACGGGACCGCCACCGGCCACCACCTCGACTTCGTGGAGCGCTGGGTGGACGCCCTCCGCCCCCTGTACGCCAACACCCACACCGCGGTCTCCACCACCGGCCGGGTGATGAACGGGCTGCGCGAGCAGGCCCGCGCCGCCATCGCACGGTCGGTGAACGCCGGCCCGGAGGACGTGGTCCTCTTCACCGGCAGCGGGGCCACCGCGGCGGTGAACAAGCTCACGGGCCTGCTCGGCCTGCGCATCCCCGAGCCGCTGGAGCGGGAGTTCCAGCTCTCCTCCCACGTCCCCCCGGGGAGGCGCCCGGTCGTCCTGGTCGGCCCCTACGAGCACCACTCCAACGTGCTGCCCTGGGTGGAGAGCATCGCCGACGTGGAGGAGGTGGCCCTCGACTCCCGGGGGCACGTGGACCTCGACGACCTGCGCCGCCGCGCCCGGGCCGCGCGCGGGAGGCCGCTGGTGGCCGGGGCCTTCTCGGCCGCCTCCAACGTGGACGGCCTCCTCACCGACGTGGCCGGCGTGGCCCGGGTCCTCCACGAGGAGGGGGCGCTGGCCTTCGTGGACTTTGCCGCCGGCGGGCCCTACCTGCCCATCGACATGCACCCGGCCGATCCCCTGGCGCGGCTCGACGCGGTCTTCGTCTCCACCCACAAGTTCCCGGGGGGGCCGGAGGGCTCGGGGGTGCTCATCGCCCACCGCGACCTCTTCCTGACCCGAACCCCGGAGCGGCCCGGCGGCGGAACGGTCGATTACGTCTCGGGCTGCCGCCCCGACCAGGTGGACTACGTGCACCGGCTCACCGAGCGGGAGGAGGGGGGCACGCCCGACATCGTCGGCGACCTGCGGGCCGGAATCGCCTTCGCCCTCAAGGACCACGCCGGGGCCGCCGCCATCCGCGACCACGACGTGGCGCTGGCCCGCGCCGCGGTCGATCGGCTCTCCCGCCACCCGCGCATCCAGGTCTACGGACCGCTCGACTCCCCGCGCCTGCCCATCCTCTCCTTCAACGTGGAGGGGCTGCACCACGATCTCGTCTCGGCGCTCCTCGACCACCTCTTCGGGATCCAGAACCGGGCCGGCTGCTCCTGCGCCGGCCCTTACGGCCACCGGCTTCTCGGCATCGCGGGGGAGCGCTCGGAGCGCTACCGGAGGCTCATCGCCGGAGGGGTGACGGGGGCGAAGCCTGGCTGGGTGCGGGTCTCGCTCCCCTGGTACGCGTCGCCCGGGGACGTGGAGTTCACGCTGCGTGCGGTGGAGTTCGTGGCCTCGCGCGGCGAGGCCTTCGTGCCCCTCTACCGGCTCGACTGGCGGGACGGGGTGTGGCGCCACCGGGAGGCTGAGGTGGCGGAGCCCTCGCCGGTCCGGCTCACCGCGGAGTCGATCCTGTCCGGGCCGTCCCCGGCCGGGCCGGTCCCCTCCCCGTCGGAGCGGGATGCCGAGCGTGCCGGCTACCTGGCCGAGGCGGAGCGGCTCGCGGACGGACTGGAGCGGCGCTGGAGGGCCGAGCCGCCGGAGTGGAACCGCCCCACCGGCCGGCCGGACGTCGATGCGCTGGTGTGGTTCCGCTACGTGGAGACGGAGGGGCTGTAGGTTTGCGGCGCCGCAGCGGGGAGCTGCGATACGACGAAGGGAATCAGCAGGCGGTTCAGCTCCTCCGGTCGTTCCATCGGTACCAGGTGGCCTGCCCCCTCTATCCACCCGAGGCGCGCCCCGGCGATGGCGCCGGCGATGTGCTGGCTCAGCCGGGGCGGATTGCCGCGATCCTCCCTGCCGCAGAGAACCAGGGTGGGAACCGTCACCCTGTCCAGGCGCCCGAGGATGTCCGGCGCATCGATGACGACTGCCATGGCCGCGCGGACCAGTGCTTCACGGGGAAGCGAGGTTGCGCTTCGCACGAATTCCTCCACGAGCTCCGGACGGTCCCGACGCGAACGCCGAGCCAGCATGAGCGGGGCGATCTGGGAGCGCGCCAGCCATACCGGCAGCCCGAAGCGACGAACGAGGGCGACGAGCAGCCCAAACTTCGCCTTGCGGTACGGTGTCTGCTTCTCGGCGCTGCCGTCGAGCACCGCGAGTGCGCTCACGAACGCCGGGTGGCGCACGGCGAGCAGAAGGGACAGCGCTGCGCCCCAGGACCAACCGACGCAGACCGCGCGCCGGATGCCCATCGCCGGCAACGCGCCAGCAAGCACGTCCGCATGCTCCGCCAGATCGAACGGCGGGGGCACCTCGCTCGCGCCGTGGCCAGGAAGGTCGAGCACCACCACCCGCCCGAGGCGTGCCAGGGGTTCGATCTGCGCTTGCCAGAGGCTGGAGTCGATGAAGAGCCCGTGCAGGAGGAGGATGTCGGGGTCGTCGGGTCGGTGTCGGGCCCCGTGGATGGCGTAGACCCATCTCCCCATGGACGTCTGGACCGACCTCGTTGGGGAGCGGGGCTCGGATGGGGACAGCGGGGCGCCGGGACGATCGATCATGGTCCACTCCGTTGAGCGCGTCCGGCGCGGGCGAGGGGTCAGGTGGGTTCGCCGGCGTGCAGCCGGGCCAGGTATCGCAGGCAGCACCCCACCGCGATCGGGCGCGCCCCGTCGACACCGAGAGCCCGCAGGTTCTCGGTCATGCGGTGATGGCCAGACCCGAGCGCCAGCCGGACCGTTCCCCCGGATGAGAAGCGGAATGGCCCTCTCACGTCGACCACGGTCCGCAGCGTCCGCCCTCTCAGTTCGGAGTACAGCACCAGGTCGAGCGCGGGCCCGGGCCAGCGCCAGCCAACCTCTCCCGAAAGGGTGAGGAGCGGGGCCGCCCCGGTCGGATCCAGCACCTGACCATCGACGCTGCTCGTCCCGACGCGGAGCGGAAGCTGGGTCAGGAACTTCGGGAGGCCCCACAGTTCCCGCCCACCCACGTCGGCAAGCGGTGTCGAGACCGGCAGGTCGAGGATGCGGTAGCCCGCGCTCCGCCGGCGCCCGGCACGCAGCAGTCCCATCACGGCGATCCCGGAGGACGGCGCTCCGGTCGGGACCACCGCCAGGGCCGAGCCCACCTCGTGGTACGGGCCGATGGTCGTATCCCGGTAGTCGTAGAACCCGAGCGCCAGCAGCGCTCTCCGGCCCGGGAAGCGAAGCGGCTCGAGCCCGGACCCCTCCAGCAACCGCCGCGCCCGGACCGCATCTACCCAGAAGAACGCCAGCAGCGCCGTGCCGTCTGCGTACAGGATGGGGACCCGCACCGGGCCCATCGAGGTGCGGGCCTCCAACGTCTCCACGCCGAGGAAATCGTCTCCCATGGTGGTCGCCTGGGCGAAGCCGGTGCGAAGCGGGCGTGCCCGCCCATTCCGCTCTCAGGGTCCGCCCTTGGCTGGGAGAGGACAAGTCCCGTGGCGGGGCGTCCCGGAAGGGCGGAACGACAACCCTCAACAGCGCAGGGGGATCAGGCGCTCTCCTGCTCCTTGCGGAGGACCACGAGGGGCTGCTCGCCCTTCTCGATGACCTCCTCGGAGATGACGATCTCCTGCACGTTCCGGCGGCTGGGCACGTCGTACATGATGTCGAGCATGGCGCCCTCGACGATGGCGCGCAGGCCGCGGGCCCCGGCCTTGTTCTTCACGGCGGCCCGGGCGATGGCCTTCAGCGAACCGTCGGTGAACTTGAGGGTGACGCCGTCCATCTCCATGAGCTTCCGGTACTGCTTCACCAGCGCGTTGCGCGGGCGGGTGAGGATCTCCACCAGCGCCGTCTCGTCGAGCTCCTCGAGCGCGGTGACCACCGGGAGCCGCCCCACGAACTCGGGGATCATCCCGAACTTGAGGAGGTCCTCCGGCTCCACCAGGCCGAGCAGCTCGCCGACGTTCTTGTCCTCGCGCTTCTTGGCGTCGGTGCCGAAGCCCAGGCTGCGCCCGCCCAGCCGCCGCTCGATGACGCCCTCCAGGCCGCAGAAGGCCCCGCCGCAGATGAAGAGGATGTTGGTGGTGTCCACCTGCAGGAACTCCTGCTGCGGGTGCTTGCGGCCCCCCTTGGGCGGGACGTTGGCCACCGTGCCCTCGATGAGCTTGAGGAGCGCCTGCTGCACCCCCTCGCCGGACACGTCGCGGGTGATGCTGGGGTTCTCGCTCTTGCGGGCGATCTTGTCGATCTCGTCGATGTAGACGATGCCCTTCTGGGCCCGCTCGATGTCGTGGTCGGCGGCCTGCAGGAGGTTCACGATGATGTTCTCGACGTCCTCGCCGACGTAGCCGGCCTCGGTGAGGGTGGTGGCGTCGGCGATGGTGAAGGGGACGTTGAGGATGCGGGCCAGCGTCTGGGCCAGCAGCGTCTTGCCCGAGCCGGTGGGGCCGAGCACGAGGATGTTGGACTTCTGCAGCTCGACGTCGTCCACCTCGAGCCGGGTCTCGATGCGCTTGTAGTGATTGTGAACGGCGACGGCCAGCGTCTTCTTGGCCCGGTCCTGCCCGACCACGTACTCGTCGAGGATGGCCTTGATCTCGGAGGGGCGCGGGATGCGCAGCTTGGGGTCGCGCTTCTCCTCGCCGGCGATCTCCTCGGCGATGATGTCGTTGCACAGCCCGATGCACTCGTCGCAGATGTAGACGGTGGGCCCGGCGATGAGCTTCTTCACCTCCTTCTGCGACTTCCCGCAGAAGGAGCAGCACAGGGTCTCTCGTTTCTCCGCTCCGGCCATCTCTCGATCCTAGCGCTACTTGGCCTCGGCCGCCTTCTTCGTGACGATCACCTCGTCGATGAGGCCGTATTCCTTGGCCTCCTGCGGCGACATGAAGTAGTCCCGGTCGGTGTCCTTGGAGATCCGCTCGATGGGCTGGCCGGTGTGCCGGGCCAGGATCTCGTCGAGGGCGTGCTTGAGCCGCAGCGCCTCCCGGGCCTGGATCTCGATGTCGCTGGCCTGGCCGGAGAAGCCCCCGGAGAGCTGGTGGATCATGATGCGGGCGTTGGGGACGCCGAAGCGCTTGCCCTTCTGCCCGGCCGAGAGCAGAACCGCCGCCATGCTGGCCGCCTGCCCCAGGCAGATGGTGGAGACCGGCGGCTTCACGTACTGCATGGTGTCGTAGATGGCCAGGCCCGAGGTCACCGAGCCGCCCGGGCTGTTGATGTAGATGGAGACGTCCTTCTCCGGATCCTCCGACTCGAGGAAGAGGAGCTGGGCGGTGACCACGTTGGCCACGTCGTCGTCGATGGCCGTCCCGATGAAGATGATGCGGTCCTTGAGCAGGCGCGAGTAGATGTCGTAGGAGCGCTCGCCCCGGTGGGTCTGCTCGATCACGTACGGCATCGGGATGTAGGGCATCGTTCCTCCTGGGCGCCGCTCCGGCGGGCCCCTCTACTGGAAGATAGCGGCGGCGGCGAGGATCGCCACGACCTTGTCCTCGCGGATGCGCTGGCGCAGCGCCTGCCGCCCCTCGCCCTTGACCTGGAGCCGGGAGGGGGGCACGCCCATCTCGTCGGCGCGGCGCTGGATCTCCTCCTGCTCGTCCTGCTCGCCCACCTCGACCTTCTCGGCCAGCGCGATGGCCTCGAGGAGGAGCGCCGCCTTCACGGTGAGCAACGCCTGCTCGCGCATGTCGGCGCGGATGCGGGCCAGGTCGAGGTCGAGCGTCCTCAGATCCACGCCCTGGCGGGCCAGCCGCTGCGCGGTGTTCTCCACCATGGCGTCGATGGTCCGCTCGACCAGCGCGGGCGGGACCTCGAAGTCGTTCTTCTCGAGCGCGCCCTTGACCAGGGCGTCCCGCTCCTCGGCCTCGGCGCGCCGCTTCTCGCGCTTCCCCAGGTCGGTGCGGATGCGGTCCTTGAGGGCGGGGAGCGTCTCCACCCCGTCGATGCCGACCTCCTTCGCGAAGGCGTCGTCGAGGGGCGGGATCTTCTGGGCGCGCAGCGACTTCACGGTGATGGCGAACTTGCCGTGCTTGCCGGCCAGCGCGGTGTCGCGGAAGTCGGCAGGGAACTGCTGCTCGGTCTCGAAGGACTCGCCGACCTTGCGCCCCAGGAGCGCCGCCATCTCGCCCGCGAAGAAGTTGCCGTCCTTCACCTGGATGAGCGCTCCCTCGGCGGTGCCGCCGTCGAAGGGCTTGCCCTCGACGCTGCCCTGGTAGTCGATGACCGCCCAGTCGCCCTCCTCGGCGACGTCGCGCCCCTCCACGTCCACCATCTCGCCGTAGGACTGGTGCAGCCGCTCCACCTCGGCGTCCACGGCGGCGTCGGTGATCTCCACCGGCTTCCGGGTCACGGTGATGCCGCGGTAGTCCCTGGGGACGATGACCGGCTTCACCTCGACACGGGCGGTGTAGGAGAAGGGCCGGTCCGGGCCGACGCCCCCCTCGCCCACCTGCACGCGGGGTGCGGCCACGGCGTCGAGGGCCTCCTGCTTGGTGGCCTCCTCGAAGCTCTTCTGGACGAGCTTCTCCACCACGTCGGCCTCGACCTGGTCCTTGAAGTTGCGCTCGAGCACCGTGCGGGGGGCCTTGCCGGGGCGGAAGCCGCGCAGCTTGGCGCGGCGCCCCAGCGCGCTGTAGGCGCGATCGATCTCCTTGGCCACCTCGGCGGCCTCGATCTCGACGGTGACCTTCTTCTCCACGGGGGAGAGCTTCTCGACCTGGATCTTCATTCGGGGAATTCCTTCAGGCGGAACGGGGGCATAGACCTACGGCCGGGAAGGCGCCGGGTCAAGGGAAATGGGGGTACCGAATGAGCGGTTCAGTGGGCGGGGAGGGACTCGAACCCTCATGCCTTGCGGCACCGGATCCTAAGTCCGGCGCGTCTGCCAGTTCCGCCACCCGCCCGCGGACTCCGGGGGAGACTATCCGATCAGGGCCCGGGCCGGCGCACCCCGTTTCGTTGTAGAACCACCCGGGTGGACGCCCCGCACGCTCACGACCCCGAGGCCGCATGCACCCCGGCCTGTCCGCGCTGGAGCGAGTGGGCCCTGCACTTCTACTTCCTGCAGCAGCGCCACGCGGAGATGCTGGCGGCCTGCCGCGAGGCCGCCGCCATCGAGTGGGTGATGGTGGCGCCGGGGGTGGCCGGGGTCGAGCTGCCCGAGTACCTGCGCGAGGAGCAGCTGGTGCGCCTCAACGTGGTGGCCGGACGGGACGCGCCGGAGGTGCTGCTCGACGAGTGGGGGATCCGCTGCGAGCTCACCTTCAAGGGGATCCGCAAGGAGGTGGCCTTCCCCTGGACGTCGGTGGTCTCCGGGACGCTGCGCCCCCCCGAGCGGAAGAAGCCGCGCTTCGGCCTCATCCAGGGCGGGAAGAAGTAGCGGCGCCGTTGATCCCCACCGCCACCCAGGAATGGGTGTTGTGGAGCAGCGCCGTTTCGATGGAGACCGGGCCCAGGGCGCGGATGCCTGGCGCCTCCCCCTTCTTCACCTCGGGAACCTGGCCGGGGCGCAGGACCGTCTCGTCGAACCGGATGTCCTCGGACACGACGACGCCGACCTGCCCGGCGGCCAGCCGCACCTCCCAGGACGCCCGGGCGTCGCCCGGCGGGACGAGTGCGTTCTCGAAGATGACGTGCTCGGCGAAGTGGCGCGCCATGAGCCGGGACATCTCCTGGTACGAGAAGCCGTGGTGCTTCAGCATCTCCGAGTTGGGCGTGGCCACGACGACGACGCCCCCGGGCCGGGTGATCCGGCGCAGTTCGGACATGGCCAGGTCCTCCTTGCCGTACTCCTTGATGTGCTCGAGGACCTCGCTGGTGAGGGTGACGTCGAAGGTCCCGCTGGCGTAGAGCGAGAGGTCGGTGATGCCCTGCACCGTGAACTGGGCGTCGGAGGGGTAGGTGGCGCGCGCGAAGTCGATCGCCGGCGCGGAGATGTCGGCCCCGCTGACCTCGGCGGCCCCGGCGGCCTTCAGCATGGCGCAGCCGTAGCCCGACCCGCAGCCGATGTCGGCCACCCGCAGCCCCTTCACGAACTGTGCGGAGAACCGGTAGAACTTCCGGTGGTTGAGGAAGTTCCGGCGGTCGCGATCGCTCTCGGGGTGGGCCTTTCCGGAGCGGTCGCGGCGCGACCCGTCGGGATAGACCCGGACGAAGTCCTCGGAGTAGTACTTGCCGCTCAGCCGGCCGACGAGGTACCTCGGCTTGAACTGGGCCAGGAAGCTCGCGACCCTCTTCAGCATGCGTGCGACCCCGCGGGCGGGAAGGGAAAGGCCCCCCCGGAACGTAACCAGGGGGGCCAGTGGTGAGCGCAGAAGGAATCGAACCTTCAACCTATGGATTAAGAGTCCATTGCTCTGCCAGTTGAGCTATGCGCCCGGAAACATCGGGATTCTTCGGATGGCTCTGGCGAGGGGCGGCGATCTACCAGCCGTCCCCGGGGTTGTCAATGGCGCGCCCGGAGGGAATCGAACCCCCGACCTGCGGCTTCGAAGGCCGACGCTCTATCCAACTGAGCTACGGGCGCAGGCGGCGGGCGACCCCGCAGCCGGAGAAGAATGGGGTGAGTGAAGGGGCTC
Source organism: uncultured Anaeromyxobacter sp. (assembly GCA_903874275.1). Taxonomy (GTDB): domain Bacteria; phylum Myxococcota; class Myxococcia; order Myxococcales; family Anaeromyxobacteraceae; genus CAIOAK01. The sequence continues at coordinate 13,574 of CAIQRS010000245.1, forward strand.
GAACCCTCAACCCCCGGATCCACAGTCCAGTGCTCTACCGATTGAGCTACACTCACCGTAAAATATTGGCGCGCCCGGAGGGAGTCGAACCCCCGACCCGCGGCTTAGAAGGCCGCTGCTCTATCCAACTGAGCTACGGGCGCAAGTCGGCCCCGTCCTCCGTGCTCCGGGATGTCGTCCTTCCCGGCCATCCGATTCGGCTTTCAAAGAGTCGGGGCGGCCGGATTCGGACCGGCGACCTCCTGCGCCCAAGGCAGGCGCGCTACCAGGCTGCGCTACGCCCCGGCACTGTACGACATTTCTCCCGTCCAACCGGGCCCGAGAGCGCCGTGTCTAGCGTCCCCACCGGGTTTTGTCAAAGGTTGGCTGAGATCCGGCGCAGTTCGGGGAGGAGCCGGCGCAACGCCTCGCCCCGGTGGGAGAGCCGGTCCTTCTCGGGGGCGGTGAGCTCGGCCATGCTCTTCCCGGGGGCTCCCTCGGGGAGGAAGAGCGGGTCGTAGCCGAAGCCCCCCTCCCCGCGCGGCGCCTCGCCGATCACGCCCCGGCAGCTCCCCTCGGCCGAGGCCAGTACGGTCCCGTCGGGGGCGGAGAGCGCCACCACGGCCCGGTACTCGGCGCCCCGGTGCTCGGGCCAGACCCCGTGCATGACCATGAGGAGCTTCTCGTTGTTGGCGCGGTCGCGGTCGGCGCCGGAGAGGCCGGGGCGCTCGTCCTCCGACCAGCGCGCCGAGCGGATCCCGGGCTTGCCCCAGAGCGCGTCGATGCAGAGCCCGGAGTCGTCGGCCAGCGCGTGCATGCCGGCGGCGCGGGCGTGCTCCGACGCCTTCTTCGCGGCGTTCCCGGCGAAGGTGGAGCGGTCCTCCTCGACCTCGGGCAGCTTGCGGCCCAGGTCCCGTTCCAGGTCTTCGAGGGAGACCACGCGGACGTCGAGCCCGGTGGCGAGCCGCCGCAGCTCCCGGAGCTTGCCCGGGTTGCGGGTGGCGAAGAGCAGGTTCACGGAGCGAGGAGCGGCGGCGCCTGGAGCGCCTTCTCCTGGAGGACCTTGAGGTCGCCGATGCCGGCCAGCGCGCAGTCGAGCATCTCATCGAGCTGGGTGCGGCCGAAGGCCTTCCCCTCGGCGGTTCCCTGCACCTCGACCAGGTCGAGGTCGCCGGTGGCCACCACGTTCATGTCCACCTCGGCGGTGGAGTCCTCCTCGTACTCGAGGTCGAGCCGGACCTCCCCGCCCACGATCCCGACGCTGACCGCGGCCACGTGCCGGACGATGGGGGCGCCCTTCACGACGCCGGCCTTCTGCAGCTTCTTCACGGCCAGCGCCAGCGCCACGAAGCCGCCGGTGATGGCCGCGGTGCGGGTGCCGCCGTCGGCCTGGATCACGTCGCAGTCGATGGTGAGGGTGCGGGGGCCGAGCCGGGAGAGGTCGATGGACGCCCGCAGGGCCCGGCCGATGAGCCGCTGGATCTCGAGGGTCCGGCCGCCCTGCTTGCCGCGGGCCGCCTCCCGGGCCATGCGCTCGTTGGTGGAGCGGGGGAGCATGCCGTACTCGGCGGTGACCCAGCCGGCCCCGGTGCCGAGCACGTGGGGGGGGACCCGGTTCTCCAGGCTGGCGGTGCAGAGGACGTGGGTGTCGCCGAAGCGGGCCAGGCAGGAGCCCTCGGCGTGCTTGGAGACGTTCACTTCGAGAGAGATGGGCCGGAGCTGGCCGGCCTGCCTACCGTTGGCGCGCATGGGGCGCGAATCATAACCGCGGGAGGGTGCTAGCGCGACGCATCCGCGATCCCGGCGCGGCGCCAGGCGGCGATGCCGGCGGCGATCGAGCCGGCGATGGCCTCCTGCCGGGCCGGCCGGGCGAGATCCTTCCCCTCGACGGGGTGGGAGACGAAGCCGAGTTCGAGCAGCACCGCCGCCATGCGTGCGCCGGCGAGCACGTGGAAGGGGGCCTGCTTCACGCCCCGGTCGGGCGCCCGGGTGCCGCGCACCAGCGCGCCGTGGATGGCATGGGCGAGGCGGGAGCTCTCGGCCAGGTTGGCCTGGTCCTCGAGGTCCTCGAGGATACCGCCCACGGCGTCGGTTGGGTCGCTGCGGGGGCGATCGGCGTTCTCGCGGGCCGCGACGGCGCTGGCCGAGGCGTCGGTGGCGTCGGCCGAGAGGAAGTAGGTCTCGATGCCGCGAGCCGGGGAGCCGGGGCCGCCCGGAGCGGAGTTGAGGTGGAGGGAGACGAAGAGGTCGGCCTCCTCCGCGTTGGCGATGGCGGCCCGGCGAGGGAGGTCCACGGTGACGTCCTCCGCCCGGGTGAGCACGACCCGCGCCCCCTGCTTCTCGAGCTTCTTCCGGAGGAGCCGGGCGATCTGCAACGTGATGGCCTTCTCCGGGCGTCCCTCCACCGAGAGGGCGCCGTCCTTCTCGCCGCCGTGTCCGGGGTCGAGGACCACGATGAAGGCGGGAGGGGCGGCGGGCCGGGCCGGGGCCGTCGTGCCGGCGAGGAGGAGGGCGAGAACGATGGCGGGGGTCACGGGTGCGAGCCCCGCGTCCGGGAGGGGGTCCCCGCCGAGACATGGATGGACGGGGGCGGAGGCGGCGCGTCCGGCGAGGCCACGTCCGAGGCTACGTCCGAGGCCACGTCCGGCACCGCGGATTCCACGTCCGGCACCGCGGATTCCGAGGATTTCCGCACCTCGCCGATGTGGACCGCCGCGACGCCCCTGTCCGCGAGCAACCGCATCACCGTCGGGAACCGGTCGGGGTGGACCGCCGCGAGGAGTCCGCCGTTCGTCTGGGCGTCCGCGAAAACGACGCGAAGGGGGAGCGAAACCTCGGCGTCGAAGCGAACGTGTGGCGAGACCCAGGCGAGGTTCGCCTTGCTCCCCCCCGGCACCACGTCCCGCTCGGCGAGCATGACGGCGTCCGGCTGGACGGGAACTGCCGAGGCGTCGAGGTGCAGGACGACCTTCGACCCCTCGGCCATCTCCCAGGCGTGCCCGAGCAGGCCGAACCCGGTCACGTCGGTGAGGGCCGAGACGGCGCCGCTGGCGGCCAGGACCTCGCCTGCGGCCCGGTTCAGCTCGGCCATGACCGCGGTGACGCCGGCGATCTGTTCGGGGGTGGCGGTGCCGCGCTTGATGGCGGTGGTGAGGATCCCGGATCCGAGCGGCTTCGTGAGCAGGAGCTGGTCCCCGGGCCGGGCTCCGACGTTGCGCAGGATGCGGTCGGGGTGGACGAGTCCGGTGACGGCCATCCCGTACTTGGGTTCGGGGTCGTCGATGCTGTGCCCCCCCAGGATCGGCGCGCCGACGAGTGCGGCGGTCTCCGAACCGCCACGGAGGATCTCGGCCAGCACCTCCATGGGCAACTTGCCCACCGGGAAGGCCACGAGGTTGAGCGCGAAGATGGGGCGGCCGCCCATGGCCCAGATGTCGGAGAAGGCGTTCGCCGCGGCGATGCGGCCGAACCAGTAGGGGTCGTCCACCACCGGCGTGAAGAAGTCGACGGTCTCGACGATCGCCTCGGTGGGCGACAGTCGATACACGGCCGCGTCGTCGCGCGTCTCGTGACCGACGAGAGCGCGTGCATCCTCCACCTTCGGAAGGCGGCGCAGGACCTGCGCCAAGTCCGCCGGGCGGATCTTGCAGGCTCAACCGGCGCCGTGCGACAGCGCGGTGAGCCGCGGGTGGCTCTCGCTCATCTTCTCCTATGGTGGTGGCGCGGCCGGCGGCGCGCCCGACGGGTCCATGCCGGCGAACTTGAGATAGAGCTCGGCGCTGTGGTTCCCGGGGGAGACCCGCAGGACCTCGTTCCACTGGTCGGCGGCCTCTGCCTTGCGGCCCGCCGCGTAGAGGGAGAGCCCGAGATTCAGACGTCCCGGGACGAAGGACGGGTTCTGCCGGACCACTTCCTCGTACTCGACGATGGCCTCGTCGCGGCGACCCGAATCTCGGAGCGCGGCGGCCAGGCGGGCGCGGATGTCCACGAAGGTGGGGCAGAGCGCGAGGGCGCGGCGCAGCTCGGAGATGGCCTCCGGATAGAGACCGGAGGAGAGGTACACGTCGCCGATGTCGGCGTACATGTTGGCGAGCTTGCCGCGGACGAAGTGGTCGAGTTGCCCCGGGGCGGCGCCGGAGGTGCTGAGGGCCTGCTGGTAGGCCTCCTGCGCCTCCTTGTAGCGTCCGGTGTCGTTGTACGTGACGGCCAGGTTGAGCGCGGCGTCGGTGTAGGCCGGGTTGAGCCGGAGCGCCGCCTCGAACGCCCGCTGGGCCTTCTGGTAGTGCCCCTGATCGTGGAAGCACACGCCCAGCATGTTGTAGACGTCGGCGAAGCTCGGGTTCCCCTCGACCACCTGGGTCAGGTACTGCTCGGCGCGCGCGAACTCCCGCCGGACGTAGTGGAACCGGCCTAGCGCCAGCTTTTCCTTGAGAATCTCGTCCATGTTCCTCCCCGTCGCCGGTCGGCCCCGCCGTCCGCGGGGAGTCTACCATCGGGCTTCGAGAGGGGCGACCGGGCGGCGGCTTCGGCGGCGGTGCCTTCGGCGGTGCCTCGGCGGTGCCCTCGGCGGTGCTCGGCGGTGCCTCGGCGGTGCCGGACGTTCGCAGGCGGCGGGACCTCGCCGTCCGCGCCTCGGCCCCGCGGTCCGCGTCAAAGCCCGGAGGTGAACACCCACCGCTCTCCCCGGCGCTCCAGTCGATACCGCGCCCTTCGGTCCCGGACCGCGCCACCCGGTTCCGTGACTTCGAAGTCCTCCCCCACCTCCGCCGCGTCCCTCTCGACCCGGATTTGCCAGCCCCTCAGACGGATGTCGGGTCGCGGCGCGGTGAGTTCCCGCCGCAGCCGGTCCTCGAGGACGGCCCGGTCGGTGGCACCGTCCCGGTAGTCGTCGGCGGCCAGCGCCGCAACGGCGGCGGGCTCTCCCCCCCGCGCGCCGTCCAGCCGCCGGAACAGGGTCCGCAGAACGGCCCGGAGGCGCGCGAACTGGTCGCCCTCGGCGCACCACAGGGCGATCTTGCACGGCTTCATGTGGAACTGCTCGCGCCCGATGTACGAGACCGTGGCCGCCTGATCGCGCCAGACGGCCTTCCCCTCGGCATCGAGGACCGCCACCACGCGGGCGCGCCTCCCCCCCTCCTCCACGTCCGGCACCACATCGGCGTAGCGAACCGGGACGAGTTCCAGCGTCCCCCCCGCCTTCCACCCATAGATGTCCTCCAGGTGGGCGCGCCCCTGGGCTGCGAGCGCCTGCCGTACCTGGGATTCCGGGCTCTGCAGGGTCGCCGCGGACCCGGCATCCAGCAGGTCGACACGCCAGAACCAGGCAGCCGCGACGGCGGCCGCCGCCGCCAGGAAGGGCACGAGGTACGGGGCTCCGGTGCGGAAGCGAAACCTGCGCCGCCGCCCTAGCCCGCTACCAGGGCGTCTTCCAGAGTTCGGGGTGCTCGGGCTGGATCCGGAGGTCGGCAAGGAGCTTCTCGGCGTTCCCGCGCTGCGCGCTCGTCGGGTACTTCACGATGAGCGTCTGGAGGGTCTTCTGGGCCTTGAAGCGCTCGGAGAGCTTCACATACATGTCGGCCAGCTGCCAGAGCGCCTCCGGCTCGCGCGAGCTTTCCGGGAAGTCCTTCATGATCTTCTCGAGCCGGAAGGCCGCGCCCTGCCACTTCTCCCGCTTCTTGTAGAACTCGAAGGCGTACCAGTCCCGCTCGGCCAGGATGCCGCGGGCCTTCCCGAGCTTCTCCCGGGCGTCCGGCGCGTACCTCGAGTTCGGGAACTTCTCGACGAAGCTGGCCATGCCGTCGGCGGCCTTGGTGATCTGGGCCACGTCCCGTTCGTACACCGGCGGGAAGAGGAAGAACTCGGTGGGGGCGTCGGCCCACCGCGACATGGCGCTTCGGTAGGCTGCGTAATCGACCTGGGGGCTCGACGGGTGGATCTTCACGAAGGCTTGGTAGCCGTCGGCGGCCTCGATGAACTTCCCCTGCTCGTAGCGGAGGTCTGCAAGCCGGAGCTCGGCCAGCGCCCCGAACTTCGAGTACGGGTACTTGGTGCGCACCCGTTCCAGGATCTTCTGGGCGTCGGGGAAGTCCCGGTTGTCGAGCGCGGTGATTCCGGCCACGTACTCCTGCTCGGCCTGCGACTCGTACTTCACGGCCGGCACGCTCTTCGCGCAGGCGGAGAGGGCCATGGCGGTGGCCGCGACGATCGGCCAGATCCGGTTCCGGGAACGCATCGGGCCGGGGAACATATCAGCGGTCCTCGGCGTCGTCCACGTACACTCCAAGTGCGGCCGAGACGGCACGACCGGAGAACCCCCGCCCCAGCAAGAACCTGGAAAGACGGGCCTTCTCGCGTTCGCCGAGATCGTCCGGCACCGCCCCCGCCGCGCCAGCGCGGCGCTCTGCGAGTTGCCGGCACCTCTTCGCCTCCTCATCCCCCAGGGCCTCCCGGATGGCCCGCCGGGCGGCATCCCGGGGGATTCCCGCCGCGACGAGCCGCCGCTCCGCCAAGCGCGGCCCGAGCCGCCCCGGGGCGACCAGCAGGGCCGCCCGATCCCTTGCGAAGGCGTCGTCGTCGAGGTACCGGAGCTCCCTGAGCCAGGCGACCACGCCTTCGGCCTCCGCTACGAACCCGGCCCGGACGAGCCGCTCCAGGATCTGCGCCTCGGTGCGAGGGCGGGCGGCGAGCAGGCGAAGCGCCCTGGAACGGGCGCGGGACTGCGGGGAGTCGGTCAAGCGGTGATCCAGGAAGCCGCGGCTCGGCCCGGCCCCTCAGAACCGCTCGATCTGGAAGTCGTCGTCGGCCGGGGCGGCCGGGGCAGCCGCCCCGTCGGTCGGGCGTGCCGCGACCCGCCCGATGGGCACCGCCGGAACCGCCGGGGCCCGGGCAGCCGGGACGGCCGGAGCGGACGGTCGCGACGGCGTGGCGCGGGCCGGCGGCGGACGCTCCGGTCCGGCCTCCGCTGACTGCTCGAAGTTGTCCCACTTGGAATCGCTGGTGCCGGAGATTCCCGAGACCCGAAGGGCGAAGTCGTCGGGATTCGTGGCCTGGCGCAGGGCTTCCTCGTAGCTCACCAGCCCGGAGCGGTAGAGCCCCATGAGCGACTGGTCGAAGGTCTGCATGCCGTAGGCGACGTGCCCCTGGGCGATGGCGTCGGGGATCTCCCGGGTGCGATCCTTGTCCTCCACCAGTTCGCGGACCCGCGCCGTGGCGAGCAGCACTTCGGTCGCCGGCACGCGCCCGTGGCCGTCGGCGCGCGGGACGAGCCGCTGGCTGATCACGGCCCGCAGGACTGCGCCGAGCTGCAGGCGCACCTGCTTCTGCTGGTACGGAGGGAAGGCCGAGATGATGCGGTTGATGGTCTCGGTGGCGTCGAGGGTGTGAAGGGTGGACATCACCAGGTGGCCGGTCTCGGCCGCGGTGAGCGCGGTCTCGATGGTCTCGAGGTCGCGCATCTCGCCGACCAGGATGACGTCGGGGTCCTGCCGGAGCGCGCTCTTCAGCGCCTGCCCGAAGCTCATCGTGTCGACGCCCACCTCGCGCTGGTTCACGATCGACCGCTTGTCGCGGATGAGGAACTCGATGGGGTCCTCGATCGTCATGATGTGGCAGGTCTCGGTGGCGTTGATGAAATCGACCATCGCCGCCAGCGTCGTGGATTTGCCCGAGCCGGTCGTGCCGGTGACGAGGATGAGGCCGCGCGACTCCCCTGCGACCTTCTCCAGGACCTTCGGCATCATGAGTTGCTCGATGGTCTGGATGCGGAACGGGATGACGCGGAGCACCACGCCGATCGAGCCACGCTGCTGGAAGACGTTGACGCGGAAGCGGCCCAGTCCGGGGACCCCGTAGGCGAGGTCGACCTCGTTGGTCTGCTTGAACTTCTCCCGCTGGTACTCGTTCATGATGCCGAGCGCCATCCGCGCCACCTCCTCGGGCGGCAGGCGTCGGGCATCCTTGAGCGGGACGAGCGCCCCGTCGATGCGGAACATCGGCGGCAGGCCGGCCTTGAGGTGGATGTCGCTGGCTCCGGAGCGCAGCGCGATCTGCAGGATCTCGTTCAGCTCCATGACGGTACGGGAGCGTACCACCGGGGGAGCGCCGTTTCCACGAACCGGAATGTCCCGGCGATAGCGGTCGGGACCGGATGCCCCTGGATGGCGGAGGCTGTGCGATTCCGGCTCACCTGGCCGGTGGCCGGTGCCTGGCCGGTGCCGGACGTCTCGTGGGCCCCGCGACGGCCCGCGACCTGCAAGCGCACACGCCTGGCAGAAACACGAACGCCGTCCGTGCCACGGGGGCGCGGGCGGCGTCGTTGCTGCGGTCGAAGACCGGCTAGCGCTTCGAGAACTGGAAGCGCTTGCGGGCGCCGGGCTGGCCGTACTTCTTGCGCTCGACCGCGCGGGCGTCGCGGGTCAGGAACCCGGCCTTCTTGAGAACCGGGCGCCATTCGGGGTTCATGGTGACGAGTGCGCGGGAGATCCCGTGGCGGATGGCGCCGGCCTGGCCAGACAGCCCCCCCCCGTTCGCGTTCACGAAAACGTCCACCTTGCCCATCTGGTCGACGAGCTTGAGCGGCTCGACCAGGATCATCTTCGAGGTCTCGCGGCCGAAGTACTCGTCGAGGGCGCGCCCGTTGACGGTGATGTTCCCGGTCCCCGGGAGGAGCCGGACGCGCGCGACTGAAACCTTGCGGCGACCGGTGGTGATCTTCTGCGTCGTGGCCATCGATGTTCCTCTAGGCGGAAATCTTCAGGACTTCGGGCTTCTGCGCGGCGTGCGGATGCTCGGAGCCGGCGTAGACCTTCAGCTTGGTCATCATCGTCCGGCCGAGGGCGCTGCGCGGCAGCATGCGCTTCACGGCGAAGGTGAGGATGTCCTCGGGGTGCTTGGCGCGGACTTTGTCCGCGGGCGTCAACTTGGCGCCACCGGGGTGCATGGTGTGCGAGAAGTAGAGCTTCTCCTGCTCCTTCTTGCCGGTGAAGCGGACCTTCTCGGCGTTGACGACGACGACGAAGTCCCCGGTGTCGAGGGAGGGCGTGTACGACGCCTTGTGCTTGCCCTTGAGAAGGGTCGCGATGCGGGTGGCAGCGCGGCCGACCGTGAGGTCCGTCGCGTCGACGATCCACCACTTCCGTGACCGGAGCGCTTCCGCCTGCGTGGTGCTGTGAGTAGCCTTGTTCATGGAAAACCTGGTATTTCGAGCAATTCGGGAGGGGCGTTCCTAGCGGAACCCCCCCCCTTTGTCAAGAAGGGTCGGATCGGCGGAGGACTGGCATCCGCCTCAAGTACCGGACGCGCCTCCGGTGCCGGACGTGGAGGATCACCGGCTAAGGCAGACGGTACCCCAGGAAGAGCTGCGTCGTGAAGGCGAACCTCGTGCTCGTCCCGCCAGGGGCGCCCTGGTGGGACGAGTAGGCGTCGATGGCGGCCCCGAAACGGGTGTTGAGGCCGACCGAGAGATTGGGCGCGGGGTGGAACTCGACGTAGGGCCCGGCCGCCGGGCCAAAGATGAACTGAGGGGAGCGGTTTCCCGAGACGAGCAGCGTCATGTTGAAGTCGAGACCGACGCCGACCTCGAGATTCGGCTGCACCGGGAACCCCATCACCACCCCGACGGGGAACTGGAATCCGAACTCCGCATTGCTCATCGTGTAGAGCTTCAGCCCCGGGTCGACGTGGAAGAGCAGCTTGAAGTCCCGGCTCCGGAGGAGTTGGAAGCGCATCGGGGCGTAGAACGAGAGGCCGAACTGGCTGGATGTGGTGCCCTCGTAGCCGTAGAGCAGGCCGAGCCGGAGGCCGACGTCGGCCGCTGGGGACATCCCGAACGTGTAGCCGAACGTGGTGGACGGCCAGCCGGCCTGCACGTCGACCGCCGCACGGCCGGACACCGTCTCCGTCCCGACGATGCTCCAGCCGGCCAGGCCGGGTCGGGCCGCGGGCTCGGACTGCGCCAGTGCCGGGGCGGGGGCGGCGGCCGTGACAAGAATGGCGGCGAGGGTGGCTGCGGCGACTCGAACTCGGTTCGTCATCTTTTGCCTCCTTCGGGCCACCAATCTGACGCCGAGTCAATCCGCGACGGTGGCCACGCCGTGGAGGGAGCGCTTTAACTGCCGACGACACCGTGCGTCAAGGCAAGTCTGGTCTCTCGGCCAGTTCTCATTTCCGCTCTCACGTCCGGCCCCCCAGCCGCGCGCGCAGCGCCTGGAGCACCTCGACCGACCGCGCCGAGGACGCTTCCGTCGACTCACCCGACATCGGGTCGTGCCGGACGTGGGCGTCGGCCGGTAGGTCCTCGAGGAACCGACTGGGAGTCCTCGGCTCGAGGCGTCCGCGGCGCGTCCTCACCGCCGCTCTCGTGATCCAGAGCGACTCCCGAGCCCGAGTGATTCCGACGTAGGCCAGCCTCCTCTCCTCCTCCAGGTCGCTGGCCTCTCCCTGGATGCCGGATACAGGAAGGAGGTCCTCCTCCACTCCGATGAGAAACACGACCGGAAACTCCAGCCCCTTCGCCGAGTGCAAGGTCATCATCGTGACACCGTCGGCCTCCTCGGGCTCCTCGCCGCGCGAGTCGAGCGCGAGGCGCTGGAGGTAGGTCGCCAGGGTTGCCCGCGGGTCGTGACGCTCGCGCCACTCGAGTGACCTCAGGATCGAGTCGACGGCCTCGGCCTTCCTGGTCCCCGCCTCCGGCGACAGGACGCTTCGGCGAAGCCACGCCCGAAGATCCAGATCCTCGAACATCGCCCGCGCGGGCTCGGCGATCTTCCCGGCGCCAAACCGACTCCGGTAAAGGTCGAGCGAATCGGCGAGTTGCGCCATCCTGGCGGGTGCGCCCCTGGGAATGTCCGGCACCTGGTCGGCATGGCGAAGCGCCGCAGCCACCGGGAGCCGGTTCGACGCAGCCCAGTCCCCGAGCCGCTCCATGGCCACGTCGCCGATCCCCCTGCTTGGAGCGTTGACGATCCTCGCCAGGGAGAGGTCGTCGTCCGGAAATGCACAGACCTTCAGCCACCCAAGGACATCCCGGACCTCGGCCCTCTCGAAAAAGGACGGACCGCCCTTCACCTTGTGCGGGATCCCGACCTCCCGGAAGGCCTCCTCGAGGGGCTGGCTCTGCGCGTTCAGGCGGTAGAGGACTGCGAAGTCCGACCCGCTGCGCCCGCTCGCAAGCCCGCGGCGGACCTCGCCTGCGATGAATCGTGCCTCCTCCTGCTCGTCCGGGAGGGCGACGACCCGGACCATGTCGCCGGGCCCGCCATCGGTCCAGAGCCGCTTCGGCCGCCTGGCGGGCGAGCGGGCGATGACTCCGTTGGCGCAGTCCAGGATGCGGCCCGAGGAACGATAGTTCTGCTCGAGTCGCACGATCATCGCGCCCACGAAGTGCTTCTCGAATCGGAGGATGTTCCGCATGTCGGCGCCGCGCCACCCGTAAATCGCCTGGTCGTCGTCCCCGACCGCGCAGAGACTTCGGTCCGTCCACGTCGTCGGAGAACTTCGAGGTCCACTTCGACTTCCACTTCGACGTCCGGCACCGGGCGAGGCGCCGGGCGAGGCGCACAGCAGTTCGAGGAGCCGCAACTGCGCCCGGTTCGTGTCCTGGAACTCATCGACGAGGACGTGCCGGAACCTCTCGCGGTACTCCTGGCGAATCGCCTGATCGGCGGCGAGCAGGGCCACCGGCCGGACCATGAGATCGTCGAAGTCCAGCGAACGTTGGGCGCGAAGAGCCTGCTCGTAGCGCGGCATGAGTTGATCGGCGACGGCTTCGTAGTCGTCGTCCGGCACCCGGATCCGACCCGAATTCGCATCGGCCCCGGCGATGGTGCTCTTCCGCCGCGAGATGACCCCGAGCAACTGCCGGACGTCGAAGCGCCGGGAATCCATCTGGATGTCCCGGAGGCACCTCTTCACCAGGCTGGTCTGATCCCCAGCGTCGCAGATCGAGAACCACTTGGGCAGGCCCGCAGCGACGTGCTCCTTCCGGAGGAGCCAGAGCCCGAACCCGTGAAATGTGGCGATGAGGCTCTTCTCCGCGGCCTTCTTCGACAGCGCCCGCACCCGGTCGCGCATCTCCACGGCCGCCTTGTTGGTGAAGGTTACCGCCAGGATGCTCGACGGATCGGCTCCCTGCTGGACGAGCCAGGCGATCCGGTGGGCGATGACCCTGGTCTTGCCCGAGCCGGCCCCGGCCAGGACGAGCGCGGGGCCCTCCTGGAAGGTGACCGCCTGTCTCTGTGGAGGATTGAGGTGGGACAGATCGAGCACGGGGCGAGGCTCTTGCCACGCTCCCGCCCCTCCTTCAAGGCCTTGACAGGACGCCGATTCTCCGCGAGAGGAGGGCGCATCGTCCTAGAATGTCCGGCACCAGGATGGGCACTCGGGTCAGCGCAGCGTACTGGCCCCGATTTGCCCAGCACCTCGAGGAGAAGCACCCATGTTCTGGCTCGTGCCTCGGCCCCCAGGCCACCCCGCCCCGCAAAACGGCAGCCCGCGGATGTTCCGCGTGGACTGGATCGAGAAGCACCTGTCCCGCGTGAAGCCCTGGCAAGTTCTCGTCGTCTGGGTGCCGGTGATCGCCTTCCTGATCTACCGAGGGTTGCAGGTCCCAGGGCTTTCACGGGGCGCCTTTGCGGGCGCCCTCCTGGGTGGCCTCGCGTTCTGGACGCTGCTCGAGTACGTCCTTCACCGATGGGTGTTCCACTTCACGCCGAGCCCGAACTCGGAGCTTTCCCGGGACGTTCACTTCCTCATCCACGGCGTCCACCACGACTGGCCTCACGACCCGGACCGTCTCGTGATGCCCCCGGTGATGTCGATCCTGCTCGCGATCGTGCTGGGGTACCCCATCTACCTCGTGGTGGGACCTCGATTCTTCGACCCGTTCTTCGCTGGGCTCGTGGCCGGGTACATCTGGTACGACATGACCCACTATGCCGTTCACCACGTGAAGCCTCGCACGGAGGCGGGTGCCAAGTTGCGGAAGCATCACTACCTGCACCACTTCAAGACGCCGGAAGCGCGCTACGGGGTCTCCACGCCTCTGTGGGACGTGGTCTTCGGAACCCTCCCACGCGAGGATCGGGCCGCGCCAACGGCGCAGTAGGTGCCCGGCCTGGTGCCGGACGCCGACGCGGGACGCCGAGTCATAGACTCCGCTGCCTCGGTGTCGTGCTACCGCTTCGGGCCCGCCGCTTGCTTGTTGCCTCACCGTGCCGCGCTTCCCGCGTTCCAGACTCGTAGGCTCCGGAACCACTCATCACTGCTTCTGGCGGAGCCACAACCACTCACCGGTCCTCGACTCCGACGAGGCCCGTCGGAAATTCCTCGAACTTCTCGGGAAGTACAAGGACCGGTACGGGATCCACATCCGCAGCTACTGCTTGATGAGCACGCATCCGCACGTGGTCTGCCGGTCGATGCACGGGCAACCGTCGTTCAGTTCCTTCTGGAAGGTGGTGAACCAGTGCTTCGCGCGATGGTCCAATCGGCGGACCGGCGGCCGCGGCCAGGTCGTGATGGAGCGCCTGGGGTCCCCCAGGGTGCAGGATGGCGGGCGCCACGAGCTCGAGGTGATGCTGTACGGCGACCTGAATCCGGTCCGCGCGGGCATGGTGAAGCGCCCGAGGGATTGGGTGTGGTCAAGCCATGGCCACTACGCTTTCGGATCCGATGACCCGCTCGTCTCCGATTCCCCGGCCTACCTGGCACTTGGACGGAGCCCCGTGGAACGAAGGATCGCCTACCTTCGCCTGTTCGCGCTCAGGATCGGCCGGCGAGTTCGCCACCACCGGCCCGACATGGTGCGACGCCCGTTCTTCGGATTCGCCAGCTGGATTGCATGCGCGTTCGCGGAACTCGAGGGAGTACCCAGCGGGTGACCCAACCCGTCAGACCAGACCGCGCTCCCGGAACCACCTGACGGAATCCCTCATCCCGTCGACGAAGGAAACGCGAGGCGCCCACCCGAGTTCCCGCCTCGCCTTGTCGGAGGAGCACGTCCACGCCGGCTCGCGAATCTCCATCATCTTGTCGAGGGAGAGGATGGCGGGGCGCCCGGTCAGGCGCGCGGCTGCGGACGACGCGCCGGCCGCGAGCCACGTGATGATTTCCGGAACGGGCACGACCGTGCCGCGACGGCCCAGCGCCCCGAGGGCGCCGCGGGCGAGCGCCTCCCAGGTGTAGTCCACGCCGTCCGAGCAGAAGTAGACCCCGGACGTTCCTGCCTCGTCGACCCGGGCACCCCGGTCGGCCACGTCGATGATCATCGCGACCAGGTCATCCACGTGGATGAGGCTGTAGTGCTTCTCCCCCGTTCCCGACTTCGCGATCACGCCTGTCCTGGCCAGCCGAAAGAGCGATGGCAGGAACTCCTTGTCCCGGGGCCCGTAGACGATCGGGGGGCGGATGATCGATGCGTGGAGCGTCGGCGCGAACGCCCGCATCGCATCTTCCGCCGCGAGCTTGCTCTGGCCGTAAATGCTTACCGGTGCCGGACGATCCGTTTCGGTCCTGGGCCTTCCGGGCGTCGACGGTCCCGCGGCCGCCAATGACGACACGAGGACGAATTTCGCCCGCCCCGACCGAGCCGCGACCCGTGCCAGGGATCGAGTCCCCTCGACGTTGACCGAGAAGAACTCCTCCCGGCTCAGCGCCTTGACGAGGCCCGCCAGGTGCACCACCACATCCACGTCCGGCACCACGTCCACGAGCGAATCCGGACGAGCGAGATCCCCGCGCACCAGTTCCGCGCCCATCTCCCGCAATTCCGCCGCGCGACCGACGTCCCGGACCAGGGCGCGCACCTCGTCGCCCCGGCCGACCAGCCGCTCGATGAGGGTCGTTCCGATGAAGCCGGTCGCCCCGGTGACGAACCAGCGCACGCCCTACTCGACCGGCATTTCGTAGAGGCGATACACCTTTGAGCGCCTCGCCCCCGCCGACTCGATGGCCTTGTTGATGAGGGTGTTGTCCTCGAGGGTCCAACTGACTTCGCCTCCCTCGTAGCCCGCCTGGTCCGCGCGGCGGATGGTCTCGACGATGAGAACCGCGTCGATTCCACGCCTGCGCCAGCCTTCCTTGATGCCGAGTGCCATGAGGCGGACCTTGGTGATCCGCTTCTGGAACCATAGGAGCTTCGCGAGCCCGATCGGCAGTCCGAAGGTCGTCAGCTGACCACCGACCTTCTTGAAGGCCTGGTTGATGTCCGGCACCGTGAGCGAGAAGGCAATGGGCTCCCCGTGGGCCTCGGCGACGAGCGCCAGTTCCGGCACCACAAGTTGCTTCAGGTCCTTCGCCAGCTTGTCGAACTCGGCGTCGGTCATGGGGACGAATCCCCAGTTCTTCTCCCAGGCTGAGTTGTAGACGGCCTTGATCCGAACCACCTCGGCCTCGAAGTTGGCGACATCCAGGGGGCGAACCGTGATTCCCTCGTGTGCCCGGATCTTGTCCGCGACGCGGATGAAACGCTCCGGCGCCGGCACCTTCGCCGACCGCTCGAACGCGAACAGGTCCTTCGCCTTCCGGAATCCACAGGCCTCGACCAGGTCAGGGTAGTAGGGCGGGTTGTACGGCATCATCACGTAGGGCGACGAATCGAATCCGTCGACCAGGAGGCCACATTCCTGGTTCGTCGACAGGTTCATCGGCCCGATGAGTTGGATCAGTCCGCGCCAGCGGGCCCAGTTCTTCGCGGCGGCAACCAGGGCGGCGGCGACACCGGGGTCGTCGACGCACTCGAAGAGTCCGAAATACGCGACCTTGCACCCGTGGAAGGCGTTGTAGTTCCGGTCCTCGACGGCCGCGATCCGCCCGACCAGCTTTCCGTCCCGCCGCGCAAGGAATAGCGCCACCTCGGCGTGCCGGAAGAAGGGGTTCTTCGACGAGTCGAGGAACTCGTGCCGCTCCATGACGAGCGGCGGGACCCAGAACGGGTCATCGCGGTAAAGCTCGAAGGGCAACCGGATGAACCGGTCCTTGTCGAGGCCGGACGTGACGAGGGAGACCTCGACGTCCTTGGCGGGATGGGCGGCCTCGGTGATGTCCGGCACGACGACGGGTCGGTTCATGGCGGGATCCTGGCGGTGGGGGGAACGCTTCAGGCGTCCCGCTGGTTGTCGCTGCCGTTCTGCTGTCGGCGAGCCATGAAGTTCATGCCCGCCGAGAGGAGCATGGTCGGAAGCTGCCGCCGCTTTCCCCAGAGCTTGAACGGGAGTTCCTTCAGTTGCTGGTACTCCTCGGGGCCCGCGTTGATCGCCTTCCAGGTGATCATCTCGGCGGCATTGGACAGCCGCCGGGACCACGGCTCGTCGGCCTGGGTGAGCACGTCGAGGATCTCGAGCCGGGCGCCGCCGTCCTGGGTTCCGGTCGTGGTCGTGTCCCCGTCGTGGGAGGAGTAGAAGCCGGTCACGCCGGGCCGGGCCATCTTCACCTCGACGCGGGTGTGCGGACGCTCCGCCGGAATGATGCCGAGGTCCCTGCCGGCCTTCTGAAACATCTCCAGGGCGCGGTCGATGTGGTCGTCGGTGTGGGTGGCCATGAAGACGGTCCGGACGAGTTCCTTCTCGACGGCGGGCTTCACCACCGGGCTCGCGAAGAGGCCCAGGTCGGTGAGTTTCCTCCAGAACTTGAAGGTCAGGGCCTGATCGCCGATCACCACCGGCACCACGGGCGAGACGGACGGCTGGGTGTCGAAACCCATTCCCCGGAGCTCGCGGTGGACACGCTCGGAGATGTCCCAGAGCCGCTCCCGACGTTCCGGCTCCTGCTGGATGATCTCGAGGGCCTTCAGGGCCGCTGCCGCGGCGGACGGGGTCATGGACGCGCTGAAGACCAGCGCCCGGGCCTTGTGCTTGATCCAGTTGATGACGTCGGCAGGCCCGGCGATGACGCCACCGATCGAGGCGAGCGACTTGGAGAAGGTCGTCATGATGAGGTCCACGTCCTCGTGGACCCCGAAGTGCTCGCCGGTGCCCTTGCCGCCCGGGCCCATGACGCCGAACCCGTGCGCCTCGTCGACCATGAGCCGAGCGCCGTACTTGCGCTTCAGCTCGGCGATGGCGGGCAGGTTCGCGAGGTCCCCCTCCATGGAGTAGACGCCGTCGACCACGATGAGCTTCCCGGCGTTCGGCTCGGCGTTGGCGAGGAGCCGCTCCAGGTCCTCCATGTTGTTGTGCCGGAAGCGCTTCGTGTCGCCGTAGGCAGCCTGCATGCCTTCGACGAGGGAGGCGTGGACCATGCGGTCCGCGAAGATCGTGTCGTGCCGGAGGACGAGAGACGAGATGGTCCCCAGGTTGGTCCCGAAGCCCGTGGAAAAGACCACCGCGGCTTCCTTCCCCAGGAATTCCGCGAGGCGGTGGTCGAGCTCGTCGTGAAGGGTCATCGACCCGTTCAGGACGCGCGAGCCGCAGGTCGATGCGCCCCAGCGGCGAGCAGCCTCGGCGGCCGCCTCCATCACGCGCGGGTCGTTGGCCAGCCCCAGGTAGTTGTTCGAGCAAGCCATGATGAGGCGCTTGCCGTCGACCACCACTTCCGTGCCGTTCGTCTCCTGGATGACCCGGTAGTACGGGTAGTGACCGGCAAGCTTGAGGACCTGCGCGTCCTTCCAGGCGGCACACTTGTCAAAGAGATCAGCCATTTGCCCTCGTGGTCCCTCGGGGAAAACCGGCCCCCCCACGCCTACCTACCGGCCGCAGGCGCGGTGAGTCAAGTGGCGCGCTGCGTCCAGCGTGCGTCCGTCATGGGGAGGTGGTGCCGGGGAGGTGGTGCCCGAGGTGGTGCCGGACGTGGGCCGGGACATTAGAACCCGGGTGTCCGGTTTCTCCCCTCCCACCCCTCAAGGCAGCACGAAAGGAAGCGAACCTTGGCCACCTACAAGAAGATCGAGGTCGTCGGCACTTCGTCGAAGAGCGTCGCTGACGCCATCAAGTCGGCCGTTTCCGGCGCGAGCAAGTCGGTTCGAAACGTCAGCTGGTTCGAGGTCGCCGAGATTCGCGGCGCCGTGAAGGGCGGCGAGGTCTCCGAGTTCCAGGTGACCGTCCGCATCGGGTTCAAGGTCGAGTCCTGACCTGGGCGTAGGTCTGGCGGCGACCGGGGACGTCAAGGCCCGTCGAGGTCGCCGCTCGTCACCTTCGTGGCAAGAAACCGTCCGAGTTCCATGTCGGACCGGCTGATGTGCTGCTTGAGCCACTCGGCTATCCAGTTGTTCATCCGGATTCCCGCGAGGACGTTGGGCCCCTTTTCCTTGAACTCCCGGGTCATCTGCTCGTAGTCACGAATGAATCGCTCGTGCTCGGCCTTGTGCCGGACGTATTCGGGATAGGCGCTCCGAAGCATCCATCGCTCCTCGGCCCCGAAGTGCTTCACGACGTACTGCCCCAGGAACTCGAGGAGACGCGCGATGTCCGCGGCGTCGCCGTGCGACACTCCCTGGACGAGCCGTTCGATCCGGAGGAAGAGTTCCTGGTGCTGGTGGTCGATTTCGGGGACGCCGATCGCGAGTGCCGGGGTCCACGGAATTGCCATGGTGCTTGCTCCCTCCAGGGTCGTCGGTGCTTCGGTGCGTCGTCGGTGCCGGACATCGACCCGCGCGCGTTAGACCTGCACGCTGACGAAGACCGGACATGGAGGCTCTAGCGAGGCGTCGGGTCCGGCGCAGGCCTGTTTCGGGCCGCATCGGTGAGGCCGGCCCCAGCGGGAGGGTCCGCCACCGCCTCGAAGGCCGCCTTCAGGAACGCGTCGTTCTGGGCCGGAGTACCCACCGACACTCGCAGGCATCCGGTCAGTCCGGGGAGGTGGTCCTGGCGCCGAACGAGGATCCCGCGTGAGAGGAGGGACCGCCAGGCGACCTCTGCATCCGGCGTGCGGACGAGGAAGAAGTTCGCGCGGCTCGGGTGAGGGCGCCATGTCGGGTGACGACCGAGGCCGGCGAGCACCCGTTCCCTCTCCGCGACCAGGAGGGCCCCGACC
Source organism: uncultured Anaeromyxobacter sp. (assembly GCA_903874275.1). Taxonomy (GTDB): domain Bacteria; phylum Myxococcota; class Myxococcia; order Myxococcales; family Anaeromyxobacteraceae; genus CAIOAK01. The sequence continues at coordinate 32,516 of CAIQRS010000245.1, forward strand.
TCGGCGGCACGGCCGGGCGACTCGAGGACGGTCTCGAGCACGGCGGCGGTGTGGACCGGAACGTCGAAGGGCGGGAGCATCGCCTGCAGTTTCACCGCCACGTCCGGCACCGCGAGGAGAAACCCGGCGCGCACCCCTCCCAGCCCGAAGGCCTTCGAGAAGGTTCGCAGGATGACGACGCTTGGATTCCCCCGGGCGAGCGGACGCAGGTCGGTGCCGGAGAACTGGCAGTAGGCCTCGTCGATGGCCAGGATCCACCCGCGTTCCCTGGCCTTCTCGGCCACCCGGGCCACGTCCGGCACCGGGAAGACTGCGCCGGTTGGAGCGTGGGGCGTCGCGACGAACACCACCCCCGGTGCTCCCTGGTCCATCTCGCGGACCAGCCCGTCCACCGGAAGTCCGAAACCTGGCGTCAAGGGCATCGACGTGTAGAGCGTCCCCGTCACCCGCGCGGCTCCCTCGTAGAACGCGAACGACGGCGAAGTGTCGAGGACCCGGTTCGCCGCCTGGGCCAGCGCGAGGATGAGGAAGTTCGAACCTGGCGCGACGACGATTCCCTCCGCAGGCCAGTTCATGAATCGCGCGACGCTGGCCCGGACACCCTCCGCATGCATGTCCGGATATCGGTTCCACGGTGCGTGGCGCATCCGCTCCAGCGCAAGATTCTTGAGGTCTTCCGGGAGGTCCCAGGGGCTTTCGTTCTGGTCCAGCTTGATCGCCGCTTCGACCTTCCTGTAGGGGTAGGCGGCCAGTCCAGAAAGGTGCGGCTTGAAGGCGTCCATGGCTCGACATTACTTCAGAATCCTCGCGGTCGCCGCCCTCGCCTTGCTCGGGCTGCCCGCGTTTCCAGCCGATCCAGGTCCGTCGCGGACACCCACGGTCCGCGTCTCGCCCGCGCGCGCCCGGCCGGGCGACGCGGTCCTGGTCACGCTGAACGACGTCTCGCCTTCTTCGGCCTCCTCCACGTCCGGCACCGTCCTCGTCGCGGTGCCCGGCGCCACCCCCGCCCGCCGCCTCCACTTCTTCCCGACCCCCACCGGCCTCCAGGCGATCGCCGCGCTGCCGGTCGAGCTCGAACCAGGCACCCTCACGGTCGAGGTTCGCCTCCCCGGCCGCGGCGACCCGCTCGTCGTCTCGGTCGAGGTCGTCGACCCCGCCTTCCCCGAGACCCAGCTCGCCGTCGAGCCCAAGTTCATCGCCCCCTCCCCCGAGCAGAAAAGGAGGATGGAGGAGGACCAGGCCGCCTTCCGCGAGGCCTTCGCCCGCCCCTTCGAGCCCCCCCTCTTCGACGGTCCGTTCGGCCCGCCCCGCGATGCGCGGGTGACCGGCCAGTTCGGAGAGCGCCGCGTCTTCAACGGGAAGAAGCAGAGCCAGCACTACGGGACGGATCTCTCCGGGGCCGTCGGCGACCCGGTGCTGGCCACGAACGACGGCGTCGTGGTGCTCGTACGTGACTGTTTTGCCTCGGGAAAGAGCGTCGCCATCGCCCACGGCGCCGGCCTCTTCTCGGTCTACTTCCACCTCTCCGACTTCGACGTCCGGCACCGCGACCAGGTCCGTCGCGGACAGCCGATCGGCAAGGTCGGCGCCACCGGCCGCGTCACCGGCCCGCACCTGCACTTCGGGATCAAGGTGATCGACCTCTACGTCGACCCCGACTCCGTCTACCGGCTCGCCTTCGCGTCGCCCGCGCCCGCGACTGCTGCTCCCGCGCCCGGTGCTCCCGCGCCCGCCCCCTGATCCCCGCGCACCTCGGCGAGGACCTCGAGGAGCAGCCGCTGCAGCGCCGGCCCGGCCGCGCAGATCGTCCCGCCGTGGAGCATGTCTTCACCCCCCGTGAAATCGGCGACCGCCCCGCCCGCCTCCCGCACCAGCAGGATCCCCGGCGCCACGTCCCACGCCTTCAGCCGCGCCTCCCAGAACCCGTCGAAGCGCCCGCTCGCCACGTAGGCCAGGTCGAGCGCCGCCGCCCCGAACCTCCGCACCGCCCGCGCCCGCTGGATGTAAGCCCGGAAGAGGCGGAGCAGCGGGTCGGGGTCCTGCTGGATGTCGTAGGGGAACCCGGTGCAGAGGAGCGCCCGCTTCAGCTCCGTCGTCTCCGACACCCGGAGCCGCTCCGCGCCGAGCCAGGCGCCCTCCCCGCGCCCCGCGACGTAGAGCTCACCCCGCAGCGGATCGAGCGTCGCCCCCGCCACGATCCCCGCCCCGTCGGACACCGCCACGTTCACCGCGAAGTGGGGCACCCCGTGCGCGTAGTTGGTGGTGCCGTCGAGGGGATCGACGAACCAGCACAGCCCGTCCCCCACCACCCCGGACCGCGCCGCCCGCGCCCCCGACTCCTCGGCGAGGACGGCGCTCCCCGGGAAGCGCCCCACCAGGAACTCGAGGAGCACCTCCTCGCTGGCCCGGTCGGCGTCGGTGACCAGGTCGATGCCACCCTTGTAGTCGATGGTGCGCCGCGTCCCCCACTTCTCGCGCAGCACCGCGCCGCCTCGCCGGGCCGCCTCCGCGCACGCCTCCGTCAGCTCTCCGATCACCGTCACCAGACCTCCCTGGGTCGCCGCCGCGAGCATAGCGCCCGCGACGTCGCGTGCTAAGGTCAAAGGCAGGGAGGAACCGGATGAAGACCCTCGCCGTCGTACGAACCGTCATGTTCGCGCTCCTGTGCGTCTACGCGCTCTACGCGTCCCGCTCCCTCGTCTACGTTTTCTTCCCGAAGGCCGGGCTGAGCCTGGCCATCGCCGAGGTGGTCTCGATCGTGGAGCAGCTCGCCGTGGCCGCCTGGCTCGCCGTGGCCTGGATCGGCATCGACGCCTACCTGAGCTTCGCCATCCTGCGCCGGCAGCGCGCAGCCCCCCCGCCCGCACCCGGGGCGGCGAAGTAGCCGGTCACTCCCCGTGATGGGCGTCGGCCCACGGGCATTCCTCTACCGCCTCCGCTGCCTGCTCAAGCGGCGCGAGGTGGACGTCTGGTACGACCCGGCCTACCGGCTCCCCTTCACCGGACTGGAGTTCTCCGGACTCGACACCCGCCGCGCCGACTTCGCGGCCTGGTGGCTCTCCGAGAGCAAGGCCATCGCCGGTTCCTGGTGGCGCTCCCCCCGGCGCGCATCCTACGCCGAGCTGGCCCGCGTCCACGACGCGGCGCTCCTCGAGTCGATGTCCCGCCCGGAGAACCTGGCCGCGGTCTTCGGCGTGGACCCCTCCGACGTCCCGGTGGACGAGGTGATGCGCACCGTCCGTCTCGCCACCGGCGCCACCATCCAGGCCGCCGGCGAGGCGCTGCGCCGCGCCAGGCCCCAGCTCAACCTGCTCGGCGGCTTCCACCACGCCGGCCCGTCGTCCGCCGGCGGGAACTGCCCGGTGAACGACATCGCCGTCGCCATCGCCTCGGTACGTCTCGACGGCTTCGATGGGAAGGTGGCCGTCCTCGACCTCGACGCCCATCCGCCCGACGGCGTCGCGGCCTGCCTCGCCTCCGATCCGAACCACTGGATCGGCTCCATCTCCGGATCCGACTGGGGCCCGCTCCCCGGGGTCGACGAGGTCGTGCTGCCCGAGGGCACGGGGAACGCCCGCTACCTGGACGAGCTGGGCGCGCTCCTCCGGCGGATGCCCCCCGCCGGCCTCGTCTTCGTCATCGCCGGTGGCGACGTCCTGCGCGGCGACCGCATGGGGAAGCTCGACCTCACCCTGGGTGGAGCACGCATGCGCAACGTGGCCGTGGCCGCCCACCTGGAGGGCGTCCCGTCGGTCTGGCTGCCGGGCGGCGGGTACAGCCGGAACGCCTGGAAGGAGCTGGCCGGCGTGGGGCTGGCCCTCTCCACCGGATCGCTCGACCCGATCCCGGAGGACTACGACCCCATCGGAAAGCGATTCGCGGGGATCGCGGCCCAGCTGTCGAAGCAGTCCCTCTCCGACTCCGCCGGGTTCACCGGGGAGCTCACCGCCGACGACCTCGCGGAGTCGCTGGGGATGCGCCCCACCCGCCAGCGCCTGCTGCTCGGCTTCTACACCGAGGCCGGCATCGAGTTCGCGCTGCAGCGCTTCGGCATCCTCGACCAGCTCCGGCGCCTCGGCTACGACCACTTCCGCGTCGAGTTCGGCAGCCAGTTCCCGGGCGAGCTGATCCGCGTTCACGGAGAGTCGGACGGCAAGGAGCAGGTGCTCATGGAGCTGGTGCTCGAGCGCAAGCGCGTGGTCGGGCACCCGGTGCTCTACGTCCACTGGCTCTCGCTGCGCCACCCCCGCGCCCAGTTCAGCCTGCTGCGCCCGCGGCTGCCCGGACAGGAGGTCCCGGGGCTGGGGCTGGCCCGCGAGACCGGGGAGTTGCTCGCGCTCATGGCGCTCCGCCTGCAGCTCAGCGGCGTCGTCTACCGGCCGGCGCACCACCACACCGCCTTCGCCGGGCGGCACCACTTCTCCTTCGTGGACGCGGCGCGCCAGGGGCGCTTCGAGGCGCTCATCCGGGACCTCGGCGACATGCCGCTCCTCGAGGCCACCCGCGCCGTGGACGAGGGCCGGGTCTTCCTGGACGGGAAGCGCTACGCCTGGGAGCCCGACGAGATGGTCCTCTGGCTCCGCGAGCACCCCGAGGAGCGCGGCGAGGTCGCGCTCGAGCGGGAGCGGGCGCGCTTCTCCCTCGGGCCACCGGCGCCCCTTTGACCTCCGGAGCAGATGCCCCGTCCGGGTGAGCCCTCCGGGCCGCAGCGAGCGGTCCTGTCACCCGCCCCCACGACAAGAACCTGTCAAAATCCCGCCCGTTGGGGTATGCGATCGGGTCGAGCGCGCCCCGTCCGGGTGGCGGGACGCGCCCCTGTCGCAAACGACCCGAACCGGGATGGAAGCCCTCATGAGAATCAGGCTCGGCATCGCAGCACTCGCCGCGGCGACGCTCCTCGCCCCCACGGCCGGCCACGCGAGCGAGTTGGAGGTCTACTCCAACACGCAGCTCAACGTGCAGTCGCAGTGGCGCGACGGGGCGACCACCAACGTCGTCCCGCTCTACGAGTTCCTGACCCTCACGGGGCGTGAGGTCTCCATCCCCGGAGGGCAACTCTATTTCCAGGTGGACGGCTGGGGCGCCGCCAACCTCGGCGCAAACCCCTGGTGGAACGGCTACACCAACAGCGGCGCGATGAGCGGCGACCTGAACCAGGCCTGGGTCCAGGGGCGCTTCCTGCAGAACCAGCTCCAGTTCACGCTGGGCCGGCAGACCGTGGGCTACGGCAACGCGCGGATGCTCCAGCTCGACGGCGGGTCGTTCCACGTGGCCATCCACAAGATGGTCACCGTGGACGCCTACGTCGGCGTTCCCACCACCCAGCGCTTCACCGCCTACGGAAGCCTCTTCTCGGCCAACCCCACCATCGGCAACCTGGCCGTGGGCGGCCGGGTCGGCTTCGCCTGGACCACCTGGATCAACACCGGCATCTCGGCCGCCTTCGCCTGGGACAGCGGCGCCTCCACCCGCGAGGACATCGCCTTCGACCTCCGCTTCTCGCCGGTCTCCTGGATGTACCTGCTCGGCTACGTGGACTGGAGCCTCTACGCCGCCAACTACTTCAACGGGTTGGGCGGACAGATCGCCGACTCCAACCTGAGCCTGGTCTTCCCGGTCGCCCCGCACCTGCAGTTCACCGGCGAGTACACCTACTCGGTCCCGGCGCTCGCCCTTCCTTACAACTCGATGCTCTGGGTCTTCACCGACAACACCTCCCAGTACGCCGGCGCCACGGCCCGGGTCGGGCTCGAGTTCTTCAAGGTCAAGGTCCCGATCGACTTCGAGGTCGGCTACCGGCGAATCTTCGAGAACTGGAGCGACTTCGGGAGTTCCAGCGCAGGGAACCGTTACTTCCTGCGCTCCACCTGGAACCCCACCAAGACGGCCTCGGTGGGCGCGGAAGGTTCCCGCCTCTTCCTGGCCCCGCTGGCCGGCAGGCCTTCGGGCGGGGTGACCCCGTACCTGCCGTCGGAGGGTTACTGGCAGGCGCGGGCCTTCGGCTCGCTCAAGATGTACGGGTTCACCGGGACGCTCGACTTCCAGGGGTACTGGTTCGACGCGCCGGTGAACGCCGTGTCGCAGTCGATCATCGGGTCGGCCACGCTCGGCTACGACGTCGGCGGCGGCTTCGCGGTGGTCGGCGCCCTGCAGGGCGGGTCCACGCCCTACTACTCGAGCTACGTGAACGGGCTCGTCAAGCTCACCTACAACGCGTCGTACCGGTTCCGCGAGGTGTACGAATGAACCCCCGGCTCCTGCTCCTGCCCCTCGTCCTCCTCGCCTTCGGCTGCCAGAAGCCGGCCGTGAAGGCCGAGAACGCGGCGCCGCAGCCCTACAAGTTCCCGCACGGGATCCACGTCGAGTCGGGGGTGGCCTGCGTGGACTGCCACGCGCCGATCCTGAAGGCGTCGGCCCTCAGGGAAGGCGTCATCAGCGTCCAGATCCCGACCAAGTCGGAGGTCTGCGCCGCCTGCCACGACCCGATCCCGGACTACAAGCCGGTGCAGCGTTTCACCCCGGTGGTCCACTTCGACCATGCCGCCCACCTCCCGCGCCAGAAGGGCGTGAAGGACGAGTGCCAGGGCTGCCACTCCAAGATCGCCGAGCCGGGCTCGTTCGACGTCGCGGTGCCGCCCATGGCGACGTGCACCGCGTGCCACAACCACGCCCAGGACTACGCGGTGGGGCGCTGCACCCCCTGCCACACGGACCTGAAGCAGTACGCCAGGCCGACGAAGGACTACTCGCACGAGGCCAACTTCCTGGCCACGCACGGCAAGTGGGCGCTCGCGTCCGTGGCCTCCTGCTCCTCCTGCCACGACCAGACCATGTGCGCCCAGTGCCACACGGCGACGACACGCCCCATGCCGCCCTCGATCCAGTTCCCCGAGAAGGTCACGGCGAGCTTCATCCACCGCGGCGACTGGATCTCCCGCCACGCGGTCGAGTCGTGGGCCGATCCCACGAGCTGCACGAAGTGCCACGGGACCGGCTACTGCCAGAGCTGCCACTCGTTCCAGGGCGTTGGCTCGATCGCCGGTGGGGGGCGCAACCCGCACCCGGACAGCTGGCTCACCTTCCACGGCCAGGCGGCGCGTCAGAACATCGTGTCCTGCGCAAGTTGTCACCAGGGCGCCCGTCCGAGCTGCGTGAACTGCCACGGCTCGGCCAATTTCCGCAGGAACCCGCATCCTCCCTCGTGGAAGGGCACGCGGGAGCAGATCGCCGCCAACCAGATGTGCCAGGTGTGTCACATGCCGTAGGTGTGCGCGGTGAGCGGCGGATCGCCTTCGTTCCGGTGTGCGCGCTGATCGGCGGATCGCCTTCGTTCCGGGAGGGCGTCTGCCGCCGGGCGCTGGGACGCCCCTCTCCGCTCCGCTGTCCTCGCGGAGAGGGCGAGCGCGGGGGATGAAGGCCCGCTGCGGAGGCTGCGCTATGAGGGACGCCCGCGCCGGCTGAGGAAGCCCAGGCCGAAGGCGACGCGAACAGCGTGCTTCGTGGGGAGATCCGGGCGGCCACTCGCGATCGGAGGTTCGCGACCGGAGGTTCGCGGTTGGTGAAGCCGGACCTCGACCGCCCCCACCAGCGCTCGCCGGGCGCGGGCCGCGGGCCTCGCGGCGACGTCCCTCCGCCAGGCGCCCGGGGCGCCTCGTCGGGCGCCGCCTCCGCAGCGCCACAATCGATGATCCCGAGCCGGAGCGGCTTCGAGGCGGATGCGTCACCCTGTCGCCGCGACCACGCCTACCCCGGGGCGCGAGGACAGCGGCGCGGAGACGAGGCCGCCCCCGGGCGCCGGCCCTCGGAAGGGACGTCACCCACCGAGGCGCGGCGGCTACCGTCCGGCGATCGCCCCCAGCACCTTCGTCCAGATCGCGCCGAATGCCCCGTTCGACATCCCCACCACCACGTCCCCGGGCCTGGCCCGCGCGGCGACGTCGGCCACGATCTCCTCGACCGTTCCCCGCGCCACGGCCGGGACGCCGCGGGCGGTGACCTCGGCGGCGAGCCGCTCCACGTCGAGCCGCTCCGCCTCCGGCACCCGGTCGGTCGCGGCGGGCCGGAGCAGCCACACCTCGGCCGCGGCGCCGAAGCTCCTCGCGTACTCCTCCTGGTGAAGGTTGCGGCGCGACGTGTTGGAGCGGGGCTCGAAGGCGACGAGCAGCCGCGCCCCGGGGTACGAGCCCTGGATGGCGGCGAGCGTCCGGTCCACCGCGGTGGGATGGTGCGCGAAGTCGTCGATCACCGTGACCCCACCCGCGACGCCGCGCACCTCCTGGCGCCGCTTCACTCCCCGGAAGGCCTCGAGGCCGGCCGCGATCTCCTGGAACGAAAGCCCGAGCCGGGTCGCCGCCGCGGCCACCCCGAGCGCGTTCTCCACGTTGTGCGCCCCGCCCACGGCGAGCCGCACCGGCCCGAGGTCCCGCCCGCCCCGCACCAGCCGGAACCGCGCCCCGTCGGCTCCCAGCGTCAGTCCGCGCGCCTCCCAGTCGGCCGGCCGCTCCACCGAGTAGGTCTCGACCGGGCAGCGGGCGCCCCGCGCGAGGGCCACCACGCTCTCCCAGGTCGAGCAGGCGGCCAGGAACCCGTCCGCGGGCAGGATCTCCACGAAGCGCGCGAAGGCGCTCTCGTAGTGGGCCTCGTCCCGGTAGATGTCGGCGTGATCCAGTTCACACGAGGTGAAGATGGCGGTGCGGGGCCGGTAGTGAAGGAACTTGGGCCCCTTGTCGAAGTAGGCGGTGTCGTACTCGTCCCCCTCGAC
>CAIQRS010000246.1 GCA_903874275.1 uncultured Anaeromyxobacter sp.
TCGGCGGCTCTCGGGGCGCTCAATCGCCTCCGGGGAACCGCCGGGTTGAAGCCGCTGCGGTGAATGGTCTGCCGGGCGTCCCCTCAAAAAGGCCCGGGCGACCCCTCAAGGCCCGGGGGTAGGCCTAACTTCGACTTTTGCAGTTTACGCGGCCATCGCGACGACGTTTTCGAGGAGGTAGGCCAGTTTTCGGGCACCCCGGCCTCGGAGGGCCATCTTCGAAACCTCCATCCTGACGGAAAGTCGTCGGAGTGTGGCGAGCATGTCGGCGAACGAGGGTTCGGACTTCGAGGCGTACCACGGGCAGTCGAGTGGCCGCCAATGACGGAAGCCTTCGGCGACAAACCAGAGCACGACGAGGGAGTGGAGGAGCATGCCGAGCGGCGCGGTGCGCTCGACCGAAGCCTTGGTCCAGCCCTGCGGCTCCTCGACGCCGAGATGCTGCTTGGAGTCGCGGAAGGTGACCTCGACGCTCCAGCGCATCGCGTACCAGGTGACGACCTGCTCGGCGGTGGCATCGTGCCGCGTGGAATAGAACGCCTCTCTTCCCCGCCCTCCTCCGATTGCCTCACTCGCCACGACGCACAGCGGCCTGTCCGGTGCCGCGAAGACGTGGGCGATGGCATCGCTCATGCGGGCTTTGTGCCTGCGACCATAGATCGATACGGCGCATCTGCGGCAGCGTCCTTCGAGCATCGCTCCGGGCGACGGCAGACGAAGACCACGCTTGCGTGGCCTGCCATTCGTGCCTTCGCGTCGCGGAGGCGTGGCGTCGTAGAGGCGTGCGGTGAGCAGCAACCGACTCGTCAGGTCGCAATTCTCCGGCAGGTGGCAGAGCACGCTCTGGCCGCCGTAGGCGCTATCAGCCACGACATGAAATCGCCTTGTTTTCTCGGCTCCACAGAGGATCGTGAGCATCTCGACGGCAAGCTGCGGTTTGGTGCGGTAGGAGCGGCGGTGCTTCGCCGCACTCTTCCGATTGAGATAGAGCCGGAAGAGAAGCGGCAGGAAGGTGTGGTGGCCTGAACGGAACGGCAACTCCACGATCACTCCCAGCACGACCCAACTGTGGCCCCAGCGCAGGAACGCCAGACTGCGCGTGGAGGAGAGCGGGTCATGGTGCATGCCCGTGCCGAAGATCTTGAGTCCGCGTTTGCGGGCCAGCGTGTCGTCGAGGCCGAGCATCACGATGTCCCCGAGTAGAGGCTTCGCCATCTCAAAGACCGCCAGGCCGAGGGCGTCGATCGACCAGCGAGCGGTGCTGAAAACCCGGTGGTAGGAGGAGAAGTGCTTCGTGGCCGACGGACCGGCCGCGAGGATCATCCGCGTGACCGTGCCCCGCCCCGAAAAAACCCAGCCAGTCACGATCGTGACCAGGCTCGCGAACGTCGGGGCCGTGGTTACGGACCCAAGTCCTTGCAGGAACCGTTGGAATCCAGGTACAAGGTCCATGGTGAGCCTCTTTGCGCATGTGGGTGGATGTGAAGACCCAACCACTGTGCGGGAGGCTCACCTTTTTCCCGAGGCCAGTTTTTCGGCCGAAAAAAAACTGCAAAAGTCGAACTCACCGAGGCTGACAGAACTCGCTCGTCGTGGGCTCGAAGTTCACGGGGTCATTCTCGCCGCAACCTCGCAGTGCCCCGAGGCGGGGGCGATCAAGCTGTCCTGGGAACCGCCGGAGCCGTTGCCCAAATACTGGGCCGCCGACGTGCTTGAATGGATCA
>CAIQRS010000247.1 GCA_903874275.1 uncultured Anaeromyxobacter sp.
ACCGTCGGGCAGTCCGACTCCCGGTCGGAGAACTTCAGGGCGGCGGGCAGCTTCAAGCCCGTCGCGCCCGGCACGGAGGGTGGCCAGCCCATCCCGGGCGACGTGGTCGGCTCCTCGGCCTATCACGGCACCGTCCGGCGGTCGGTCGGGCTTGCGCTGCGGACGCAGGGCCACCTCCTCCAGCTGGAGGCCGGCCAGCAGAAGGTCGGGTTCGAGGGGTTCCCGAACCAGCGCATGGACATGACCGGAAACGACAACTGGCAGGGCACGCTGCGCTACACGGGGGCGTTCGCCTGGGGCGACCTCGAGGGGCGCCTCAGCTACCAGGACACCCGGCACGAGATGGACATGGGGCCGGACCGCTACTCCTACGGCACGGGCATGCCCATGGACACCGAGGCGCGGACCCAGGGGGCGGTCCTCAAGGCCAACGTCATCCTGACCGACCGTCACCTGCTCCGGGTGGGCGCGGAGTACCAGTCCCACACCCTGTACGACTTCTGGCCGCCGGTGGGTGGCACCATGGGGCCGAACACCTTCTGGAACGTGGACTACGGCCAGCGGCAGCGGTTCGACGCGTACGCCGAGTGGGAGGCGCGCTGGACCGACGCCTGGCTTGGCCAGCTGGGCATCCGCAGCGAGACGGTCATGACCGACGCCGGACCGGTCCAGGGCTACGACGACTCCCTGCCCGCCTGGGGGATCGACGCAGCCACGTTCAACGCCACGCCGCGCCGGCGCACCGACCTCCTCTTCGACCTGTCGGCGCTGGCGCGCTACACGCCGGACCCCACGCAGACCTACGAGGGTGGCTACGCGCGCAAGTCCCGCTCCCCGAACCTCTACCAGCGCTATCCCTGGTCCACGAACGCCATGGCGGCGCTCATGAACAATTTGCTGGGGGACGGCAACGGCTATGTCGGGCTCATCGGTCTCGAACCCGAGGTCGCCCACACCGTGAGCGCGACCGGAGACTGGCACGACGAGGCCAGGTCGCGCTGGGGCGTCAAGGCCACCGCCTTCTACACCCACGTCCAGGACTACGTGGACGCGCGCCGCTGCGACTTCGGCCAGTGCAGCCCGGAGAACGTGACCGCCACGGACAGCTTCGTGCTCCTCCAGTACGTGAACCAGGCTGCCCGCCTCTACGGGCTCGACCTGTCGGCCCGGTTGCTGCTCGCCGAGGGGAGCTCCTGGGGCAGCCTCACCGGCAACCTCTCGCTGGGCTGGGTCCGGGGCGACAACCTCACCACGGGTGACGGCCTCTACAACGTCATGCCGCTCCACGGGCTGCTCTCGCTGGTCCACCGGCTGGACACCTGGAACACCACCGCGGAATTCCTGGCGGTCGCGAACAAGGCCCACCTCTCCCAGGTCCGAAACGAGATCCCGACCGGCGCCTACTTCGTGCTCAACCTGCGCAGCAGCTACGAGTGGCGGTTCATCCGGGTGGACGTCGGCATCGAGAACCTGCTCGGCCGCCTCTACGCGAACCCGCTGGGAGGGGCCTACGTCGGCCAGGGCCCCTCGATGAGCACCACCGGCATCCCCTGGGGCGTCGCCGTCCCCGGCGCGGCGCGGTCGTTCAACGTGGCCTTGAACCTCTCCTTCTGAGCCGCCCCAACCCGAGAACGCGCATGCGCACCTCCACGAAGCCCACCCGCAACCCCATCCCGGCCGTGCTGGCCGTGCTGGCCGCCTCGGCGCTCCTCGGGTGCGACGAGGGTCCCCGGATCGAGGCGCGTCCGCAGACCATCGCCTTCGCCCCCGCGCCCTCGCCTGCCCCCAACCAGCCCTCCGTGACCGTGTCGGCCGCGGCCAGCTCGGGCCTCCCGGTTCGCTACGAAAGCCGGACCCCCTCCCTCTGCTCCGCCGACGCCGCCACCGGAGTCGTGACCGCCACCGCGTCCGGCACCTGCACCATTGCCGCGAGCCAGTCCGGGGACGCGCAGTACGCCGCGGCCCCCCAGGCCACCCAGGACGTCACCTTCACGTTCCAGGGGGTGATCACCTTCGGGCCCGCTCCATCACCAAGCGTGTACGACCTGGCGACCGTCACCGCCGTCGAGAGCACCGGCCTCGCCGTCGCCTACGGCAGCGCCACCCCGTCGGTCTGCTCCGTGGACGTGGCCACGGGGCTCCTGGCCGCCCTCTCCCCGGGCGATTGCACCATCGTGGCCAGCGCAGGCGAAACCCGGGCATCCCAGACCATCGCCGTCACCGCGCCTTCGGGCGCCACGCCACCCGGCGCGCCGTCCGGCGCCGCCGCCACGGCGAACGGTCCGGCCTCCGTGACGGTCCGCATCGGAGCGGTCCAGGCTGGCGGCAGCCCCATCACCGGCTACGTCGTCTCCTCCACCCCGCCGGGCCTGTCGGCGACCGGCGCGACTACGCCGATCACGGTCACCTGCCCCTCCTCCTGCACCGGGTACCGGCTCTCCGTGGCCGCGACCAACGCCTTCGGGACGAGCCCACCCTCCGCACCGGGCGAGATCGTCACCCGCTACGACGTGGTCGCCACCTTCCGGGAGCCGGACACCCAGCCCAACGATTCCATCTTCCTCGGGACGTTCACGTATGACGCCAGCTCGGGCGTCGTCTCCGCCCTCCGGGGCGAGCTGAGCGAGTCCATGACCGGGGGGCCGATCGGCTTCCCGGACGACACCATGACCTGGGTGACCCTCGGCAACCAGCTGTCGGCGCGGCCCGTCGTCCTGGACGGCGCCGAGGGGTTCCTGGTCACCACGTTCAGGCTGGACGGGACCGACACGCTGTCCACGGACCCGAAGTTCGGCGGCACCGACGGCTGGGCTCCCGGCTCCGGCTC
>CAIQRS010000248.1 GCA_903874275.1 uncultured Anaeromyxobacter sp.
CCCCAGGAGGTCCTCGATGGCCACCCGGGCGCTCTTCGCCACCGGGTCGGTCACCCCGGGCTTGAAGCCCACCGAGACGGCCACGTCGAAGGGGCCGTCGTCGATCCTTCCCACCGCCCCCTGGCGCACCACCGGGCCGGCGAACTCGCGGGCCACCGCCTCGGCCTCGGCCGGGGAGAGCCGGGCCTCGACCAGGAAGACGTCCCGGGTGCGGACCCGGCGCGGCGAGAGGCCGAGGTGGTCGCGCACCCTCCGGGCCACCGAGGAACCCAGACTGTCTGTGAATTCGGGTCGGGTTCCGACCTCGATGCGGGTGACGGTGGGCAAGGCGCGTCTCGGGTGCAAAGGGGGGCGGAAGTCTACCCCGAACGGGCTGGCATGGGAGCGCCGAATCGGCTAAACGCCTGCCATGACCCTCGTCGCCCTCGCCACCGCCCTCGTGCTCGCCGCCCCACCGGCGGCCCCCGCCAAGACCCCTGTCGCCAGGGCCCCCGGCATCGACACACCGAAGATCGCCTTCCAGCGCTTCGTGCTGTCGAACGGCCTCGTGCTCATCGTCCACGAGGACCACAAGGCCCCCATCGTCGCCGTCAACGTCTGGTACCACGTGGGATCGAAGAACGAGCGGCCGGGCAAGACCGGCTTCGCCCACCTCTTCGAGCACCTGATGTTCAACGGGAGCGAGCACTTCAACGACGACTGGTTCAAGGTTCTCGAGCGCATCGGCGGGACCTCGCTCAACGGGACCACCAACGAGGACCGGACCAACTACTTCCAGAACGTGCCCACCCCGGCCCTCGACACGGTGTTGTGGATGGAGTCGGACCGGATGGGGCACCTGCTTGGCGCGGTCAGCCAGGCCCGGCTCGACGAGCAGCGGGGCGTGGTCAAGAACGAGAAGCGGCAGGGGGAGAACCAGCCCTACGGCCGGGTGGACGAGGTCGTCACGGCCGCCATCTACCCCAAGGGACACCCCTACTCCTGGACGGTCATCGGATCGATGGAGGACCTGGACGCCGCCACCCTCGACGACGTGAAGACCTGGTTCAAGGACTGGTACGGCGCGGCCAACGCGGTGCTCGTGGTGGCTGGCGACGTGAAGGCCGAGGACGTCAAGGCCCGCGTCGAGAAGTACTTCGGGAACATCCCCTCCGGCCCTCCCCTCGTCCGCCAGGAGGCCTGGGTCGCGAAGCGCACCGGCGAGCACCGCGGGAGCATGCAGGACCGGGTTCCCCAGGCGCGGGTCTACCTGGTCTGGAACACACCCGAGGGGGTCAGCCCGGACTCCCTGGACCTGGAACTCGCCGCCCGGGTGCTCTCGTCCGGCAAGTCGAGCCGCCTCTACAAGCGGCTCGTGTACGACGCCCAGATCGCCACCGATGCCATGGCCATGCAGGGGCCCGGCGAGATCGGGAGCCAGTTCCTGATCCAGGCCACCGCGCGCCCAGGCGGCGACCTCCACGCAGTCGAGACGGCGACCCGCGAGGAACTCGCCCGCTTCCTGGAGAAGGGACCGACCCAGATCGAGCTCGACCGTGCGCGCACCGAGATGCTGGCCGCCTTCACCCGCGGCGCGGAGCGCATCGGCGGGTTCGGCGGAAAGTCCGACATCCTCGCCCAGAGCGAGATCTACGGTGGCCGTCCCGACTTCTACGAGGAACGGCTCGCGCGAATCCGCAGCGCCACCCCGGCGCGGGTGCGGGCTGCCGCGCAGAAATGGCTCTCTGACGGCGTCTACGTCCTCGAGGTCACCCCCTGGAAGGACGGCAAGGTCTCGGGCGTCGACGTGGACCGCTCCAAGGTTCCCGATGCCGGCACGCCCCCCGCCCCGAAGTTCCCCGAGGTGGAGAAGGCGGTCCTGGGCAACGGGCTGCGCATCATGGTCGTCCCCCGCCCCTCGGTGCCGCTCGTGAGCTTTCAGCTCGTGGTCGATGCCGGGTACTCCTCCGATCCGAAGGGGGCGGCGGGGACGGCGCGGCTGGCCTCGACGCTCCTCACCGATGGCACCGCCAGGCGGAGCTCGCTCCAGATCTCCGATGCACTCCGCGACCTGGGCGCCACCCTCACCGCCAGCTCGTCGCTCGACTCGACCACGGTCTCGCTCTCGGCCCTCAAGTCCAACCTCGACCCGTCCCTCGAACTGTTCGCCGACGTGGTCCTCCACCCGTCGTTCCCCGAGGCGGAGCTCGACAGGCAGAGGAAGCTGCTCCTCGCCGGCATCGAGCGGGAGCGGAGCCAGCCGAACGGCATGGCCACCCGCGTCCTGCCGCGCCTGGTCTACGGCGACGGCCACCCCTATGCGAGCCCGATGTCCGGCTCCGGGACGACGGCCTCGGTGACGGCGCTGACCCGCGCCGACGTGGAGCGCTGGTACCAGGCCCGGTTCCATCCCTCCGACGCGGTCCTCGTCGTCGTGGGCGACACCACCTTGAAGGAGATCCTGCCCCGCCTCGAGCGGCTCTTCGCCGGATGGGCACCCGGGAAGGCGACCGCCAAGGACCTTGCGCTGGCTGGCAAGCCCACCGCGCCTCGCCTCTACGTCGTCGATCGGCCCGGATCATCCCAGTCGGTCATCCTGGCGGGCCAGACGGCGCCGCCGCGGGCCAACCCGGACGAGATCGCACAGGGAGTCGTGAATCGCGTCCTGGGCGGCGCCTTCACCGCCCGCATCAACATGAACCTGCGCGAGGACAAGCACTGGTCGTACGGCGCCCAGAGCGTGCTCCCCGACGCGCGCGGCCCACGCCTCTTCTTCGTCTTCACCGCCGTCCAGGCGGACAAGACCAAGGAATCGGTGCAGGAGATCCAGAAGGAGCTGGCCGGGATCGTGGGGACACGACCGGTCACCGCCGACGAGCTGGCCTCCGCGAAGGGATCGCTCACGCTCGCGCTGCCCGGCCGCTGGGAGACGAACGGCGCCGTGACCGGATCGGTCGCTGAGGTGGTGACCTACCAGCTCGGCGACGGCTACTACGACGCCTACTCCGGCAAGGTGCGTTCGCTGACGCCGGAGCAGGTGGCCGCGGCCGCGAAGTTCATCCAGCCCGACCAGGTGGTCTGGGTGGTGGTGGGCGACCGGGCCAAGATCGAGAAGGGGCTCTCGGAGCTCGGGCTCGGGGCGCCGGTGATCCTCGACGCCGACGGGAACCCGGCGAAGTAGCCCGGCCAGGGGCCGGCGTCAGCGGGCGCTGGCCTCCTCACTCCGCCCGGCGCCAGGCCCGGGGCACGGCGGCGAGGGAGGCCCGGCGGTCGAGGTCCTGCAGGGCCTCGGCGGCCCGCCTCTCCTCCAGCCGGGCGACCTCGAGGTCCCCCTCGAGCTGCTGCTCGAGGACGTACTGGGAGTTGCCGCGTGCATCCTCCCGCTGGGCCTGGATGTCCATCCGTCCCTGCTTCGCCTGGGCCACCCGATCGTTGGCCTCCCGGAAGGCCTTTCGCCACCCCACCTCCCAGGCCACCTCCTCCTCGGCGGCGGCGGCCCGGTCCAGGTCGGCCGCGGGATCCGACACCACCACCGCCTGCCGGGTGTCGTCGGACGGGCCGGGGCGCGCCGGGAACCCGGTGCGGGGGAACGGGACCGGCGCCGGCGGGTCGCTGCCCGGGATGGAGAGCGTCGCCCCCTCGGCCACCGAGGCAGGGTCGCAGTCGAGGCGGGCCAGCCCCGATCCCATCCAGACCGCGCCGCCGCCGGTCGGGGGCACGAGCCGGGAGAGGCGCGTCGCCACCTCCCGGGGCACGGGAGCTCCGTCGAAGGCCCGGGGTCCCGTCCGCCAGTCCACGATCCTCCCGGTGAGGTCGCAGTCGCGGGCGATCGGGTCCACTGCGAGTCGAACCATCTCGGCGGGCGGGCGGCCGGCGGCGGCGCGGGCGACGACCAGGGCGAGGCCGTCCGG
>CAIQRS010000249.1 GCA_903874275.1 uncultured Anaeromyxobacter sp.
AGGCGCCCCTCGAAGGCGTCGAGCGCGGTCGCCGGCCCGAAGGCCTCCACGGTGACGCCGGCCGTGTCGTGGCGCACCCGCCCGGAGACGCCGCAGTCGCGGGCCGCCCGCCAGACGAACGGGCGCAGGCCCACGCCCTGCACGGTGCCGCGGATCTCGATGCGACGGCCGCGGCGGGCCGGGCTCACGGGGCGACCCGGGCCGCCCCGAGGATCTTCACCGGAGGTGAAAGGGACTGCCCCCGGGCGGGCGCGGCGTGGATGCGCCGCACCACCTCCATGCCCGACACCACCCGGCCGAGGACGGCGAAGCCCTGGCCGTCCGGGTGGAAGGAGCCCCCGGCGTAGCGCCCCGCGTCCAGGTAGCGGAGGAAGTTCCGCGCGGTCGCCGGGGCGCGCGCCTCGTCCACCTCGATCACCAGGTCGCCCAGGTCGGTGCGGAACAGCACCCTGGGGAGCGGCGCGGGGGGCGCGGCCAGGGCCAGCGCGAGGAGCAGGGCGATCACGCCCGGATGCTATTAGACTCGCCGGCCATGCGCACACCCTTCATCGCCCTCTGCCTGCTCGCCGCCGTCTCCGCCTCGGCCGCCCCGCCGGCCGTGAAGTTCCCCGACGCCGCCGCGCTCCGGAAGCTCGACGCCCAGTACGCCCCGGTGGACCTGGCCGTGGACGTGTCGAGGCTCCCCGAGGGGGAACGGAAGGCGCTGGCGCTGCTCGTCGAGGCGAGCCGGGTGGTGGATGCGCTCTTCCTCCGGCAGGAGTGGGCCGGCGCCACCGCCATGCTGCTCTCGCTCCAGGACGACCCGTCGCCGCTGGGCCGGGCGCGGCTGGCCTTCTTCCTGAGGAACAAGGGGCCCTGGGACCGGCTCGACCACGACCGGATCTTCATCCCCGGGGCGCCGCCTCCGCCGGAGGCGGGCACCTTCTACCCGCCGGGCGCGACGAAGGAGGAGATCGCGGCCTGGAACGGCTCCCTTCCGGAGAAGGAGCGGGCGATCGCCACCGGCTTCTTCTCGGTGATCCGCCGCACCCCGGCCGGCTTCGTGGCCGTGCCCTACTCCATCGAGTACCAGGCCGAGCTCGCGCTGGCCGATTCCCTGCTGCGCCAGGCCGCCGCGGCCACCGCCGAGCCCACCCTGAAGCGCTTCCTCGAGACCCGGGCCTCGGCGCTCCTCTCCGACGACTACTACGACAGCGACGTGGCCTGGATGGAGATCGACGGGGCGGTCGAGCCCACCTTCGGCCCCTACGAGACCTACGGAGACGGCTGGTTCAACGCCAAGGCGGCCTTCGAGGCCTACGTCACCGTCCGTGACGAGGGGGAGACGGCCAAGCTGGCCCGGCTCTCCGGCGAGCTGCAGGACATCGAGGACCACCTGCCCATGGACCCGGCCTGGCGCAATCCGAAGCTGGGCGCGCTGGCCCCCATCCGTGTCGTGAACGAGATCTTCGCCGCCGGCGACGGCCGCCGGGGCGTCACCACCGCGGCCTTCAACCTCCCCAACGACGAGCGCATCCTCCGCGAGAAGGGGGCCAAGCGGGTGATGCTGAAGAACGTCCAGGAGGCCAAGTTCAAGCACGTCCTGCTCCCCATCTCGAAGGTGGCGGTCGCGCCGGCCGACGGGCGGCGGGTCTCCTTCGACGCCTTCTTCACCCACATCCTCATGCACGAGATGGTGCACGGGCTCGGCCCCCACGGGCTCGAGCGTCCCACCGGGCACACCACGGTGCGCGAGCAGCTCGGCTCCCAGTACGCCGCCATCGAGGAGGCCAAGGCCGACGTGGTCGGGCTCTTCGCGCTGCACCGGCTGGTGGATCGGGGCGTGCTGCCCCGCGAGCTCGAGAAGACGATGTACGCCACCTTCCTGGCCTCCTGCTTCCGCTCCATCCGCTTCGGCGTGAACGAGGCCCACGGGCGCGGCGTGGCCCTGCAGCTCAACTGGTTCCTCGACCAGGGGGCGGTGGTGGTCGGCAAGGACGGCCGGTTCGCGGTGGTGGACGGGAAGATCCGCGCATCGGTCGAGTCGCTCTCGCGGGAAATTCTGGCCATCCAGGCCGGCGGCGACGCGGCGGGGGCCAAGGCGCTGCTCGACCGGATGGCCGTCGTCCGACCCCCGGTCGCCAGGGTGCTCGAGCGGCTGCGCGCCATCCCGGTGGACGTCGCGCCCCGCTTCGTCACCGCCGAGGCGCTCACCGGCCGCTGAGGCCGCGCCAGAGCTGCAGGGCGCCCATCACCGCCATCCCCGCCGCCGATGCGAGCCCGAGCCCGCGCGCGGTGCGGGGGCCGATGCGCCCGGCCAGGCCGAAGACGGCCACCAGCGCAGCCTTCCCGCCCACGAGCAGGGCGTAGAAGCCCAGCAGGAAGGCCAGGGCGCCCGCCGCCGAGCCCCGCCAGGCCTCGGCCAGGATGGGGCCGCACACCGTGCTCCAGAAGATCCAGGGGCCGGGGCCGGTGGCGTTCACCAAGACGGCGCGCAGGAAGGATCCGCCCGCCCCCCCGGGCGGCGCCGCCGGGCCCGCCCGGGTTTCACCCGCGGTCCGAAAGCTGCCCAGGGCCAGCCAGAGCAGGAACGCTCCCCCGCCCACCTCCAGGCCGCGGAGGAACCCCTCCGGCACCCGGGAGAGCGCGAGCAGGACGAGCGCCACGATGGGCACGTCGCTCACCAGGGGCGCGAGCGCGAGCGGCAGCGTGCGCCGCACGCCGTGCCGGGAGGCGTGGGCGAAGAGGAAGGCCTGGAACGGCCCCGGCGAGACCGCCGCCGAGAAGCCCAGTGTCACACCCTGAGTGAAAAGCGAAAAAATCGCGCCCACGGGTCCACTATGTCGCAAGTCCTGCGCGCCCGCTCTTGATCCGTGTCAGTCCAGTCGCTGTTCAGCCCCGGATCAGCCCAAGTTCGCCCCCCCACGCCTGGAACGCTTCTTGTAGTCTCTCGCCGCGCCGTCCACGGCGGAGGGAACGATGAACGAGGAATACCGGTACGACTACAAGACGGTGGAGGGGTACATCCTCTCCGCCATCGTCTGGGCGGTGGTGGGGCTCGTGGTGGGCCTTCTCATCTCGGTGCAACTCTTCGCGCCGGCCCTGAACTTCGCCCCCTGGGCCAGCTTCGGGCGCATGCGGACGGTCCACACCAACATCCTCGGCTTCGGCCTGGGGATCGGCGCGGTCTTCGGCCTCTGCTTCTACATCGTCATGCGCCTCACGCGCCGGCCGCTGCTCTTCCCGAAGCTGGCGCGGCTGCAGCTCTGGCTCTTCAACGTGGGGATCCTGCTGGCGCTCGTCACCCTGGCCATGGGCTACACCCAGTCGCTCGAGTACGCCGAGATGGAATGGCCCCTCGACATCGCCATCGTCATCCTCTGGGTGATGTTCGCGGTGAACGTGATCGGGACCATCCTGGTCCGGCGCGAGGAGCAGATGTACATCTCGCTCTGGTACATCATCGCCACCGTCGTCGCCATCGCGGTGCTCTACATCGTGAACAACCTGGCGATCCCGGCCGGGCCCCTCAAGAGCTACCACCTCTTCGCGGGCGTGAACTCGGCCAACGTCGAGTGGTGGTACGGCCACAACGTGGTGGGCTTCCTCTTCACGACCCCCATCCTGGCCATGTTCTACTACTTCTTCCCCAAGTCCACGGGGCTGCCCATCTACAGCCACCGGCTCTCCATCGTGGCCTTCTGGTCGCTGGTCTTCGGCTACCTCTGGACCGGCGCCCACCACCTCGTCTACTCGCCGCTCCCCGACTGGATCCAGACGCTGGGCATCGTCTTCACCCTCTTCCTCATCGCCCCGTCGTGGGGCTCGGTGGTGAACGGCTACGCCACCATCGGCGAGGACTGGGGCCGGATGAAGACCGACTACCTGGCCAAGTTCTTCATCCTGGGCATCACCTTCTACGGCCTGCAGACCGTGCAGGGGCCCACCCAGGGTCTCCGGGTGGTCTCCCAGCTCATCCACTTCACCGACTGGGTCCCCGGCCACGTGCACATGGGCACCATGGGCTGGGTCGCACTCACGGTGACGGCCTCGATCTACTACGTCATCCCCAAGATGTACGGCACCGAGATCTTCAGCGTGAAGCTCGCCAACCTCCACTTCTGGCTGGTGCTGGTCGGGCAGCTCATCTACTCGGCCACCGGCTGGATCACCGGCATCCAGCAGGGCGCCATGTGGAAGGCGCTCACCCCCGAGGGCACCCTCAAGTACACGTTCATGGAGACCCTGGTGAAGAACTACCCGTACTGGCACGTGCGTTCGCTGGCCGGGGCCATCTTCATCGTCGGCATGGTGGTCTTCGTGCTGAACGTCCTGCTGACCATCCAGAAGGGGCGCGCGCTCGAGGCCGGCAAGTCCGCGGCCCCGGCGGCGGCGTAGGGGAGGGCGAGAGCCATGGCGGGAAAGATCTACAGCAAGCCCATCGTCTTCACGCTGGCCGTCACGGTGGCGGTGCTGGCGGGCTCCATCGTGATGATGGCGTACCCCATGATGCGGCCGGAGATGCACCCCAAGCTGGAGAACCTGCGCCCCTTCACGGCCCTGCAGCTGGCCGGGCGCGACGTCTACCAGCGCGAGGGCTGCGTCAACTGCCACACCCAGACGGTCCGGCCGCTGCGCACCGAGGTGATGCGCTACGGCGAGTACTCCAAGGCCGGTGAGTTCGCCTACGACCGCCCCTTCCTCTGGGGCTCGAAGCGCACCGGTCCCGACCTGGCCCGCGAGGGGGGCAAGCGCCCCGACGCCTGGCACCTGGCCCACTACGCCAACCCGCAGGTGGTGGTGCCCCGCTCCAACATGCCGGCGTACGGCTGGATGAAGGCCAACAAGCTCGACCCGGCCTCGGTGAAGGCCCACATGGACGCGCTCGGGCTGCCCTACACGGCGCAGCAGATCGCCGAGCTGGCCACCCGCACCGAGATGGACGCCCTCATCGCCTACACCCAGCAGCTGGGGCATGCGGTGGAGAAGAAGAAGATGGCCGGCGGCTTCGACCTGGCGGCGGTGAACCCCTTCGGCAGCTCCCCCCAGGCCATCGCGGCGGGCGCGGTCCTCTACGCGCAGAGCTGCGCGGTCTGCCACGGCGACGAGGGGCACGGCGGCATCGGCCCCTCGTTCATCGCGAAGAAGTTCCTCGAGCAGCCCGGCTACGGCACCGACGGCGAATACTTCGCCATCATCGCCGGGGGCAGCGACGTGAAGAAGGCCATCGGCCGCCCCGGTCTGGCCGACGGCGGCATGGAGCCCTTCGGCGCCCAGATCCCGCCCGACGGCATCTGGAGGATCGTGAGCTTCATCCGCGCGCAGCAGCTCCACGAGGGCAGCGAGCAGCCCGGCGTGGAGAAGCGCGAGCACGAGACCGGCGGAAAGCACTGAGAGGAACGACGGCCATGAACGAACTTCCCGACACCGCGGACGGACTCGAGGCGAAGGAGACGGCCAGCAAGATCCCGCTGGGCTGGTGGGCGCTCTTCTGGGGGCTCATCATCTGGGGCGTCTACTACGTCTGGGCCTACACCCCTTCCCTGGGCGGCTGGTCGCAGTCGAAGGCCTACGACGAATCGGTCCAGGCCGCGGTCGCCGCGTCCGGCGACGCCGGTGCGAACATCTTCTCGACGGTCCTCTTCACCGCGCTGCCGACCCTGGCCGCCATCGGGCTCTACCTGGCCGCGCGCCGCCGCAAGGCCGGGAAGGGCTAGGCGCCCGTGAAGCCCGAGGGCATCCCCGGCGACGACTGGGTCTACCTGGTCATCGGGCTGCTCCTCTGCACGGCCCTGCTCTGGATCACCGTCCACTACTTCTCGAAGAAGAGGAAGGCGAGCGTCGAGGCGGCGAAGTACAAGATGCTCGATGACGACGAGTAGCCCGGTCACCACCAGACGGTTCGGGCCCTGGCGCAGGTGGGCCGGGATCGCCCAGGCCGCCATGTTCCTGGGCCTGCCCTTCGTCACGCTGCGGGGCCAGAGCGCGCTCCGCTTCGACGTCGGCAGCCTGAAGCTCCACGTCCTCGGCGCCACCCTCTGGATGGACGAGTTCTTCGTCGTCCTGCTGGCCACCCTGGCCGTCTCGTTCGTCTTCCTCTTCGTCACCTTCGTCTGGGGCAGGGTCTGGTGCGGCTGGAGCTGCCCGCAGACCATCCTCGGCGACCTCACCCAGGCGCTGGCCTCCGAGCGCGCCCGCAAGAGGCGGCGCCCGGCCCGCCTGGCCCTGGCCTGGGGAACCGTGGCGATGGTCTCGGCGGTCTTCTCCGCGGCGACCCTCTGGTACTTCGTCACGCCCTGGGAGTTCCTCGGCCGGCTCGTCGAAGGCTCCCTCGGCCCCGTCCTGGGCTGGAGCTGGGCGGTGCTCGGCGTCACCCTCTTCCTCGACCTGGGCTTCGTCCGGGGCAGCTTCTGCGCCACCACCTGCCCCTACGCCAAGCTGCAGGGCGTGCTCTTCGACCGGGCCACGCTGGTCGTGGCCTACGACGAGCGGCGCGACGCGGAGTGCATCGACTGCCTGGCCTGCGTGCGGGTCTGCCCCACCGGCATCGACATCCGCGACGGGCTCCAGGCCGAGTGCATCGCCTGCGCGCAGTGCGTGGACGCCTGCGCCCCCATCCTGGCGAAGTTCGGGAAGCCCACGCTGGTGGACTACTTCTTCGGTGCGCCGGGCGACCGGCCGCGCCTCCTGCGCCCGGTGGTGCTGGCGCTCGGGGCCGCGTCGATCCTCGCGGTGGGAGGAACGGTCGTGGCAGCGGTCCACGCCGGCCGCGAGAGCCTCGACCTGACCGCGTCCTTCTCCTCCCGGTTCGTCCCCCGCATGGGCCCGGACGGCCGGGTGGTGAATGCCTACGACGTGGCGCTGGAGAACCGCGGCCGCCAGAAGCTCACGCTCACGCTGGCGCTGGCGCCGGTCCAGGGTCGGGCCACCGTCAGCCCGGACCGGGTGGAGCTCGCGCCCGGGGAGCACCGGAAGGTCTTCCTGGTCGCCTCGGCCTCCGGACTGGGGGCCGGACCGGTGGTGCAGGCCCTCCTCACCGCAACCGGGCCGGGCGGTGATACGGTACGCGCCCAGGTCCCCATGTTCCTGCCGAGGACGCCCTGAAGATCGTCATCGCCATCGTCGCCGCCGTCGCCCTGGCCGCCGTCGCCGGGGCCATCTGGGTGGGCGCGGGCACCTTCGAGCGGACCGTGGTCGCCGACCCGTACGAGTCGGGCATCCACCACGACGCCGATCGGCGGAAGGCGCAGGCGCTCGGCTGGAACGTGGCCGTGGACGAGGGCTCCCTGCGGGCCGGACCGGAGGCCACCCTGGCCGTCCGGCTCACCGGCAAGGACGGGGCGCCCATCGACGACGCCGAGGTGCTCTTCCGGGTCTCGCGCGCCGGCACCAGCCGCTTCGACCGGTCCGCGCCGGCGACCCACGCCGCCAGCGGGCGCTACGCCGCGGTCCTCTCCATGACCGAGCCCGGGTTCTGGGACCTCGACGTCGTGGTCCGCCTGGGCGGGGAGAGCCTCACCCTGGGCAGGTGGATCCACGTGGCCGGCGAGGTCGGTGAAGGGGTCCACTGCGACGCCGGGGTGCGCCTCTGCGCCGCCGACGCCGGGGACGTCCGGGTGGTCCTCGACCTGTCGCCGCACCCGCCCGTTCCCTTGAAGGAGCTCGACGCCGCGGTCCAGCTCACCCGCGGCGGCGCCCCCCTGGCCGGGGCCGAGGTCGCGGTCGAGATCTCCATGCCGGGCATGTTCATGGGGGAGAACCGGATCCCGCTGCGGGTCGCCGGGCCCGGGCGCTACGCCGGCAGGGGCGCGCTCCTTCGCTGCACGAGCGGCCGGCGCGACTGGCTGGCCGAGGTGGTGGTGCGGGCGCCCGGCGGCGGCGAGACGCGCGCGCGCTTCCCGTTCCAGGCCGCGGAGTAGCGGTCCGTCGTGGACGCCTCGCTCCCGATCGCGCTGGCCACCGGGTTCCTGGGCGGGTTCGGGCACTGCGTGGCCATGTGCGGGCCGCTGGTGGGGGCACTCGGCATCTCGGCGCCCCCGGGCATCCCGGCCCGCCGGGCCCTGCTCCCGCAGCTCGCCTACCACATGGGGCGCATCACCACCTACGGCACCGTCGGCGCCGTCATGGGGCTCTTCGGGTCCTTCGTGAACGTGACCGGCCGGATGGCCGGGTGGCAGGACGTGGTGGCGGTGCTGGCCGGGCTCCTCATGGTGGCCATGGGGCTGGGCGCCGCGGCTCAGTCGCTATGGGTGAAGTCCGCGGAGGGGCGGCTGGCCGGCCGGGTGCTCGCGGCGGTCCGGAGGCTGGCCGGACACGAGGCCCCCGTGCGCGCCTACCCGCTCGGCCTGGTGCTCGGGTTCCTGCCCTGCGGCCTCTCCTACTCCGCCTTCGCCGCGGCGGCGGCCACCGGGAGCCCGGTGGCCGGCCTGGCGATCGCGCTGGCCTTCGGGGTCGGGACCCTGCCGGCGCTGCTGCTGGCCGGGGCGGTGGTGAGCGCGCTCTCCTCCCGCGCCCGCGGGTTCCTCCAGCGGGCCGGCGGCGGCCTGGTGGCGCTGCTCGGGGTGCTCTTCGTCCTGAGGGGGCTGCGCGTCCATGTCCCTTCGCTGTGACCACTGCCTGCTCGAGTTCCCGGAGCGGGAGGCGGTCCGGGAGAGGGACGGGGAGGCCGAGCGGGTCTTCTGCTGCACCGGGTGCCAGGGGATCCACCGGCTCATCCGCGAGGAGGGGCTCTCCGCCTTCTACGAGGGGCGCCGCTGGGAGGAGGCGGGGCTCGCCGCCCGCCCGGAGGACCCCCAGGAGGTCGAGGCCTTCCGCGCCGCGCTGCGGGAGGGGAAGGACGGACTCTCCGAGATCGACCTCTACGTGGAGGGGATCCGCTGCGCCTCCTGCGTCTGGCTGAACGAGCGGCTCCTGGGGAGGCTGCCCGGGGTGGCCTTCGCGCGGGTGAACTACGCCACCCACCGGGCCCGCATCCGCTTCGACCCCGCGGTGGCCACGCTCCCGGCCGTGCTGGGGCGCATCCGCTCGGCCGGCTACCTGCCCAAGCCCTACGGCGAGACCGAGGGGCAGGCGGCCCAGCGGCGCGAGACGCGCGACCTGCTCGTGCGGCTGGGCACGGCCGGGTTCCTCTCCTCGCAGCTCATGGTCGTCACCATCGCCCTCTACGCCGGCTACTTCCAGGGCATCGACCCGACGACCCGCCGGCTGCTCGAATGGGTGGGGATGGGGCTGACACTCCCCGTGTACTTCTACTCGGGGGCTCCCTTCCTGCGGAACACCGTGACGAGCCTGCGCCACGGGCGGTTCAACATGGACGCCCTCATCGCGCTGGGCGCCGGGGCGGCGCTGGCCTACAGCGGCTGGCAGATGCTCGTCGGCGGCGAGGTCTACCTCGACACCGCCGCCATGATCGTCACGCTGGTCCTGGTGGGGCGCTACGTGGAGGCGGCCGCCAAGGGTCGGGCCTCCGAGGCGGTGGCCCGCCTCGCCGCCCTGCAGCCCCGGGAGGCGCGGCGGATCGAGGAGGCCCCCGGCGGCGGAACCGAGGTCCGGCGGGTCCCGGTGGCCGAGCTGCTCCCCGGCGACCGGGTCGAGGTGGTCCCGGGTGAGCGGGTCCCCGCCGACGGCGTGGTGCGGGACGGGCGCAGCGAGGTGGACGAGTCGCTCGTCACCGGCGAGTCGCGGCCGGTGGGGAAGGAGCCGGGGTCCCCGGCCATCGGCGGCACCGTCAACCTGCACGGCTCCTTCGTCCTCGAGGTCACCCGCACCGGCGCGGCCACGGTCCTCTCCGGCATCATCCGCGCGGTGGAGGAGGCCCAGGCGTCGCGGCCACGCATCCAGGCCGTGGCCGATCGGCTGGTGGGGGTGTTCGTCCCGGCCATCCTGGTGCTGGCCGTGGCGGCGACGGCCGGGCACCTGCTCCGCGGGGCGGCGGCGCCGCAGGCCCTCATGATCGGCGTGTCGGTGCTGGTGATCGCCTGCCCGTGCGCGCTGGGGCTGGCCACGCCGCTGGCGGTCCTGCTGGCCACCGGGGTGGCCACCGGGCGCGGACTCCTGGTGAAGGGAGGCGACGTCTTCGAGCGGGCGGCCGGCGCCGACGAGGCGCTCCTCGACAAGACCGGCACCGTCACGCGCGGGCGCCCGGAACTCCGGGAGGTCCTGCCGATCGGGGAGGCGTGCGGCGCAGGCGGTGCCGACGGGGCGCTGCGGATCGCCGCCGCGGTGGAGCGGCGCTCCGAGCACAGCCTGGGGCGGGCCATCGTGGAGGCGGCGCGCGCGCTTCCCGGCGAGCCCCTGCCGGAGGCGACCGGCTTCCGGGCCGTGCCCGGCCGCGGGGTCGAGGGGCGGGTGGCGGGGACGACGGTGCGGGTGGGCAGCCGCCCCTTCCTGATCGAGGCCGGGGTGGAGATCCCGGACGAGGCCGACGGGGAAGCCCGGGTCCGGGAGGAGCGGGGCGAGACGGTGGCCTTCCTCTCGCGCGACGGGCGGCTCGTGGCGCTCCTCGTGGTTGCCGACGCGGTGCGCCCCGAGGCCCGGGAGGTGATCGAGGACCTGGCCGCGCTGGGACTGCGCGTGAGCCTCCTCTCCGGCGACAACCGGCGCACCACCGAGGCGGTGGCCGCCCGGCTCGGCGTCGCCGTGGAGGGCTCCGAGGTGACGCCGGTGGAGAAGCGGGAACGGGTCGCGGCGCTGCAGGCCTCCGGGCGCAGGGTGCTCTTGGCCGGGGACGGGGTGAACGACGCGCCTGCGCTGACCCAGGCCGACGTGGGCGTGGCCATGTCGCGCGGCACCGACGTGACCATGGAGAGCGCCGAGGCGGTCCTGGTCCGCGACGACCTGAGGCTGCTCCCGGAGCTGGTCCGGCTCTCCCGCAAGACCTACCGGATCATCCGTGAAAATCTTTTCTGGGCGCTGGTCTACAATCTGGTGGCCGTGCCGCTCGCCGTGGTCGGGCTCCTGCACCCCATCGTGGCGGCGGCGGCCATGGCCGCGAGCTCGAGCTTCGTCGTGCTGAATTCGCTGCGCATCCGCGGTGGTCAAAGATTTCGCCCGGAGAGGTGAACCGTGTCGCTGGGGCTCCTCATCGCCATCTCGCTCGGCCTGGGAATCGCCGCCTGGCTGGGATTCCTCTGGACGGTGCGGAGCGGGCAGTACGACGATCCGGAGGGGCCGAAGTACCGGATGCTCGACGACGACGACGAGCGGCCGTCCCGGAAGGGGCGTGACGCAAAACGGATGGACGAGTCGAAAGACGAACGGTAGACCTAGCGCCCACGTGAGCTCCGTCACCCTGAGACACATCGCAGCGGCCGCGACCCTGGTCGCGTCCCTGGCCGCGCCGGCGAGCGGCCTGGCGGCCGACCCCGCTCCGCAGGCCGCCCCGCTCACCCTCGTCGGCGAGAAGACCTCCGGCGACACCACGGTCATCCTCGTCGAGCAGACGCCGAAGAAGCCCTGGGAGACGCCGGAATGGGCCTACCCCGAGCGCGGCCTCACCTTCTTCCCGGAGGGACCGGGGGAGGGCAAGGACCGCTGGGCCATCGGCGGCATCTGGCAGATCGCCCCCATGTTCGCGGCCAGCTACCGCCGCGGCCTCGGCTCCGGCTTCAGCGTCGACGCCAGGCTCCAGACCATCATCATGCTGAACACCCTGGGCGCGGGAGCCCAGTGGGCGTTCAACTGGGGCCCGTTCTCCTTCGGTCTCATGGCCCACCTCGACGGGTACTTCGGGACCATCGGAAAGGTCCTCCTCTCCTCCCAGTTCAACTCCACGGGCTGGGGCGTGCTCTTCGACCCCGGCGCCAAGGTCGGGCTCCAGGTCTCGAGCGACACCTGGCTCACCCTCCAGTGGGAGGCCTACCTCTCCCTCTACCAGGCCACCAACCTGGGGGGGCTCGTCATCTCGCCCAAGGCCGCCATGTGGGAGGGGTACGGGTTCACGCTCGTCGCCGAGTACTCCCCGAAGAAGCAGGGGGTCGTCTACTACGGCGTGAGCCTCTACAGCACCCGCTCCAACTATCCGGTCTTCTTCAACGTCGATTACAGCCCCAAGCACATCGTGTATCTCGGTCTCCTGGCCGGCTATGAATTCTGATCGCCGCATCCTCGCGCTCGCGCTCGTGGCCCTCGCCACCTCGGCCTGCCTGAACCGGCAGGGAACCGAGCCGCCGGTCTTCCCTGCGGGCGGGCTGCTGGCGCGCTCAGTGCCGCCGCCCACCTGGCTGCCCGCACCCGACGGGGCGACCTACGAGTCCATGGTCCCCACCCTCCGGGCGCTCGAGGGGGTCTACTCGGCGACGGCGCGCTTCGGGAACCCGGTGGTGGTGCACACCTCCCTCACCGGCAACGCCGACGACAAGCTGGTCGCCACCCTCGCCCTCTTCTCCAGCGACCACGACGCCTTCGCGCTCCTGAACCCCGGGTGCTTCGTGGAGGGCGCCGGGGCCACCGCCGTCACCCGCTTCGTCTTCGAGGGGTACTGGCGCTATCTCGAGTTCCCCGAGCCCACCGTCAAGGAGACGGGGCTCATCCGGCTCTTCGTCGAGCCGCCGGCCGCCGCCGAGGCCCTCTGCCGCGGCGAGGCCGTCGCGCCCGGCATCGCCCGGCTGGTGGGCGCCACCGGATACGGCAACACCGCGCCCACCACCCCGCTGGAGGTCACCTACACCGGGGCGCGCAAGAGCCGGCGCGTGAACGGCGTGACCTCCTTCGGGGTCGGGGTTCACCACGGCGGATGCCAGACCTCCGACAACTGTGGCGTGTCCGAGAACACCGGCGAGACCTTCGTCCTCTCGAAGCAGCTCGGCGGCGACTACCTGGAGATCGACGTCCGGCTCACCTCCGACAACATCCCGGTCCTCTTCCACCTGGGGCTCTCGCCCGCCGCGGTCCAGGGGCTCTACTGCGTCGGTGGCATCCAGGACTGGACCTACGGGCAGCTGCTCGCCAACTGCCGCCTGCGCAACGGAGAGATCATCCCGCGCCTCGTGGACGCACTCGAGTACGGCCTCACCCGCACCGATCTCGACGTCTGGCTCGACATGAAGGTGACGAGCGCGGTCGTCCCGTCCACCCAGATCATCGGCCAGCTGAACCAGCGGCTCATCCAGTGCCAGCCCGGCCAGCTGCCGCCCGACGGCAAGCGCTGCCTCTTCCCGGGCAGCAAGCCGGTGATCGACCGGGTCATCATCGGCCTGCCCAGCGACGACATCATCAACGAGTACACCGCCGCCCTCGCCGCCGGACAGCTCACCCCCGGTCAGCGCTGCCTCTGCGAGGAGAACTTCGACGCGGCGGTGAGCATCCCCTGCCAGGCCGCCTCCCCCCGCTACACGCGCGGGCCGCTCGCCTCCGACGCCCAGTACCTCCAGTCACTCGGAAAGTTCTTCGGCTACTGGACCATCAACGACCCGGTTACCATCGACGCCTTCCTCCAGGCCGGCCGGCCCAACGGGATCCTGACCAACTACCTGGGAACGCTCAACGTCCGGTGGGAGATCGCCGGCGTCCTCCCCCCGTATGCCCTGGGGGTCACGCCGTGAGAGCCCTGCTCCTCGCCCTCGCGCTCGCCGCGGCCACCTCCGCGCAGGCTGCCGATCCGCAGCCCGCTCCCGTCTACCACTCCGCCTGGGAGCTCGACGCCTTCGTGGGATACGGACAGATCGCCTTTCCCTTCCCGGACACCGCCGCCGACAACTGGTCGAACGGGGGGCCGGCCTTGGCCCTCGGCGTGGCCTACCGCGGTCCCCACTTCACCCACCCCTTCCTCGACATCTCCTGGATTCCGGTGCTCTCGAGCGGGCGGAACACCTACGTCCCGGGCACCAACTCCGGACTGGTGTCGACCAGCTCCTCGAGCGCGCTGGGGCTCGCCATCGGTCCTGGCTGGGACATCGACTGGTTCCGCGTCCGCGTCGGCGTGGGTCTCTACGATGTCTTCGTGAGCAGCACGGTGAACGGGGTGACCAACAGCACCTCGGCCCTTTCCATCGGCTTCATGGCGGCGCTGGCGGCCCAGGTCTGGCGGCCGGAGCCCTTCGCCTTGGGCGTCGAGGCCCGGGTGGTCGGGCTCCAGTCCCCCACGAACGGCTTCTACGAGGCCCTCTGGCAGGTCGGCATCACCGGCCGCTGGGACTTCTCCCGGAAGTGACGGCGCCGGCTTCGGCCGGCGCAATGTTCACCTGGAGGGCGCCTGGAACTCGTCCAGGGGCGAGGGCGGATTCCGCCACTCCTCCCCCGGCACCTTCACCGGAAGCGCGCGCCCGGTGATCCCGTCCGGCCCGAGGTCGAGCAGCACGAAGCTCCGGACCTCCTCGACGAAGATCGCCGAGCCCTCCACCCGCCTGTCGGCGACGTGGAAGAACCGGCCTCCGGCCCCGCCGCTCACCACGAAGTTCACCGGGCGTCCCTCGAACCCCGGCCGGACGATGCGCTCGTAGGCGTGGACGTGGCCGGAGAGCACCAGCGCCACCGGGTGCCGGTCGAGGATCCCCTCGACCACGCGCCTCTTCACCCATGGTGCGCCCCGCTCCTCCTTCCCAGACGAGAACGGCGGGAGGTGCATGAGGACGACGGAGCGGAGCCCCAGCCGGTCGGCGTCGGACAGGCGCTCCTCGAGCCAGCCGAGCTGCGGTCCACCCTCCGGCATGGGGTCGCGGTCGCCGAACATGTCTGTCCCGGTGTCGAGGACGAGGAAGCGCCAGCCCGCCCGATCGACCGAGTACCAGAAGCCGTCGGGGGCGAGCTCCGGGGCGCCGGGAGGCGAGAAGATGCGCGCGAACTGCTCCTGGTCCACCTGGTGGTAGGCGTCGTGGTTCCCCCGCGCGGCGAGGATCGGGATGCCGGCACCGCGCAGCGGCGCCGTGTCCTCGAGCCAGCCGTTCAGGTCGGGAGGCCGGCGCGGCGGAGCGATCGCGCCGAGCAGCGTCTCGTGGATGACGGCAGGGAACGGGATGACGGTGAGGAGGGAGACCCAGGCGTACCCGCGCACGTACTGCGGCCAGATGGGGACGAGGTACTGCCAGCCTCCCCAGTCGGGCATGTGGCCGGCCGGGAGGTGGTCGATGGCGTCGCCGGCGAAGAGGACCAGGTCGGGCTTCTCGGCCAGGATGGCGGCCACGATGGCCTGGTGGGCGGCGGTGTTCCCCTGGGAGTCGCCGTAGACCGCCACGCGCATCCGTCCGGGAGGGGCGGTGGGGAGCGGCGGGCTGGCGCGCCCCGTCGTGGGGTCGAGCAGGTCCGGGCGCACGGCGGCGTGGGAGAGGGGGCCGCAGGCGGCCGTCGCCAGCAGGGCGGCGATCGCGATGCAGGCTGAGCGGAAAACCATCCCTGTCCTCTTACCCTATCCGCCGAGCCGCCGCTCCGACCAGGCGGGGAGGCCGTCCGACTGGAGGAGGTCGGCGATCTCCATCGCCGGCCTGGACGGTGGGTGAAGCTTGCCGGTGGCGTGGAGATCGAGGAAGCGCCCCACCTGCGGGAAGGCCTCGACGAGCGCGCCCCGGACCGACGCCTGCATCTCGGTGTCCACCACGCCCGGCTCGTAGCCGACGACCGACAGGTCCACCGGGAGGGCCGTGCCGGGCGCGAAGGACCGGGCCTCCTCCCCCACCACCTCGCCGGCCATGCGCAGGGCGGCCTTGGTGGCGCAGTAGGCCGACCATCCGGCGTAGGGGCGGCGGGCCGCGCCCGAGGAGACATCGACCACGCGCAGCTTCCCCCCGCGTGCGCGGCGCAGGAAGAATCCCAGGAGCCAGATGGGCGCGACCGCGTTCAGGGCGAAGGCGCGGGCCAGGCCGGCGGCGGGGGTGGCGCTCGTCGGCCCCACCGGCTCGAGCGTGGCCGCCCCGTTCACGAGCCCGACGCGCGCGCGCCCTTCCAGGGCCAGCGCCTCGCCGAAGGAGCCCTCGAAGGCCTCCTCCATCCGGGCCGTGTCGGTGAGGTCGAGCCGCAGGTGGCGGTAGCGGGCGTGGTGGAGGGGCGCCGCCCGCCGGGCCACCCCGGCGACGTCCCATCCGCGGCGGAGCAGTTCCTCGGCAACGGCCAGCCCGATCCCGGAGCTCGTCCCGGTCACGAGGCAGATCCGGTCTGGCCTGCTGCCCAGTTCGTCCACCGCGCCCCCGACCTACAGCGTGATCACCTGGTCGATCTTCACACCCGAGAGCGCCTTGTAGAGGTCGGGGAAGCAGCCGATGGGGATGCCGTCGTACAGCTTGTCGGCGATGCCGCGCATGAAGCAGCACTGGTCGCAGCCCATGAGCAGCAGGCCGCTCTTCTTCGAGAGGGCCGCCAAGCGCTCGCCTGTCGGGTTGCCCCTCACGAGCAGGTAGTTGTTGTCCATGAAGAAGAACATCCCCGCCACGGTGGCGCCGTGGCGCCCTTCCTCGAGCTGCGGGACGATCATCTTCTCGAGGATGATCGAGGCGTTGGGGGTGGCGAAGACGTAGGCGACGTTCATGCGAGGATTCTCCGTTCAGTGGACGAGGATCGCCTTGGGGTAGGCGACCCGGAATCCACAGCGTTCCAGCGTCCGCTGGGAGGCCGTGCCAGGCTCGGTGGCCGAGGCGGCCAGGTCGCAGCCCCGCGAGGCCGCCCAGGCCAGGCGCGCGCGCACCATCGCGCCCTGGAGCCCGCGCCCCCGGGAAGCTGGGAGCACGCCTGCGCCGGAGAGCCAGGCCACGCCCCCCTCGGCCGAGGAGAGCGCGACCCCCACCGGAGTGCCGTTTTCGATCGCCAGCCAGGGCACGTTGCCCTCCGCCCGGGCCATGCAGACGAGCCCTTCCCGCTGCGACTCGGACTGGATGGGCGCGCCCAGGAAGGCGCGCGAGAAGAGATCGACCCAGGTCCCTTCCTCCGACGGCGCGGCGATCCGGACGTCGGCGCCGGGTGGATCGACCGACGGGACCCGGGTCCAGATCTGGAAGAAGCGCTCCAGCTGGTAGCCGCGCCGCCCCAGCTCCTCGGTGAGGGACGGATCGGTGAAGGGGACCACCTCGATCCGCACCGGACCGCCCCCCAGGCCGAGATGGGCCTCGATGAGGTCCACGTCCGCCTCGGCGACTGGAACGCCGAGCCCCACCCCGACTGCCGCCGAGAAGGGGGACCGGGCGCCGTGCGAGACGGCCAGCCCACCCGCCACCTCGACGGCCGGAGCCCCCGTCCCCCGCGCCGCGCGCGTGCGCTCCAGCTGGAGCGCGTGTGCCCGCTCCATCCGGCGGGCCGTGGTGGCGGGATCTGGAGGGAACGGGGCCACGCTCTCCTCCGGCTACGGCTTGACGCCCAGCTCCTGGACCACGCGGGTCGCCCCGGAGACCTGGCTCGCCACCCAGAGCACGTAGCGGATGTCGACCTGGATGGAGCGGGTGTTGATGGGGTCGAAGAGCAGGTCGGAGGCGATGGTCTCGTAGGTGCCGTCGAAGAGCAGGCCCACCAGCTTCCCCTTGCCGTTCAGCACCGCCGAGCCGGAGTTTCCGCCGGTGGTGTCCACGTCGGAGAGGAAGTTCACCGGCACGTCGCCGAGCTTCGGGTCCACGAACGGTCCCTTGCGGGTGGCCAGGACCTTGGCGGCGGCGGCGAGGAGCTCCGGGGGCGCGTCGAACTCCGGGTCGCCCTTCTTGGCCTTGGCCACCACCCCCTGCAGCGTGGTCTGGGGCAGGTAGAGGACGCCGTCCTGCGGCGAGACCCCCTTCACGGTTCCGAAGGTGACACGGAGCGTGGAGTTGGCGTCGGGGGCGACCAGGCCGCCAGCGCGGTCGAGCATGGCCTGCATGTAGACCGGGCCGAGGCGCGACACCGCTCCGGCGTGGGCCTTGCCGGCGTCACGGATCTGCTTGTCGAGCGGGGCGAGCGCCGCGGCGAGATCGAGGAAGGGGTCCTTCTCGGCCAGCACCTCCTCGGGCTTTCCGTCGAAGAGGGCCAGGCGAGCCTTCTGGTCGGCGAGCTTCGAGGGGGTGCCGTAGAGGGTGGCGAGCCAGCCGTCCACCCTGGCGGTGGACTCGGCCTGGGTGAGCCCCGCGGTGATGCCGACGAGCGCGTCGAGCGCCTCGATGCGCTGCGCCTGGGGGAGCGCCGCCGCCTCGAGCAGCGCGTAGCGGAGGAGAGCCCGGTCGGATCCGAGGTCGATGGTGCGCTGGAGCCGGTCCTGCGACTCGCGCAGCCGCTCCCAGTTGCGCTGCTGGTACTCGGCCTCGCGCTCGGCGTCGGGCTTCTGCCGCTCCTCGGCGAGCCTTCGGATGGAGCGGGCCGAGCCGAGCAGCGTGGAGTTGAAGTAGAGGGCCTGCAGGGTGGCGTCGCGCTCCCGGACCGACTCGCGCCTGGCCTGGAGATCGTCGAGGGCGGCGATGACGCCGCCGAACTTCTTCTTCCGGGAGGAGTCGGCGTCGATCCAGGCCTGGAGCTCGGCCTCGGCGGCCGCCTTCTTCTCGAGGAGCTTGCCCTTCTTCGCCCCCTCGAGGATGCCCTGCCGGTTCTTCATGGAGTTGGCCAGGCCGCGGACCCGGACGGCGACCTTGATCTCGGTCTCCTTCGAGCCCTTCGACTGCTCGGCCAGGATGGCCAGCATGTCGCCGTAGCGCCGCACCACGCGCGGGTAGCTCCAGTCGATGGTGTCCTTCATTTCACGAGCTGTGACGTGCCGGGAGGTCCGGCCGGGGTAGCCGGCCACCACCACGACGTCGCCGGGGCTGGCGCCGGCCGGGTCCACCGCGAGGTAGTGCTTCGGCTTGAAAGGGACGTTGGCCTTGTCGTGGGCGGCCGGCTTGCCATCCTTGCCCACGTAGGCGCGGTAGAAGGCGAAGTCGCCGGTGTGGCGGGGCCAGCGCCAGTTGTCGGTCTCGCCGCCGTAGTTTCCGATCGACGAGGGGGGCGCGTAGACCAGCCGGACGTCCTTCAGCTCGACGGCCGCGATCTCGAACCACTGCAGCCCCTCGAAGAACGAGGCCACGCGGCAGCGCAGCCCCTCCTTCTCGCAGGCCGCCGTGAGCTCCTTGCCGCGCTTCTCGATGGCGAGCTGCCGCTCCGTGTCGGTGAGGTCGGCGCCGAGCTTGCCCACCACGTCCTTCGTGACCTCGCGGACGGCGACGGTGACGAGGACGCGCGAGCCCGGCCCGGCCCATGCCTCGTCGGCCAGCGTGGGCGCGAGGAAGCCCTGCTTCACCGTGTTCCGCTCCGGGGTGGCGTTGTACTGGAGCGCGCGGGTGACGCAGTGGTGGTTCGTGATGATGAGGCCGTCCTTGGAGACGAACGACGCGCTGCAGTCGCCCAGCGAGACGATGGCGCCCATGGGCATCCCGGTGAGGTCGGCGAAGGCCTTGGGGTTGCCCTGGAACCCCAGCTTCTTCAGCCGGGGGGCGAGATCGGTCATCTGCTGGGGCATCCACATGCCGCCGTCGGCGCGGGGGGCGGCGGGGGCCAGGGTGAGGCAGGCGGCGAGCAGGAACGGCGCGGCGATTCTCTTCAAGGTGGCCTCCGGACGGCGAGCGAGGCCCGTACAAACCACGAATCCGGCCGGTTGTGGAGCCCCCGGGAAACGGGGTCAGCCGCCCGGCGGGCGCGCAGCAGCCGCGAGGTCGGAGGCCAGTACCCCGAGCCCCCTTCCCAGCGCCGCCACGGAACCCGGGACGTCGCCCGGCGCGCCCTTCTCCTGGTGCCGGGTCTCCCCGGTCACCGGGGCCCGGCCACGCGCCGAGACGGTCCAGCGGGCCTGGAGCGTGCCCCCCCCGGCCGCGTCGGCCTCGAACCGGAGGAACACCACCGACACGGCGACCTCCGGCGGCGCCCCGAGCGGCCAGGGCCAGCGCAGGACCTCGCGGGCCGGGAGGCGGGCCCGCAGCTCCTCCGAGAGGGCCAGGACGGCGAGCTCGTCGAGCGGGGCCGCCCAGCGGTCGCGGGCCGCGTAGGCGACCTCCTCCGGGCCGATGCGGGTGGCCACCTCCGGGCGGGAGAGGTACGGGGGGAGGGTGACCGGCCCGAGCCCCACCGCGGCGACCGGCGTCCCGGCGGAGGGCGCCCCCGCGGCGGGGAGGGTGAAGTAGCGGGAGCTGTCGGCTCGCGGGCCGAGGCAGGCGGGCAGGAGCGAGAGCGCGGCGAGGACGGCGAGGACGGGTCTCATGGCTTTGCCTCCGGACGACCGCGGACGAGCTGGCTGGGGTCCCGCTCCAGGCTGTCGGCAAGCACCCGGAGCGAGCGGGCTGCCTGCCCCACCTCCCGGAGCGTCTGCTCGAGCTGCGCCGGCACCGGCGCCCCCGGCGCCAGCGAGAGCTTCACCTCGCGGAGCGTCACGTCGAGCTGGTCGAGCGCCGCGGCGAGCCGCTGCATCGAGTCGCGCGCGCTCCCGGCCACGCCCGGGATCTCCTTCTCGAGGGAGCGGGCCGCGTCGCGGATGGCGGCGAGGGCGCGGTCCATGCTCTCGAGCGTTCGCGGCAGCCCCTGCCCGGCCTCGTCGATGCGCCCCGAGGCCCGGCCCACTCCCCTGGCCGCCGCGCGGATGTCCACGATGAGCCCCTCGAGGTCGAGGGCCTGGAGCTTGCCGAGGACCCGGGCCGCGTCCGACTGCAACGCCTGGAGACCGGGCTCGACCTGGACGGGGATGACCGGGTAGGGGAGCTGGAAGGGAGGGGGCTGCGGGGGCTCGGCGTCGGAGACGATGTCGAGGTCCACGTAGCGCCGCCCGGAGAGGAAGCTCTCGAGCGCGAGGCGCGCCCGGAGCCCGTGCTCCACGAGCGTCCGCACGACCACTGGATTTCCGAGGTCGGTGGTCTCCCCCATCTCCCGGATGCGCGACTGGTTGAGCTCGATGACCACCGGCATGAACATCTGCTGGAGGGGCGCGTCCGGGGAGCCGATGGAGAGGTGGATGCTCGCCACCCTTCCCACCGGTACGCCGCGGAACTTCACCGGCGAGTCCACCTCGAGCCCGGCGATGTCCTGGGAGAAGACCGTCACGAACCGGACCTTCCGCTGGAAGACCCGGTTCGAGCCCAGCCAGATCGAGGCGGCCACGCCGAGTGCGGCTGCCGCCAGGACGAAGGCGCCGACCAGTCGGGGGTTGAACCTGCGCGCCATGACCGCTCCTTAGAGGCTCTTGCCCCCGGCAAAGAAGGCCCGGACGGCCTCGGGTCCGTGATCGCGAAGCTCGGCGGGGGGCCCCTCGGCGATGGCACGCCGGGCCTCCCCGTCGAGGAAGAGGGCGCGCGTGGCGATGCCGAGGATGCTCGCCACGTCGTGCGTGACCACCACCACCGTGGTCCCGAGCGCGTCCCGCAGCTCCAGGATCAGCCGGTCGAGTCGCCTCCCGGTGGGTGGGTCGAGGCTGGCCGACGGCTCGTCGATGAAGAGGATCTCCGGGTCGAGCGCGATGGCGCGGGCCAGCGCGGCACGCTTCTGCATCCCGCCGGAGAGTTCCCAGGGGTGGAAGGACTCGAAGCCGTGGAGCCCGACCAGCGCGAGCTTCAGCTCCACCACCTCCTGGATCCGGGAGGCCGGGAGCCTGGTGAACTGCTGGAGCGGGAGCGCCACGTTCTCGGCCAGCGTCATCGAGGTCCAGAGCGCGCTCCCCTGGTAGAGCACGCCCACCCGCCGCAGCATGCGCTCCCGGTCGGCCGGGCCGGCCCGGGTGAAGCTCTCCGCCCCGAAGAAGACCTCGCCCGAGGCGGGCTCCTGGAGCCCCAGCATGTGGCGGAGAAGCGTGCTCTTGCCGCAGCCGCTCCCGCCCATCACCACGTAGATCTCGCCGTGCCGGATCTCGAAGTCGAGCCCCTCCATGACCACCCGGTCCCCGAAGGCCATGGTGAGATCGCGCACGCGGAGGGTCGGGTCGGCCACGTTCACCACCCGAACAGGAAGAAGACGTACTGGAAGACGCCGCAGGCGGCGATGATGGCGACCACGCCGGTGACCACCGCCTTGGTGGCGGCCTCGCCGACCCGCTCCGAGCTCCGTTCGGCCTCGAGCCCGCGCGCCGTGCCGGTGAGCGCGATGAGCATCCCGTAGACCGCCGACTTGGCGAGGCCGCCGGCGATGTCACCGGTGGTGACGGACTGCGAGGTCTGGCGCATGTAGGCCGCCAGCGGCGCGTTCATCATGGTGCTGCCCACCGCGGCGCCGCCCAGCACGCCCATGAGGTCGGCGAAGAGGGTGAGGAAGGGCATCATCAGGGTGAGCGCGACGAGCCGCGGCACCACCAGGAACTCCACCGGCGAGATGCCCAGCGTGCGAAGCGCGTCCACCTCCTGGGTCACCTTCATGGTGGCGATCTGGGCGGCGTAGGCGGC
Source organism: uncultured Anaeromyxobacter sp. (assembly GCA_903874275.1). Taxonomy (GTDB): domain Bacteria; phylum Myxococcota; class Myxococcia; order Myxococcales; family Anaeromyxobacteraceae; genus CAIOAK01. The sequence continues at coordinate 22,245 of CAIQRS010000249.1, forward strand.
GCCGCTGCGCCCGGCCAGCACGATCGCCGTGATCAGCGCCGCCATGTCCCGGGTCACCGCGATCCCCACGATGTCGGCCACGTAGTACTCGGCCCCGAAGCGGCGCAGCTGGGTGATGCCCACGAAGGCCAGGATGATCCCGACCAGGAAGTTCACCAGCGCCACGATGGGGAGCGCACCCGGACCGGCTCCCTCGAAGAGGAGCCCGAGGTCCTGCCCGCGGAATCGGGCGCGCCCGACGACGAAGCGCCCGAGCGCGAGCGTGGTCTCCCCCACGAAGAGCGCGGTGGCGCGGACCTGCTCCCGCCACCTCAGCGCCCGCCGCCCGACCTGCTCCAGCCAGCCGACCCGGACGGACGGCGCCGTCGGCGGGAGCGCCGACTCCTGGACGAGGGCCAGCATGCGCTCCAGCGTCCCGGGGAGCCCGGCGTGGGTGACGGCGACGCCCCGGGTGCGGCACCCCTCCAGCACCTTGAAGAGGAAGACCACGAGCCCGCTGTCCCACTCGGTGACGCCGGCGGCGTCGAGCCGGACCTCGGTGGCGGGGGCGAGGGCGAGCTCCCGGTCCAGGTCGGAGGCGGCGGGCAGGACGTCGGCGAGGCGCCATGCGCCGAGGAGCCGGACGACGAGCGTGGAGTCGCCTTCCCGCGACGTGTCCATCGCGGCCATCGCCCCGGGAGGGACGCCTGCGGATTCCATTGCCCGAGCGTAGCACCCGGGCCCGTCTACTTGATGCCGGCCTTCTCGGCGGCCTTGTCCACGCCCTTGTCCACGCCGGTGTTGGCGGCACCGGTGGCGTGCGGGGCGACTGCGGCCCCCATGGAGCCGGTCTTGGCGGCGCCGGCGTCCACGCCCTTCTTGGCCCCCTTCTTCCCCTCGGTCTTGGCGGTGTTCTTGATCTGGGTCCCGGTGGAGTCTGCCTGGGTCTTGGCCGAGGCGGCTGCGGCGGTCCCGGAGGTCGCGCCGGCGGCGGCGGCCTGCTTCCCTGCGGCGTTCAGATCCGGGGCAGACGGGACCTGGGCGAGGACCAGGGCGGGAACGGCGAGAGCAGCGACGAGCAGGGCACGAACGGCGTTCTTCATCTCTTTCACTCCTGAGGATGGGGGGGACGACTGGTGCGTCCCATCTAACGGGGGAGAGGGCGGCGCACCACCCGCCCCCCTTCGGGGTTGACCCCGCGACGCGCCGACGGTTGGATGGGGCATCCATGCCCAGCACCCAGCTATCGTTCAGCAGCCGAGCCGCCCACCGCGCCTGGATCGAGACCCAGTGCCGCCTCCCTCTCGGCTTCCGCGTCGGCACGGCGCGCCTCGAGTTCACGCCGGTGGAGGCGCCCAGGCCGGGGAAGATGAACCTGGC
>CAIQRS010000250.1 GCA_903874275.1 uncultured Anaeromyxobacter sp.
CGGATGTCGTCGAACTTGAGGTTCGCGCCCAGCGCCCGCTCCTTCTCGAGCAGCCGGTCGGCGGCGGCGTTGCGCAGCACCCGCTCGGTGTTGCGCAGCGAGCGCATGACGAGCCGGGTGTCGAGCTCGGTGGCGGCCACGATGGCCTGCTTCACGTTCTCGTGGACCGGCGCCTCCTTGGTGGCGATGAAGCGGGTGCCCATGTTGATGCCGTCGGCCCCCAGGGCGAGCGCCGCGACCAGCGACCGGCCGTCGGCCATGCCGCCCGAGGCGACGAAGGGGATCTTCAGCTCGTCGGCCGCGCGAGGGAGGAGGATGAAGTTCGGGACGTCGTCCTCGCCGGGGTGGCCGCCGCACTCGAAGCCGTCCACGCTCACCGCGTCGCAGCCGATCGACTGGGCCTTGAGTGCGTGGCGGACCGAGGTGCACTTGTGGATGACCTTGATGCCGGCGGCGTGGAGGTGGGGCAATACTTGCTGCGGGTTGTTGCCGGCGGTCTCGACGACCTTCACGCCCCCCTCGACGATGGCCCGGACGTAGCCCGGGTAGTCGGGCGAGGCGATGGACGGGAGGAACGTGATGTTCACGCCGAAGGGCTTGCCGGTCATCTCCCGGCAGCGCCGGATCTCGTTCGCCAGCAGCTCGGGCGTGCGCTGGGTCAGGCCGGTGATGATGCCCAGCCCTCCGGCGTTGGACACCGCGGCGGCCAGCTCGGCGAAGCCGACGTAGTGCATGCCGCCCTGGATGATGGGGTGCTGGATGCCGAGCAGCTCGGTGATCCGGGTCTTCATGGCGTTCCTTTCCTCGGGTGCGGGATTGTAGCGGGAAATGGTAGAGATCCGGAGGTGCGCCCGCCCCGCCTGCCCCGCTTCCTGGTGAACGTCCTCGCGGCCGTGTCCTACGTGATCTCGGTCCTGATCATCGTCCTCGGGCTTCCCGTCCTGGCGCTGCTGGTCCTGGTCACCGTCCCGTTCGACCGGACGCGGCGAATCCCGGGCATCTTCCTGCGGCGGCTCGGCTCGACCCCGACCTACGTCTTTCCCTTCTGGCACATTCGCATCGAGGGATCGCAACCGAGCACCGGCGCGTACGTCTGCGTGTCGAATCACCAGTCCTTCCTGGACATCTTCGGGATGGCCCGCCAGCGGCGCGAGATGAAGTGGATCGCCAAGGAGGAGATCTTCAAGCTGCCCTTCTTCGGCCTCTACTTCCGCCTCTCCGGCGACATCCCGGTGAACCGCGGCGACCGCGAGAGCGGCGGGGCGGCGCTCACCAAGGCCCGCTGGTACCTGGACCGGGGCATGCCGGTCATGATCTTCCCGGAGGGAACCCGCAGCCGGGACGGAAAGATGGGCCCGTTCAAGCCGGGCGCGTTCCGGCTCGCCATCGAGGCCCAGGTCCCGATCCTGCCGGTGGCGGTGACCGGCTCGGCCTACGGCATGCCCAAGGGCAGCCCCTGGATCCGCCCCACGCTGGTGCTGGTTCGCGTGCTCGAGCCCATCGAGACGAAGGGGATGACCGGCGCCGACGTGGTGGGTCTGATGGCGACGACGAGGGAGCGCATCGCCGCGGCGGAGGCGGAGCTCGCCGCCCGACGGGCCGCGCTGGGATGGGAGACGCTGTCGGCGGGGTAGGGCGGGGAGCTGGATTCCAATGCATTACCGTGGTAATGTAAATGGCATGACGATCGCCCATTCCCGGCTGACATCGCAAGGCCAGGTTTCCGTTCCCGCGGAGGTCCGGCGCAGGCTCGGCCTCGGGCCCGGGTCGGTGCTCGAGTGGGAGGAGGAGGGCGAGCGAATCGTGGTTCGGCGCGGGGGACGCCTTTCCTCGGCCGACGTGAGCGCGGCGATCTTCCCGTCGGGGGCCGGAAAGCCGCGCAGCCTTGCCGACCTGAAGGCTGGGGTCCGCGCCAGCGTGAAGCGTCGCCATGCGCGCCGTTGACACCAACGTGCTGGTGCGGCTCCTGGCGCGCGACGACCAGAAGCAGGTCGAGGCGGCCGAGGCCTTCGTGGCCCGCGGTGCCTGGATCTCGCATCTCGTCCTCGCCGAGACCTCCTGGGTGCTCGACTCCGTCTACGGTCTCGGGCCCGCCCGGATCGCCACCGCCGTCGAGCTCCTGCTCGAGCATCGCGACCTCGCCATCCAGGAACCGGACGTGGTTGCACGGGCGCTCGATCTGTTCCGGAAGCGCCCGAACCTGGGCTTCTCCGACTGCCTGGTCCTGGAGATCGCCCGGCAAGCGGGACACCTTCCGCTGGGGACGCTCGACCGCGAACTCTCCAGGGCCGACGGTGCCGAGCGGATCTGATGGGCGGCTTTCCTGTCCGTGACAGGCGACCGCTCTGGCCGCGAAGAGGGCGGTCGTCACCGAGGTCGCGCTCATGGAGCCGGTCGGCGTCCTACCGGTAGGACGGGATCGGACCCACCCCGGCCGGGACGAGCCTTCGGCTGGCTCAGTGCCCGTGCTCGTGACCGCTGCCCGTCGCGTGCGCGTGGTCCGCGCCACCGTGGGCGTGGTCCCCCTCCGACCCAGGCGCGTGCAGGTGGCCGTGGGCGTGCTCGTGCCCGTGCTCGTGGGCGTGCACCGTCCCGTCGGCGTGCCGGTGCTCGTGGGCATGGGCGTGGACGTGCGGGTGCTCGTGGGTGTGCACGTGCAGCGCCGTTCCCTTGCCGCGCGAGAGGCCGGCCCGGCGCGCCTCGAGCCAGCGCACCCAGGCGTCCATTCCCTCCCCGGTTCGCGCCGACAGCCGGATCACCTCGGGCCTGGGCATGACGCGCCGCAGGCCGTCCAGGATCTGCTCCACGTCCACGTCGAGGTGGGGGAGGAGGTCGCACTTGGTGAGCAGGACCAGGTCGGCCCCCTTGAACATGACCGGGTACTTGAGGGGCTTGTCTTCGCCCTCGGTCACCGACAGTGCGACCACGTTGGCGGCCTGCCCCAGGTCGTAGACGGCCGGGCAGACCAGGTTGCCCACGTTCTCGATGAAGAAGACGTCGAGCTCCTTCCAGGGAAATCCGTGCAGGGCGTCGTGGACCAGCCCGGCGTCGAGGTGGCATCCCTGGCCGGTGGTGATGGCCTTGGAGGGGATCCCGGCCTTCGAAAGCCTCCGCGCGTCGTTGTCGGTGGCCAGGTCGCCGGAGACCGCGCCCAGGCGCCAGCGCCCGCCGGAGGCCTTGGCGGTCGCCTCGAGCAGCGCGGTCTTCCCCGCTCCCGGGGAGCCCATGACGTTGAGCGCCAGCACGCCCGCGGCCGCGAAGTGCTCGCGGTTGTGGGTCGCCACCCGGTCGTTTCCGGCCAGGATCTTCTCGTGCAGCTCCACCGGCACAAGGGTCGTGTCGCCGCATCCACAGGTCGTGCACATCAGGGCACCTCCATCTCCACGGTCTCGAGCAGGATCTCGTCGGCGCCGGCGGAGAGCCTGGCCGGCAGCCCGCAGGCCGGGCAGGCGAGGACCTCGCCCCGGGCGATCTCGCGCTCGCAACCCGGGCAGCTCCAGCGCGCCGGCACGCTGCGGAGCTCCATCGCCGCCCCGGCGCACACCGTCCCTTCACGGAACGTGTCGTAGGCGGTCTGGAAGAGGCCGGGGTCGAGGCCGGCCAGCTCCCCCACCGACACCACCAGGCGGTGCACGGCGGTGGCCTTGCGCTCCCGCACCAGCGCCTCGACGCGACCGACCAGCGACTGGACCAGGGCGTACTCGTGCACGGCGCGCCTCAGCAGATCCGGGGCAGGGGCTCGCCCTCGGACTCGGCGAGCAGCCGGCGCCCCATGCCGGTGTCGAGGATCACCTGGCCGGGCCGGTCGGCGATGGCCGTGCCGATCACGGCGGCGCGCCGCCCCAGCGGGTGGCCGCGCAGCGCGGCGAGCACGCGGTCGGCCGCCCCGGGGCGCACCCCGATGACGGCCTTCCCCTCGTTGGCGACCACCAGCGGGTCGATGCCCAGCACCTCGCAGGCGGCGCGGACCTCCGGGTTCACCGGCACCGCCGTCTCGTCGAGGAGCACGCCCACCTTGGCCTTCCCGGCCATCTCGTGCAGCACCGAGGCCAGGCCCCCGCGGGTGGGGTCCTTCATCGCCACCACGTCCTCGCCCCCGGCCGCGAGGGCGGCCCGGATGAGACCGTTGATCGGTGCGACGTCGCTGCGCAGGTCCCCCCGGATGCCCAGGGCGTGTCGCGTCACCATCACCGCCATGCCGTGGTCGCCGACGCTGCCGGTCACGATGATGCGGTCGCCCACGCGCAGGCCGGCGTCGGTCACCACCCGGTCGCAGAGCGCCACTCCGGCGGTGTTGAGAACGATGCCGTCCACCTCGCCGTGCCCCATCACCTTGGTGTCGCCGGTGACGATGGGTGCGCCGGCCTCGCGGCTGGCCTCGAGCATCGAGTCACGGATGCGGACCAGGTCGTCGCGGGAGAAGCCCTCCTCCAGGATGGCCGCGCAGGTGAGGGCGAGCGGCTCGGTGGCCCCCATCATGGCGAGATCGTTCACCGTGCCCGAGACCGCCAGCCGCCCGATGTCGCCGCCCGGGAAGAAGACGGGGTGGACCACGTGCGAGTCGGTGGTGATGACGAGCCAGCGGTCGCCGACCCGGATGGCCGCGCCGTCGTCGAGCGCGGCGAGGCCGATGCCGTCCACCGGGGAGGCGAGCCCCAGGAAGACCTCCTCGATGAGCGCGCGCATGGCCCGCCCGCCGGCCCCGTGCTTGAGCCCCACCTTGCCGCCGGACATCAGGCCACCCCTCTCAGGTCGGGCTGGCCGCCGTAGACGTGCCAGATCTTGCAGGAGCCCTCGGAGGAGACCATGCAGGCCCCCACCGGCGAGTCGGGCCGGCACTCCTTGCCGAAGATCGGGCAGTCGGAGGGCCTGGCGAGCCCCGACATGATGGTCCCGCAGATGCAGTGCTCGGCCAGCACGTTTCGCTCGGCGCCGCCCACCGTGGAGGTGTCGATGCGGAAGCGCCGGCGCGCGTTCAGGTGATCCCACTCGGGGCGAAGCTCGAGGTTGCCGCGCGGGACCCGGGCGATGCCGCGCCAGTTGCCGGCCGCCAGCTCGAAGACCTTCCAGAGCTTCTCGAGCGCCGGGCCGTTGCCCTCCTTCGACACGCAGCGCGGGTAGCAGTTCATCACCTCGGGACGGCCGGCGCGGATGAGCCGCACCAGTTCCAGCACCGCGGCCAGCACGTCGAGCGGCTCGAAGCCCGCCACCACCACCGGCGACCGGGTCCGTGCGGCGAAGGGCTCGAAGATCCCCCAGCCGGTGATGGTCGCCGCGTGTCCCGCGGCGATGAACCCCTCGATGCTGGTCTCCTCGATCTCGGCCACCAGGTCCATGGCGGCCGGCACGTACTTGTGCGAGGAGAGGACCGAGAAGTTCTCCGGCACGCCGGAGAGGACCACCGCCGCGGTGGCCACCGCCGTGGTCTCGAAGCCGCTGGCGAAGAAGACCACCTGCTCGGCGGGGCGCGCCCGGGCGATCTCCACCGCCCGGGACACGCTGTAGACCACCTCGACGTTCCCGCCGTCCACCTGGGCGTCGGCCAGGGACTTCACCGTCCCGGGCAGCCGCAGCATGTCACCGTAGGTGCAGACCCGCGCGCCCTGGGCGGCCAGCGCCACCGCCTCGTCCACCTCGGGCGTGTCGGTCACGCAGACCGGGCAGCCCGGCCCCATGATGACGTCGAGGTCGCGCGGGAAGGCGGCGCGCAGGCCGAAGCGGGCGATGGCCTGCTCGTGGCTCCCGCAGACGTGCATGACCGAGATGGTGCGCCCCGCCGCCTCGACCTCCCGGTGCAGCGCCTCGGTGAGGGCCCGGGCGCGGGCCGGGTCGCGGAACTTGAGCTCGTCGAAGTCAGCCACGACCGCTCTCGCCGCCGGGGACCGCCTTGCCCGCCGCCATCTCCCCGCGGACGTCCTCGGCCATGAGGTCGCCGGCCGCGGCTTCCTTCAGGATCTGGTCGAAGAGGGCCAGCGTCTCGCCGACCTCCTCGGGCGGGATGCGCCGGATGGCGAAGCCCACGTGGTTCAGCACGTAGTCGCCCACCGTCACCGGCTCGTCCACGATGTCGAGCCGGAGCTCCTTCTCCACGCCGAAGAAGTCCACCTGCGCCGACATCCCGTCGTCGGAGATGGAGAGGACCTTACCGGGCACACCCAGGCACATGGCAGCTGTTCTCCGGTCAGGGTGGGGTGGTGGCGGAGGCCACCACCGCCTGGCCGAGGGCGATTCCACCATCCCCCGGGGGTACCCGACCGGGTAGGTATACCTCGAAACGCCCTGCAAACTCCCCCACCAGGAGCTCGGCGAGCCGGGCGTTCTGGAAGACCCCGCCGGTCGCCACCACGGGCAATCGGCCGCGGCGGTCGGCGGCCATCCGGACCATCTCGGCGCCCGCCCTGGCGAGGGCCCGGTGGAAGCGCATCGACACGGCTCCGGGGGGGACGCCGCGGAGGACCTCCTCGGCGGCGGCCCGGACGATCGGCCGCCAGTCGAGCTGCCAGGGGGAGGTCGAGGTGTCCACGGTGAACGGGTAGGCGCCGTCCACCCCGTCGTCCGCCGCGGCGTCGAGCGCGATGGCCACCTGCCCCTCGTACCGGGAGACGCCTCGCCCCAGGGCGATGGCGCCCACCGCGTCGAAGAGCCGTCCCGCCCCGTGGGCCGCCGGGGAGTTCACCCCGGCCGCCACCATGCACCGGATCACCTCCCGGTCCGGCGCCGGTACGGCGTCGAAGACCGGCAGGGAGTCGAGGGGAGCCTGGCCGTCGAAGGCCTGGTCGAGGGCCACCAGCGCGAGCCGCCACGGCTCCCGCACGGCCCGGTCGCCCCCGGCGAGCGGCAGGGGGCGGAACGTGGCCAGCCGCTCGAAGCCGTCGTACCGGGCCAGCAGCAGTTCCCCGCCCCAGGACGCGCCGTCCGTGCCGAGCCCGGTGCCGTCCCAGGTGAGCGCCAGCACCGGCCCGTCGAGCGCGTGCTCCGCCATGGCGGCCGCGGCGTGGGCGTGGTGGTGCTGGACGGCGACGGCCGGGATGCCCTCGCGGCGGGAGCGATCCAGCGCGTAGCGGGTGGAGAGGTAGTCGGGGTGCAGGTCGTGGGCGAGGAGCGCCGGCCGCACCCGGAGGAAGCGCTCGAGCCGCGCCACCGACTCCTCGAAGGAGCGCAGGGTTTCCAGGTTCTCCAGATCTCCGACGTGGGGGCCGAGCACCGCCTCGCCGCCCGAGGCCAGGCAGAAGGCGTTCTTGAGGTGCGCCCCGCAGGCCAGCACCGGGCGATGGAAGGGTCGCGACACCGCCACCGGGGAGGGCACGAAGCCGCGGGCCCGGCGCATGACCAGCGGGCGCCCCAGGACCACGCGGGCCACCGAGTCGTCGGCGCGGGCCTCGATCTCCCGGTCGTGAACCAGGAACAGGTCGGCGATGCCGGAGAGGCGGGCGAGCGCGTCCTCGTCCCGGAAGGCGATGGGCTCCTCGGAGAGGTTTCCCGAGGTCATCACCAGCGGCCGGCCGGCAGCGGCGAGGAGCAGGTGGTGGAGCGGGGAGTAGGGGAGCAGCAGCCCAACGGTGGGGGCGTCGGGGGCGACCTCCGGGGCCAGCCCGGAACCCTCCCGGCGGCGGACCAGCACCACCGGCCGCTCGGGCGACGCGAGCAGGTCCCTCTCGGCGCCGGAGAGGATCGCCGTCCGATCCGCCGCGGCCAGGTCGGCCACCATCACCGCGAGCGGCTTCTCGTCGCGCCGCTTGCGCTCCCGCAAGGTCCGCACCGCGGCGGCGGTGGTGGCGTCGCAGGCCAGGTGGTAGCCGCCGATGCCCTTCACCGCGAGGACGAGCCCGGCGGCGAGCGCGGCCCCGGCGTCGGCCACCGGGTCCAGGCTCGCCACCGGCGAGCCGTCCGCGCCGAGGAGCGATACCCGCGGCCCGCAGGCCGGGCAGGCGACGGGCTCGGCGTGGAAGCGCCGGTCGGCCGGGTCGCGGTACTCGCGGGCGCAGTCCGGGCACATCCGGAAGGGGGCCATGGTGGTGGCGGCCCGGTCGTAGGGGACGTCGCGGACGATGGTGAAGCGCGGGCCGCAGCCGGTGCAGTTCGTGAACGGGTAGTGAAAGCGACGGTCGGCCGGGTCGAGCACCTCGGCCATGCAGTCGGCGCAGGTGGAGAGGTCGGGAGGGATGGAGACCCGCCGCTCGTCGGCGCCGGTGCTCTCCTCGATGACGAACTCCCCGCCCTCCTCGGGGGCGATCTCCACGGCCCGGAAGGAGACGACCCGGGCCGACGGGGGGCCCCCGGCCCGCAGGCGCCCCTCGAAGGCGTCGAGCGCGGTCGCCGGCCCGAAGGCCTCCACGGTGACGCCGGCCGTGTCGTTGCGCACCCGCCCGGAGACGCCGCAGTCGCGGGCCGCCCGCCAGACGAAGGGGCGCATGCCCACGCCCTGCACCGTGCCGCGGATCTCGATGCGACGGCCGCGGCGGGCCACGTTCACGGGGCGACCCGGGCCGCCCCGAGGATCTTCACCGGAGGTGAGAGGGACTGCCCCTGGGCGGGCGAGGCGTGGATGCGCCGCACCACCTCCATGCCCGACACCACCCGGCCGAGGACGGCGAAGCCCTGGCCGTCCGGGTGGAAGGAGCCCCCGGCGTAGCGCCCCGCGTCCA
>CAIQRS010000251.1 GCA_903874275.1 uncultured Anaeromyxobacter sp.
CCCCGGAGGCACCGGGCAGACCGAGCTGCAGCTCCGGGTGGCGAGCGCGCTCGGCGCCACCGCCTACACCGGCATGCCCTCCTTCCTCTTCCACCTCCTGCAGCGGGCGCGGGAGACGGCGGTCCCGCTGGGCTTCGAGGTGGCCTTCGTCTTCGGGGAGATGCTGCCCGAGTCGCTGCGCGCCGACATCCAGGCCTTCGGGGTCCGCTGCCTGCAGGGCTACCCCACCGCCGACCTGGGCTGCCTGGCCTACGAGTGCACCCACATGGGCGGCTGGCACCTCCACCCCGGGGTCATCGTCGAGGTGCTGGATCTCGAGACCGGGCGCGCGGCCGAGCCGGGCCAGCCCGGGGAGATCGTGGCCACATCCCTCGATCCCGCCTATCCGCTGCTGCGCTTCGCCACCGGCGACGTGGGCGCCCTGGCGCCGCCCGCTCCCTGCCCTTGCGGACGGACCGCGCCGAAGCTGGCGGGGATCCTCGGACGGGTGGGGGACGCGGTGAAGGTGAAGGGGATGTTCGTGCGGGGCGCGCAGGTGGAGGGTGTGCTGCGCGGGTTCCCGGAGGCCGGGAGGTTCCGCGCCACGGTCACCCGCGAGGAGCACGTGGACCTGCTCGCCTACGAGATCGAGGTGGAGGACCCCCGGATCCCGGGTCTCGGCGAGCGGATCGCCGCCGCGCTGCAGGAGGCGGTGAAGGTCCGCGGGGCGGTCCGGTTCGTGCCGAGAGGCGCGCTGGGCGAGGGCGGGAAGCGGATCGACGACCGGAGGCGGTGGGACCGATGACGCCGCCCCGTGGACCTGCGCGCGCGGCCGTGACCGTCGCGGCCATCGTCATCGCCTCCGCGGTGCTGATCTGGCAGGCGACCCGCCGCCCCGTCGCGCCGGAAGCGCCGGCCGCAGGTCAAGCGCCGCCGGCGACGGCCGAGGCCCCTCCACCTTCGCCGCCGGTGGAGCTCCCCGACCCGCGTCCCGCCTTCCTGGCCGCGCGGGCGATCTTCACGTGTGGTGACGCGAACGGCGAGGCCGTCTTCGTCACACCGGAGCGGGCCCTCGCATCCATCTCGTGCCGCGACGGGCAAGGGCAGGTCCGCCTCTCCGACGGTCGCGACCTCCTCGCGCGCGTGATTCCCGGGGGGCCGCCGGGCACCTCGGTGCTCCACCTCCCGGGCGCATCGGCGCCATTCGTCCCTCCAGGATCCGCGACCGGGCTCGCCGACGGGGCCACGCTGCTCGTGGGTCTCGACGGTGCCGGGCCGCAGACCGTGGGGGAGGCCGTGGCGAGGGGGCTCGCACCGCTGGACGGGCTGCCGCTCCTGCGTGCCGAGGAGGCGGCCGGCCCTCTCGGCGGGGCGGTCGTGGATGCGGCGGGCAACCTGGTGGGGATCGCGCCGTCCATCCCACCCGATCCCTCCCGACCGTGGCTGGCCGTTCCGGTGGAGGCCTTCGCCGCCCCCCTCGGCCGCGGCGTGCCCCCCGCCTGGACCTCCGCAGCCGAGCAGGCCGCCGACGAGGACCGACGGGCCCAGGGCGATCTCTGGAACCGGCTCATCCGCTCCGCCGTGCTCCTCTCGGCGACGCCGGGTCCGGACGGCCTCGCCCTGGTCGTCGCCCGCGCCGCCGCCGGCCGCCCGCCCGCCGAGATGGTTCGACTCGCAGTGGACCCGATCGCCCGCGACTGCGACCTCACCGGGAGGATCGTGGACTGGCGGACGGGACCCCGGGCC
>CAIQRS010000252.1 GCA_903874275.1 uncultured Anaeromyxobacter sp.
CGAACACGTCCACCTCGACGGGGGTGTCGGTGCGCTTCAGGAGCGCCTCGGCTGCGTAGAAGCCTGCCGGGCCGGAACCGATGATTGCGATGCGCATGAGAAAACACCAACCTTATCCAGGGGTTCAGGGTACATCCTAACGCGCCTATCGCCGGCTGGCCGAGAATCCCGCCTACGCCGGGTTCACCCAGCGCCACACCAGGACGGCCAGCACGGGCAGGATCCCCGCCATCGCCAGCCACTTCCCGCGGCCGCCCAGGCCGTTTCGCCCCCGCAGCACGAAGAGCCCGGTGACGGCCAGCGCGCCGAGCAGGACGCCGTAGGCGTCGGCGAACCAGGTCCAGGCCCCCTTGGGCTCGTTCAGGTGCAGGTAGTTGGCGTCGCGCAGCACCGGCCGCTCCCGCGGGCGCGTCACCTTGGCCACGCCGGCGGTCACGTCGGCCTCGACGCTCCAGCCGTCGTAGTAGAGCTCGATCTGCTCCGGGGCGCGCCGGAAGGAGGAGCGCGGCGGTCCGGGCAGGGAGAGCGCCGCCACCAGGGCGGCCGCCATGGTGTCACGGTCGGTGACGGGCAACGGGGCGAAGCGGCGGGTCTCCGGCGCCAGGCTCCAGCTCGAGTTCCAGTCGGCCTTGTGGTTCACCGCCACGCCGGAGACGGCGTAGACGAGCGTCAGCCCGGCAACCAGGTAGCCAGCGTCGCGGTGGACGGCGCGGTTCAGGCGCCGCCAGTTCCATGGGCGCTTCACGGGGCGTGTCTAGCGGATGACCGCGCCGGTGCCCTGGATCCGGTAGACGATCTCCGGCCCGGTCCCCGCCTTCGGGTCGGCCGGCACGTCGATGCGGGTGAAGACCCCCTCGGCCGCGGCCACCTTCCCCTTGGCCTCCATGGGGAAGACCATCACGCCGTCGTCCACCTTGACCTTGATGGACTGGAATTCCTTGTCGGAGGCCAGTTCCATCCAGCAGCCGCGCTTCGCGCAGACGGCGGTGACGATCCCCTCCACTCGGACCGCCTTGCCCACGTACTTCTCGGGGTGGCCCAGGAGTTCCGAGATCTTGACCGCGTCCGCCTTCCCGACGCCGGAGCCGTACTTCGTCTCGGCGGAGAGGGCCGGGCTCGCGGCGGCGATGGCGGCGATGGCGAGGAGGGTGGTGGCGGCGGGGCGCATGCGGTTCGCTCCATGGAAAGGGTGGCGGGAGGGAGTCTACCCCGGGCGAGGCCCGCTCGATCCGTGACAACCGTTTCCAGGTGACCCGAGCCGGAGCGGGGGGTGGGGCCCATCGCCAACATCGCCTAGCTGCGCGTCCCCTGCCGGCTGATGTTACCGGCCATCCTGCTCTTTTGCTGCATCGGCATCCACTCGGTGAACAGCTCGCCCTCGGACGTGATGCTCACCGCCGGGTGCGCGCTCCTGGTTCTCTCCGCGCCCCGGGTGGTCAGCCAGCGTCGCGAGCACGCCGACCGCGACGAACGTCTCCTGGCAACCGCTCATGCGGCCTCGACGGCGAAGATCATCTCGGGCCCATTCGCCGCAGGGCGCCTGGGCTATCGGCTAGGTCGTGCCTCGGGCGACCTTGTAGGTGATCACGGGCCTGAGCGCCGCCACGACCTGGACGAGGCCGTGCGTCCGCAGGTCGTCGATCACCTGGTCGATGGGCTTGTAGGCCTGCGGCGCCTCCTCGTAGAGCAGGGCCCGATCGTCGCAGATCACCACACCCCCGAGCGGCGTGCGCTCCAGGCTCTCGGCGGTGTAGCGCCCCTCCAGCCGGGCCCGCGCGTCGCTCCGCGCCCACTTGCGTCCCGCGCCGTGGGCCAGCGACCAGCCCGAGCGCTCCCCGTCGCCCGTCGGAAGCACCAGGTAGCTCCTCGTCCCACGAGACCCGGCCACGACCACGGGGCCCTGGTCCGTGGGGGCCGCGCCCTTGCGATGGAGCCATGCGTCGCGCCCGCCGAACGGACGTCGGCTCACCGAGTTGTGGCAGACGTCGGCGATCCGGACGCCAGCGGCGCCGATGCAGTCGAGAAACCGCGTGGCGATGGCCTCGCGGTTGGATCGAGCCCAGGCGACCGCCTCGTCGTGCTGCCCGAGGTAGCGCTGCGCCTCCCGGCTCCCCTCGGCGAGCGCGTTCGCGCCGGACGCCGCCACGTGGTCGCGCAAGATCCGCTCGCCGAGCCCCCGTGACCCGCTGTGAACCAGCACCACGAGTTCGTCGGTTCCGATCCCGAGGCCATCCAGCGCTGCCGCGTCGAACACCTCGTCCACGATCGACAGCTCGGCGAAGTGGTTGCCGCCGCCTACCGTGCCGAGTTGCTCTCCGTCCGAGGGCTCCAGGCCGGAGCGGAGCCGCCGCACCCAGCGGTCCCGCTTCGCCTTGCGGGCCGCGATGCCGGTGGTCCAGAGGCCGATGCCGCACCCGATGTCGTTGCCGACGAGCGCGGGGTAGAGCCGCCCCTCGGCGAGGAGCACCGCCCCGACGGGCCAGCCCCGGCCCGGGTGGAGGTCGGGCATCCCCACCGCCAGGCGCATCCCGTCGAGCCGGGCCGCGGCCTCCAGCTGGCGCACGGCCTCGCCCTCGAGCCAGGAGGCTTCCGTTGTGAGAAGGCGGACCTCGGCGATAGGTTCGACGCTCATGTGCGAAGGTGAATCCTACACAGGAAGGGGACCACCGGATGAACGAACCAGGAACCAGCGTCGAGAACGCCATCGACGTCGCCGACCCCAGCGAGGAGTACGAGTGGCTCGGTCGGAATCCATGCGCGTGCGGGGGCTCGTGGCAACTCGTGTTCCAGGCGCTGGTGGGGAAAGCGCAGAAGGGGGCGGGAACGCAGATGACCGATCGGCTCCGCGTGGGCTGCGAGACCTGTGGCGCGGAACGTGACGTCTTCTTCGTGGTGACGTACGAGGACGAGGGTTGACGGAGGGCACATGGTCCGCATTCACCTGAGAGGCGGGATCGCCTCGGTCCTGACGCTGGTCATCGCGGTGGCGCTCGGCGTACTCGCCCTGACCGCCGGCCTCGCATTCCTGCTTCCCTTCGCCCTGCTGGCGCTCCTCGCGGCCATCGTGAAGTTCCTGTCCGGGAAGCTCTCCGGGGATCGGCGCCTCTCCGCCGAGGGCGAGCCGACCCGGCGGCCCGCCGCAGATCAGGTGCTCGAGATTGCACCGGTCGAGACCGCGCCGATGCCGATCCCCTTCCTGGCCGAGCGGACGAAAGCCCTCGCCGAGCTCGTCGGAAAGCGGATCTCGGGCATCGCGTACGCCGACGGGGGCCAGGGCGGCCCGGCGTCGCAGCTCTTCCTCTTCTTCGAGGACGGCGCGTCGTACGAGGTCTACACGAGCTCCGGGAGCATGGTGCTCTCGAAGAACGTTCGGGACTGGGCACCGGGGAGCGTCGAGTCGATGCTCAGGGGGAGCGGGAAGAGGGTGCTGCGGGTGCCGGGCGGATCGTGAGGGGGAGGCAGTACCCGAAAGGGTACAAGGGGGGACTGTTCTCTGCGAGTGCCCCTGTAGTATCCAATTGGCCTTTCGTTTTCTTCGTGCGAAGCGAAAGTCGATTGAGCCTGTCCGTGACATGGAGTCACCGCGCGTCGGGTGGGTACGGCGCGCCAGCATGTCGACGGCCGAGGGAAGGGGAGGGGGCCTGATGAGGCGCAGGAAGCGAGCACTCCTGGCGGTTGCGATCGCGGCTCTGAGCGCTGCCTGCAGCACGTCCAGCGTCGCCACGGGGAAGATCACCGGAAGCGTCCACTCGGCCAACTCGGCGATGCCCGTCGACTTCACCGGCGCGACCGTCAGCATCGGGACCCAGGTCGTCGCCCTGGCTGGCTCGGGCAGTGTCAGCTTCTCGTTCGGAGACCTGCTCGTGCCCGGTACCTACGCCGTCGTCGCGACGGTTCCCAGGTCTGCCGAGGGAACCCTCCAGATGGCGGTCTCGCTCGGCGATGCCGCCGCGTCCGTCAGCATGGCCTTCACTCCGGGGCCGAGCCTGGGCACCCTCGCGGGCAGCGTGCGTGGCCTGGCTACCTACTCCGACGTGCTCGTCTCCATCCCTGGTAGGGGAGTGCAGCCGAATGTGCAGGACGGCTCGTACTCCCTCGAGGGGCTCTCCTATGGCGAATACATCATCACTGCGACCGCTCCGTCGTCGGTAGAGAAGTCGAGGACGTTGAAGGTCGTGGTCACCGCGGCCAGCACCCGTGCACCGGATATCAACTTCACCCCGGCACCCGGCAACGCGCTCTCCGGGATCGCGCTCGTCTACCCGGCGCTGCCGAAGGCGGGAGTCCAGGTCGCGCTCGGCGGGCTGCCCAGCGTGCCTTCGGTCGTGACCGACGCCAGCGGCATCTTCAGCTTTCCCAGCCCCGGGAGCGGGAGAGGACTCACGCTGACCGTCAGTTCGGGCGGGTACAGCGAGACCATCCCGGGCGTGTCATACCAGCCCAACGTCGGCTCGACGGTCGAGCAGGACGGTGCGCTCTACAGTCTTGCGCAGGCCCCCTTCGAACTGCAGGCCGGTGCGCACATCCTCTACCCGGGTCCGGGCGGCGCACGGCCCTTTCTTGCGGCCACCTCCAGCGACGCGTCCATGATCGCCTACATGATGTGGAACTCCTCGGGCGCCCTCTCCCTGCTGGTGAAGAGGATCGCCGGCGGCGCGGCGCCGATCCTGGTGTCCAGCTCCCTGGGCAATTACGGGAACTTCGCGGCGTTCAGCCCGGACGGGAAGTGGATCGCCTTCAGCACGGCGGAGGAATTGGGCACGGAAAGCCTTTTCGTCGCCCCGGTCCCTGCGACCGGCACGAGCACCACTCCGGTTCGCGTCCTGAAGAACCTCCGGGGCTCCTGGTACAGGTCGTGGGACTTCTCGCCCTCGGGGTCGGTTGCACCGTCGATCTACGCGATCACGGCTGGACCTCCCCAGGACGGCAGTCCCTACGGATCCGGGCTTTTCGAGGTCGGGGTCCAGAGCGGCGCCATCCTGAACGCGATCCCGACCCTGGCGTCGGGAAGCAGCTTCCGGCTCCTCGGGAAGCTGGCCGCTCCCCGGATCCTCTTCTTCACCGGCGCGGCGGCTCCCTACTCCCTGGTGAGCGCCCGGTGCACGGGAGCTCCGATTGTCGTTGGGGATCAGGTGACCATCGACTCCACGCTCACGAGCACCAGCCTGCCGGTTCTCTCCGACGACGAGTCGCTGCTCGCCTACACGAACGCCGGCCTGAGGGGCGGCTCCACCAGCGCGCCCAGCACCATGCTCGACACCGGCGCACCCTACGCCTTCGATATCCGGATCTCTCCCTTCGGCTCGCAGCTCGCCTACCAGCAATGGTACGTGCTGAGCGGGGTCTACTTCCGCACCCTCTTCACGAGGGACTTCCAGGCGGGTACCGCGAGCGTCTCGCTGGGCAAGAACCCATCTGCCTCCGGCGCCGGGCGGGTCGCCGAGTTCACCCCGGACGGGCGCGTCTTCTACGCGGTCGAGGATCCTTCCGTGGCGACCAGCCCGCCGCAGGTTCTCTTCCTGGGCCCGGTCACCGGGGTGTCGCCAGCCCGCGTGGTGAGCTTCCCGTCCGGCTCTTCGGCGAGCTACTCGACGTCACCCAGCGGGTCCAAGGTCGTCTACACGCTACCGCCCACTTCGGCATCCGCGGGTCTCGACGTCTTCTCGGCCGGTACCACCGGCGGCTCGCTCAAGCTGGCGACGATCCCCGACCTCTACTCCCCGGCGTTCTGGTTCACGGGTGACTCGAGCAAGGTCGTGTTCGCGTTCGGCGCCGTCAACGGTCTCGGGACGGTGTCCTACGTTCCGCTGGACGGTAGCAAGGCCCTGACGACCGTGTCGATGGGCGTGTCCTCCTTCAGCCTCCAGCCCGGCGCATCGACCAGCCACATCCTGCTCCTGGTCTCGGACGGGGTGTCCTCGAGTGGAACGCGGGTCTGGTCGTTCGCAACCGGGACCACCACCCCCCTCGTGGGGCGCGCCGATTCCAGTTCGAGCTGGCTCCATGCCACGACCGGCGCCGAGCCGGACCGTGTGCTGAGCCTGCGGTCTGGCTCTCCAGCGCCCTACAAGTTCCAGGACGGTTGCTACGTCTCCTCCGTGCCATGACCGTGCCCCAGGAGAAATCGATGCTGACGCCTGCTCGCCTGCTCGTCACGGTCGCCGCTCTGGCCCTGACCGGGTGCAACAGCCCTGGTTCCCTGCGGACCGTCCAGGTCTCCGGAACGCTGTCTTCGGCCAGCACATCCAGTCCGGTGGACTTCACGGGATCCACGGTCAGCGTCGCCGGGATCGCCACGTCGGTAACGGGGTCGGGAACGGCCAGTTACGCAGTCGCAAACGTTCCGAGTCCCGGGACGTACAGCGTGATCGCCACCGTTCCGGGGTCCCGGGAAGGAATCCTGCAGGCGGTCGTGAACGTGGATCAACCCGCCGTGGTCAACTTCACCTTCACGCCGATCATCCGTCCATCGGGCTCGGTCGCGGGAAAGGTGACCGGGCTTGCGTCCTTCGCGGACGTGCTGATCTCGGTTCCTGGCCGGGTCGCCGCTCCGGACCCGGTCACCGGCCAGTTCAGCCTCTCCAGCCTTCTCCCCGGGACCTACGTGCTCACGGCCACCTGTCCGTCCTCGGTCGAGCGATCCCGCTCCTTCACGGTGACGGTGGGTTCGGGAGGGACCGCCGTTCCAGATATCGTCTTCTCGCCGGCTGCCGTGACGCTGTCCGGCATCGTGCAAAAGTACCCGGAGTCCGCGACGGCAGGCGTGAGCGTCAGCCTGTCCGGGCAGGCTGGTGTCGCGGGCGTCACGTCGGACGCGAGCGGGATCTTCTCCTTCCTCGGGGTCACCGGAGGGAGCACGTACACGTTGACGTTCTCGTCGGGGGGGTACTCCGAGAGCCTTCCCGGGGTCACATTCCAGCCGCTGGTCGGGACGTTCGTGCTCGGCGGCGGAGCCGTCTTCAATCTCGCCCAGTCCCCCTTCGAGCTCCAGGCCGGGCGTCACATCGTCCCATCGCCGGATGCATCTTCCAGCCCGTGGCTCGAGGCCGTGTCGAACGACGCCGCGCTCATCGCGTATTCGGTCGCACATGGCGCGGGCAGGACACTGTTCGTGAAGCGGACGACCGATGACTCTCCGCCCGCCGAGGTGGTGGCCGAGTTCGGTGGGTACGCCAGGTTCAGCCCGGACGGCAGCTGGATCGCCCTCCAGGTTCCATCGCCGGGGACCTACGACGACGACCTTGCCGCGGCCCCGGTCCCTGGACCCGGGGGAACGGTCGTGCCGGCCGTCGTCCTGAAGAACGTCAACTGGGGGCAGTGGGAATTCTCTCCATTCGCGGGCGCCTCCCCGACGCTGTACGGCTTCTCTGCGGGCCCGCCCAGGGACGGCAGCGCGCTGGGCTCGGGGCTCTACGAGGTCGCCGCGCAGGGTGGCGCCATCCTGAACTCCTTCACGACCGCCAACTCCTCCTTCAGGTTCAAGCTTCTTTCGAACCTGAAGACCGGTGGAGCGTCGGCACCGCGCATCCTCTTCCTCACGGGGGCTGCGGCCCCGTTCACGCTCGTGAGCGCACCCTGTACGGGGGCCGCGGTCGGGTCGGGGAGCCTCGTCTCGATCGACGCGACGCTCGGCGTTCCGTCGCCGATCGTCTACGTATCCCCGGATCAGTCCTTCCTCGCCTACGTCAACGGCGGCCTTCGCGGCGGCTCCTCCAGCGCGCCCAGCGCGATGCTGGACTCGTTCGCGACCTCGGTCTCCGCGCTCACGTTCTCGCCCTTCGGGCCACAGATGGCGTTCGTGGACTATTCGGAAGGCTACGGCCTCTATTCGCGAGATCTCTCCCCGTCCAGCACGAGCGTGTATCTCGGGTGGGACCCCATCGTGGGGCACGACGGTTCACCCGCATCGTTCATGGCCGATGGAAGCATCGTGTACGTGGTCCGGGAGTACTACGTCTCCCCCAACTTCTACCCGGAGCTCGTCGTCTCGTCGCCGGACGGGTCGAACCGTGTATCCGTCAAGCCGTTCCCCGTGGACTACCTCGTCACGCCCGACGGCGGGAAGATCGTGTACACCGCCGCGGATGCCTCCGCAGGTGCCTTCGCCCCCACGTCGTTGGTGGACTGCTTCTCCCGTCCCGCAGCCGGCCCGGACGTGACCGTGGCCACGGGCATCGAGGGCATCTCGAGCGTCACCGCCGATTCGCTCCGGCTGATCCTCGAGACCCGGTTCGACATCCCGGTCGGCGTCGTCGATCTGGGCTTCGCGCCGGTGAACGGAAGCGCCCCCGTGACCCCGATCGCGCAGGGCGTTCGACCGGAAACCGTGGTCCTGCAGCCGGACGCCGCGACGAGCAGCATCGCCTTCCTGGCCTCGGATGGATACGACGGCTGGGCCGGCAGCGAGGTCTACGGGACGCGGGTCCACTCCTTCCGGACCGGCGTCACGACGCCGCTCGTCGGACGCGCCGAGGTGTGGCAATGGCTCCATTCGTCGGTCCCGGGAGCGACTCCCGATCGAATCCTGACCCAGCGGACCGGCAGTCCAGCCCCCTACTCGTTCCAGGACGGATTCTACGTGTCCAATGTCCCATGACCCCACCCACCGGGAGTACGTGATGGAGAAGAAGGGAATGCGAGCCCTCCTGGTCTGGGCCGCGGTTCTTTCGGCGTGCAGCACGGCTCCGGCCGTGTCCACGGGCAAGGTGAGCGGGACGTTGCAGTCCCGTGATGCGTCACGGCCCGTGGACTTCGCGGGGACGGTGGTGAGCGTCGCGGGGAAGGCGGTCCAGGTCAGCGGCCAAGGCTCCGTCCAGTACAGCGTGGACGGCATCGCCATCCCCGGAACCTATCCCGTCCTGGTGACCGTGCCGGGATCGAAGGAGGGATCGCTCCAGGCGAGCGTGACCATCGACTCGGGATCGGCCGCCGCCAACTTCACCTTCGGCGCACCGGACCTGCTGGGAACGCTCTCCGGGAAGGTGACCGGCCTGCCCAGCTACACCGACGCCATCGTCGCCATCGAGGGTCACGTCACCCTCCCCAACGGGACGGACGGAACCTACTCCTTCGCCGGCATTCCCTACGGGGCCTACGTGGTGAGCGTCACCTCCCCCTCGTCGGCGGAGAAGCACCTGACGGTGCCCGTCACCCTCGATGCCCCGGCCAAGGCGGCCCCGGACGTTGCCTTCACCGCGGCCGCCATCCGGCTGTCGGGGATCGTCCGGCTCTTTCCCGGGACGCCCGTGGCAGGCACGCGCCTGACCCTGGGAGGACAGCAGGGCGTGGCGCCGGTCGTCACGGACGCAAATGGCATCTACTCGTTCGCCGGCGTGAACGGCGGCAGCAACTTCTCCATCACCGTCACCTCCGGCTCCTATTCGGACACGATCCCGAGCGTCACGTTCCAGCCTCTGGTGGGCGGATTCGTCCAGGATCGCGGCGCGGTCTACAACCTCGCGCAGGCGCCGTTCGAGCTGCAGGCCGGGCATCGCATCGTGACGACCGATAGCAACGCCGACCCGATACCCGTCGCGGTCTCCCCCGATGCGTCGGTCGTGGCCTACCTCGTACCGTCAGGCGACACCCGGGGGGGAGGCGGAGGGGAAGGTCTTCGTGGTACGGCAGCGTTCGCGGCCTATTGCCCGACCGTCTACACCCTGTATCTCGCCGAGACGCTGGGTACGTCCCCGCCGGTTCCGGTCGATTCGCGCGTCGCCGGATGCAACCAGACCGTTCGCTTCAGCCAGGACGGCAGGTGGGTCGCCTATTCGAGCCTCGACGCGAGCGACACGTGGCAACTCCTGGTCGCTCCGGTGCCCAGCGGCGGACAGGCCACCTATCCCGTCGTCGTCGCAGACCGGCTCTTCGAGGGCAAATGGGACTTCTCGCCGGTCTTGAACGGCACACCGACCGTCTACGCCTTCGTGAACGTGTGGTTGGGGGAGGGAGGCTTCGTCCCGAGGCTCCGGGAGATCTCCGTGCCATCGGGCCTGGTCATCAACTCGACCGACGCCATGCCCGAATTTGCACAGACCGGGTTCCTCCTGCTGCCCAGCCGGAAGAACGGCACGACGCCGGATCCGCGGATCATCTACGTCGACTCGGGATCCTACCTCTACAGCGTTCCATGTACGGGGGCGCCGGTCGACTTTGCTTCCTGGGTCCTCGTCGACAGCACGCTGACCACGGCGGCGCCGAGTATCACCGTCTCGGCCGACCAGGCCGAGATGGCCTACGTCAACCCGGTGAGCACGCCGGCGGGACCCGGTCAGGGGCTGAAGAAGGGACCCACCAACGCCGCATCGGTGCTGATCGATTCCGGTGTGGCAACGGGCGGCACGGGGATCCAGATCTCCGGGGACAATGCCAAGGTGGCCTATTCGAGTGCGGGTGGACTCTACGTCAGTGGGGCCGTGGGCCCCTCCGGGCCGGTGTATCTCGGCGCAAATCCGGTCAACGCAGCCGACGGAACGCTGGCGGCCTTCTCGAACGACTCCTCGCAGATCGTGTACCTGGTCGACGATCCGGCCGTCACCATCAATCCCCCCAAGATCCTGTTCGTCGGCCCCCTCGACCCGGGAGCGGCCACGCGGGTCGCCACCAGTCCCACCGACTACCTTGTGTCGCCGGACGGCAGGCGCATCGTCTTCTCCACGCCCACCTCCGCGCCCGGAGGGTCGGGCGTCGACTACTTCTCGCGGACCCTTGGTGGGGCGCCGATCCGGGTTGCGCTGGCGGTCCAGCCCGGCGCGCAGTTCACTCCGGATTCGACGCGGCTCCTGTTGACGCTCTCCCGGAACTATCAGACGGGCACGTTCGACCTCGGCTACACCCCCGTCGATCGCAGCGGGAATGCCGTGACCATCGCCCAGGCGGTCGTCCAGTTCGTTCCGGAACCCGATCCTGCGACGAGCCGCGTCCTGGTCCTCACGCGCGAGACCTCGGCCGCTGGGTCGTCGAACGGCAGCCGGGTGTACTCGTTCTCGTCAGGTTCGCTGACGCCGCTCGTGGGATATGCGAACTACCGATCGACCTGGCTCTACGACACGACCCGGTCGAAGCCGGACAGGGTGCTCTCCCCGAGAGTGGGATCGCCGCCTCCTTACTCGTTCCAGGATGGACTCTACGTCTCCGGCGTACCCTGACGAGGCTCGATGGCCGGGAGTGAAAGTGCGAACGGGAGGAGCGAGGTCGAGTTCGAACTCGAGGTAGGTCCACACGCGGCCGGAGAACTCGGGGTCCTCGCCTTCACGACGGAGGAGGGGATCTCCCGCCCGTTCCTGGCCGTCGTGACCAGCGCGCCCCGGCCGAAGGTCCGTGTGGACGCAGCCGCCCTCCTGGGAAGCACAGCCACGCTCTCCATCCGCCTCGGCGACGGCTCCCTGCGGCAATTCAACGGTGTCGTCGAAGGGGCGAAGAGCTGGCACGAAGGATCGGCGGATGAGCAGGCGCGGTACGAGCTGCGCGTCGTCCCGCGGATCTCGCTTCTGGACAGGATCCGGCGGTCCCGGATCTTCCAGAACGTTTCCGTCCCGGAGATCGTGAAGAAGGTTCTCCAGGATGGCGCGGTGGATTTCGAGGACTCGCTCACGGAAGAGTACGAGCAGCGGGTTTACGTCACCCAGTACGCCGAGTCGGACCTCGCCTTCGTGTCGCGGCTGCTCGAGGAGGAGGGCATCTGCTACTTCTTCGCGCACTCCGACCGCAAGCACACCTTGATCCTCGCCGACGCGGCGAGCTGTCACCCCGACCTCGACGGAGGGGCGCCGGTCATCTTCGGGGAGAAGGGCGCGCAGCGGGTGGGCGAAGAGTCGATCCACGACTTTCGTCCCATGCGGTTCCTCCGTTCGGGGACCGTCACGCTTCGTGACTTCAATTTCCTGCACCCGTCGCTGGACCTCACGGCGCGTGCCCAGGTTCCCACGGATTCCGGGTTCGAGGTCTACGACTTCCCCGGTGGATATGCCGAAGGCGGCGCGGGGAAGCGGAGGGCGCGCGTCCGCCTGGAAGAGCAGCGGACCGGCGCGGAGGCGGCCACGGGCGAGACCAGTTCGCGCAGGCTGCGAGCGGGTTGCGTGCTCGAGCTCCAGAAACATCCGGTCGGGAGAATCGATGGACGCTACCTCCTGCAGGCCGTCCGGCAGCGAGGGGAGCAGGCCGAGCTCCTCGAGTCAGGGATCTCGAAGGAGAGGTTCGGGTGCGACTTCGATTGCTTGCCGGTCACCGCGCCGTTCCGCCCTCCGCGGCTGACGCCGCGCCCGGTCATCCACGGAAGCCAGACGGCCATCGTCGTGGGCCCCCCAGGAGAGGAGATCCACACCGACGAGCACGGTCGCATCAAGGTGCAGTTCCACTGGGACCGCGAGGGACAGCACGACGAGCGCAGCTCGTGCTGGATCCGCGTCAGCCAGGTCTGGGCCGGTCCAGGCTGGGGTGCGCTCTACTTGCCCCGCGTGGGGCAGGAGGTCGTCGTGGGGTTCCTGGAGGGCGATCCGGACCAGCCGCTCGTCACCGGCGCCGTCTACAACGGGGAGAACGCACCGCCCCTGGCCCTCCCATCCGAGAGGACCCGGAGCACGATCCGTTCGAGTTCCTCGCCGGGCGGACAGGGCTCGAACGAGCTCCGGTTCGAGGATGCAAAGGATCAGGAGGAGATCTACCTCCACGCGCAGCGAGACCTCGAGATGGTCGTCGAGAACGACAAGTCGCAGCGGGTGGGGCGGAACGAGAAGCTCTCCGTCGAGGGCGATCGGGCCCGGGAGGTAGGGGGAAGCCAGCTCCTCACGGTGGGGCGCGACGAGACCATCCGCGTCTCCGGGAGCCAGTCCATCGAGGTGTCGCTCGATCGAAGCACGACCATCGGAGGAAGCGACCTGGAGATCATCGGCGGGGACCAGCAGATCGCGGTCACCGGGACGCAGACGCTCCAGGTCTCGCTGGCCGCCATGGAGACCGTCGGGCTGGGAAAGATCCTGACCGTGGGCGGCGCCTACGCCATCAACGTCGGCGCGGCCATGAACGAGCTCGTCGGGGGCCTCAAGTCCGAGGAGACCGGCGGCGCGAAGATCGAGATCGTCGGCGGGCGGAAGACCGAGACCGTCGCAGGGTCCCGTGCCATCCAGGTGGGCGGGAGCCTTTCGGAGACGGTCCAGGGCTCCAGGACCACCACCATCGGGACCGACGCCGTCGTGACGGTCGGGGGCAACCTGGCGCAGGTCGTCGCGGGCACCTATTCGCTGCAGGCGAAGGAGATCGTGATCTCGGCCGAGGATTCCTTCGAGATCAAGGTGGGGGACGCCCTCCTCCGGATCGAGAAGGGCGGGGACGTCGTCATCAAGGGCGCCAAGGTCGAGCTGAACGCCAGCGGAGACCTGACGCTCAAGGGCAGCAAGATCGTGGAGAACTGACTCGGGCCCGGAGCGGCGGCGAGCCGCTCGCAAGGAGAGGACCATGTCGGACCAGGAAACGCCGGACCAGATGACCTCCAACTTCGTCAAGGAGATGCTCGATCTCGGGATCGTGCACTACAACGAGCAGGAGACGCTCTGGAAGCTGGCGAAGCGATGTGCCGGGACGCTGGGCCTGGTGGGTGCGGGAACCTGGGGTGCCTACGGAGCGTCGGGTGGGGTGCCCGGTGCGGTCTCGGGTGCACTCGCCGGTCTCTTCTACGGGACGGCCACCTGCACGATCGCGAGCCTGGCGGTTCGCGAGCAGCTGAGGGAACTGGCCCGGGAGCCGAGCGAGTAGCGTGGGGTCTGCCCTCTTCACGCTTCGCGCCGGGGACCACGGCGAATCCGAGATCGGCGTCACGCGCATCGCCGGCCGGGAGGGGCTCTCCGAACCGTTCTGGTTCGACGTGGACTTCGTCCCTGCCAGCGGGACTGCTCTTGCGCTGGACGGGCTCGTGGGAGCTTCGGGACGCCTCACGCTTCACGCCGTGACCGGGGAGAAGCGGGAGATCCACGGGCGGATCGAGAGCGCCGATCTGGCCACCCTCTACGGAGGGGCTCGAAGCCACCGCATCCGGCTCGTCCCACGCCTTGCGCTCCTCAGGTACTCCAGGCGACGCCGGATCTTCCAGGACAAGACGGTTCCCCAGATCGTCGGCGCGGTGCTCGACGAGGCGGGGGTAGACCACCGCAGCTCGCTGGCGGGCGCCCACGGACAGCGCGCGTACACGGTCCAGCACCACGAGTCGGACCTCGACTTCGTGTCGAGGCTCCTGGAGGCGGAGGGCATCTTCTACCGGTTCGACCACTCGGACGGGAAGGACGTGGTCGTGCTCTGCGACGGCATCGGTGGCTGCCAGCCGATCCCCGGCAATGCGGGCATTCCCTGCCGGGACATCGCCCAGGCCTCCGACGAGGAGTACGTGTCGAAGGTGAGCCTCGCCCACGCCCTCGAGCCAGACGTCGTGGTCCTGCGAGACTTCGACTTCGAGCACCCCGGGCTCGAGCTGGAAGCGCGCGCCGCGAGGGAGAAGGGCGAGCTGGAGTTCCACGAGTACCCGGGCGGCTTCCGGGACGCCGGCGAGGGGCGCCGCCTGAGCCAGGTGCGGCTGGAGGAGATCCAGGCAAGATCCGGGCTCGTCGACCTGGAAGGGACGGTGATCCGGATCGCGCCCGGCCTCACGTTCCACCTGTCCGGGGATTCCCGGGCCGGCGTCGAGGGTGACCTGCTGACGTTGCGGATCGAGCACGAGGGAATCCAGGGAGCCAGGGCCGAGACGCCCATGCTGGTGGAGCGCGCCTACTCGAGCCGGGTGGTCGCCATCGACTCCAGGAAACCCTACCGGCCCCCCCGACGGACTCCTCGAGCAATCGCGACGGGGCTCCAGACCGCGACGGTCGTCGGACCGGCCAGCGAGGAGATCCACGTCGATGACCTCGGTCGCATCCGGGTTCAATTCCACTGGGACCGGGACGGCCGGAGGAACGAGCACTCGTCCTGCTGGGTGCGCACGGTCCAGGGCTGGGCGGGCCGGGGGTACGGCGGAAGCTTCGTGCCCAGGGTCGGGCAGGAGGTCGTGGTCCGGTTCATCGGTGGCGATCCCGACGTCCCCCTGGTGGAGGGCGCGGTCTACAACGGCCGGAACTACGTGCCGGCCGCCCTCCCGGAGGACAGGACCCAGAGCACCATGCGAACCAGCTCGTCGCCTGGGGGAAGCGGCCAGAACGAGCTGCGGATCGAGGACGGGGCTGGCCGGGAGTGGGTCCAGGTCCACGCCCAGAGAGACGCGCAGGTCGGGACCGGGCACGACAAGCGGCAACGCGTCGGTGGCTCGGAGAGGCTTCGCGTGGAGGGAGACCGGTCCATCGAGGTGACCGGGTCCCAGCACCTCGACGTCACGGGCAGTGACTCCGCCTCCATCGGGGGGAAGGAGGTATCCCTCGTGGCCGGGAGCAGGAAGGCCAGCATCGCCAGCGGCGACCAGCTCCGTGTCGGGGTCGCCCGCTCGACGAACGTGGCTGCCACCCGATCGATCGAGGTCGTGCTGGCCGCCACCGAGACGGTCGGGGCGGCCGCGGCCCTCAACGTCGGCGGGGCCTACCTCGTGACCGTGGGCGGCGCTTTGAACACGATGGTGGGCGCCGCCAGGTTCGAGGAGGTCGGCGGCCTCAAGGCGGTGGGGGTGGGCGCGCACATGGAGGAGCGCGTCGGCGGGGACGCGACCCGTGGCGTGGGTGGAGGGGAGACCATCTTCGTGGTCGGCGGCGCGAGCTCGTCCACGGCGGGCGCTGCGGACGAGTCCTCCCGCGCAACCTCCGTCCAGCTAGGGGCGGCGCTCCGTGGCTCGGCCAAGGCCGTGAAGATCAGCGCGGATCGCCTGGTGCTCCGGGTGGGCGGCAAGGAGGTCCTGGTCTTCGACTCCTCCGGGAGCGCGAAGGTCGGCGCCGGAGGAATCCGGTTCGATGCCAGGACCGTCACGCTGAAGGCCTCGAAGGTGTCGAAGATCGCTTCGGGGTCGGCAGCCAGCGCGAAGGCCAGGTCGATCAAGCCGGCGTTCGTGGAGATCGAGCTGGTGGATCAGGACGGTGAGCCGGTGGCAGGGGAGGCCTATCGCGTCGAGTTCCCGGATGGTGGGATCGTGGAGGGAGTGCTCGACGAGGAGGGCAGGGCGAAGGTCCTGGGCGACGCAGAGGGCCAGGCCAAGGTGAGCTTCCCCCGGATGGACGGCCGTGCCTGGAAGAAGCGCTGAGCGATGAAGCCAGGCGAGACCTACGAGGCCAGGGAGGGAGACTCGATCGACAGCATCGCTCGGGACACCGGCCACCTTGCGAAGACGATCTGGGACGCCCCGGAGAACGAGAACCTCAGGAAGAAGACGCGGGACGTACACATCCTCATGAAGGGCGACCGGGTGTTCATCCCTCCGCTGGAGAGCAAGGAGGTCGCCGCCGGTACCGGGGCCAGCCATCGATTCGAGGTGGCTCGATCCACCCCTCGCCTGAAGCTGACCATCCGGGCGGCGGGGAACGCTCGCGCGAACGAACCCTACGTCCTGGTCGTGGACGGCGAGGAGCGGAGAGGGAAGAAGACCGATGCCGACGGCGCGATCGACGAGCCCATTCCGGGACGAGCCCGCGACCTGCATCTCACGGTGGGGGAGGGCGACGCGGCAACCCACTTCGTGCTTCGGGCGCGCGCGCTGCCCCCCGTCGGCGAGGTGGCAGGGGCCCAGGCCCGCCTGCAGAACCTCGGCTACGACGTGGGCCCCGTGGACGGCCTGGCCGGACCCCTGACGAAGGCGGCGCTGGCCGCCTTCCAGAGCGACCGCGGGATCGACCCGTCGGGGAAGCTGGACGCTGCGACGCGGTCGAAGCTGAAGGAGCATCACGGCTGCTAGGAAGTGACCGGTGCCGGGGGTTGGCCAGGCTCGGGGAGGTCGGGTGTCATGGCGGAGAAGAAGATGTGGCGACTGCTCAACCTGGTCTGGCGCCGCCGAGGGGTGCATGCCCATCGCGTTGCCCTCGATCGCAAGTGCAGCGTCGACGTTCGCGAGGTGGAGGCCGTCATCCTCTTTCCGGCGTTCCTCACGCCCGGTGTCGTCTGCGACCCGAAGGAGAGGTTCGAGATCCTGCTCGCAACGAGCGGGGACATCACGCCCCGCATCGTCAACGAGCAGCTCCGCTGGACGGAGGAGCTCGGGAAGCGGAAGCGGGTCCGGAAGGCGCCCCTCTACGCGGGGAACCCGGATGGAAAGATCGAGGTCCGGAAGATCCAGGAGGGGCTCCACGGGCTCCTGGATACGACGAAGGACAAGAAGGGGCGCTTCATCGGGATCATCCATCCGTCCTTCAAGAAGGCGCTGAATGACTCCGGCCTGAAGAGCTACTGGTCCGTCTTCATCGACCAGGAGTGCCTGGCCAGGGGGTCGCCGGACGGCGACAATCCCCGTCCGCGCGAGGATGTCCAGGAGTTCCACGACATCCTGATCGAGGAGATGCGGAACAGGCTGCAGACCCCGAACTTCGGGGCGAAGAAGGCCGCTCCGGGCCCCATCAAGAAGGACAGGCCCGCGGTGCCTGGCGCCGGAGTGAACTGTTTCGCGGTGCCCTCCGAGACGGGAAAGGTCGGGCTGATCCCGGAGGCCGGGAATCCGGTCGTCGCTCTTCACCCCCTGTTCATCTTCCAGGGCGAGAAGGACCTGGAGTGGGCCAACATCGGGCACGTGTCGGACATTCACATCAACGCCCGACAGCAGATCATGCGGCAGAGCAGGGCGAGGGTGATCGATGTCCCACCCGACCAGGCCTCCGGCGGCGAGGTGGCGAACTTGTCTCCCGAGATCGGCGGGATGGTGAACGTCTGCAGCGACAACTTCGCCTCGATCCTGACGAGGCTCGCCGATCCCTCGAAGCGCAGGCCCTGGCCCCCCTTGAAGCCCGGAGAGAAGGCCCCACCCCATCTGCGAGACCCGATGCACGTGCTGCTGGTCGGAGGGGATCTCATCGACCACGTCCCCAACGTGTTCGAGAATCCGGCAGCGAGCAAGAAGAAGGGAGAGCAGGTCACCGTCGGCGAGATCTGGGATCGTCTCAGCCTGGACCCAGGTACCTACTACGAGAAGTTCGTGGACCACGTCGCCTTCTACAGCGTGATGCGCTGGTTCCTCGAGAAGCACGGCGTGCCGTCGTTCGTCGTCTCGGGAAATCACGATGCGTACACCGACCCGTTCGGGATCTCGCCGCTCCACGGGAACGCGAACCAAGGAATCCCGGCCGACCACAACCTGACGTTCTACGAGGCTCGGCTGGCATTTGGCGACACCTGGTCGAATGCTGGGCCTGGATCCGGAGGATTGACCGGCTTGACGTCGGGCGTCCTCGAGAAGGGTTTCGGCCAGGCCTGGGAGCAGGTGGGCCGGCTTGGCCGGCCCTTGGCGCAGATGGGCAACTCCGCCCTTCTCTATACGTTCAGTCGCGATAAGCATGGGAAGGGCGTCACTCCGGAGATGGTCGAAAAAGTGAAGCAGGTCGAACTAAAGCTCGGTCCGAGCATGGACAAGGAAAACTTCGAGTGGTTCTACACGGTGTTCACGCCGTTCTCCGACTTCGCCGTGGACCTGCCGCGACAGCGGATCATGGGGCTGGAATGGGGTGACGAGGAGGCCATGATCTTTTCGAACAGCTGGAAGTTGGCCTTGCTTCCTCGCGCGACACAGGCCGTCACGGAGGGTGGACTGGCACTCATGCAGAATCCCGCAAGGGACGACGCGCAGAGAAAGGTGCTCTTCACCCATTTCACGTTCGCCAGCCTGCAGGAGTCACTCCGGGACGAGGTGCCCGGCGAGGGGAACGTCAAGGGCATGTCGCTCTCGAGCGACAACGCAAGCTTCGGAAAGAAGGATATGGGGACGTTCGAGAAGCGAAGGGACGAGGTTTACGCCCTCGTCACAGCGCCTCGGCAGTTCCAGTGTGTGTTCACGGGCCACTCCCACCGCAAAGGACTCTATGTCATCGACCCCCCGTGGGATGGGAACAAGGTCGTCACTGGCGATGGGATACGGCTCGCGAACGACGCTCACCTCTTTCCGTTCGACACCCCGTTCACCGACGGGCGAAGCAGGCTCGAGCGCCGAGTGCCGATCATCGTCTCCGATTCCGCTGGGCCCATCCCTCGCAAGAACGTTCGAG
This sequence comes from uncultured Anaeromyxobacter sp., assembly GCA_903874275.1. Lineage (GTDB taxonomy): Bacteria > Myxococcota > Myxococcia > Myxococcales > Anaeromyxobacteraceae > CAIOAK01. Next base: position 19,140 of record CAIQRS010000252.1, read on the forward strand.
GGGAGTTGGGAGAATGGGGAAGCGATTGGCCATCCGGGACGCTCGTCACGTTCGACGCCGGGGGCGAGGCGAAGCCCGCAAGGATTGCCTGCGTCCAGTGCGTGAGATCAGACGAGAGACGTGCCAAGCCGCGGCTCGCGGTCAGCTTGGACTACCTTCGAGAAGCGCATCTAATATTTCCGGGGCCCGACAGAATATTTCAGCTGTCCCTGGATCCCAGGGGCGTCAAGGTCGAGCTGGTCGTCACCCTTGGCAAGGACTTCGATGGCGTCACTTTCGGTGGGATCACCCTGTTTCGAAAGGAGCCGGCGCCATCCAGCGAATGGCGGAGCTGGGAGTTCATTGGACCGCCGCGGATCGAGCGCTCGAAGGCTTCAGCAACCATCAGAGAGGTTCTGAAGGAGGGCGGCATCCCAAAGACGCGCCATCGGTTCTGGGCTCGCGATCGTGACACCCCACTTCCTGGCGCGGGGTCCGACGGATGGTTCGTCTCGATGGCGTGCAGGCCGATGGAAGAGGATGAGATGCTGCAGTTGCGGGCCGAATCAGACTTGAGGCGGCGGGTCGAGGTTCTGAAGAACTACGACTCGCGGTCTCGCTGGAACCTTGCCGTCAGCCCGCAGTACAACCGCGGGGATTCTCCCTCGGACATCGTTCTCCTTGTCATCGCCAAGCCCAACTTCGGATGGCTGGCGGCAAACCTCCCGGGATACAAGGCCACCGGACAGTGACCGAGCCTCTCCCCGTCCCCCCGCTCAGTCCCCGACCCGCAACCGGACCAGTTCCTGCACCGACCCCACCACCTGCCGGGGCCCGCAGGCTCGGCGACTGAGCTGCCGAAGCGAGAGGACCTGGGTTGCCGCCGCCGGCGAGAGCCGGGGGTTCCCCTGCCAGGCCGCCCTGGCGGCCGCCACGTCGGGGAGTCGAACCCGCTCCAGACCGTCATCGGCGTCCGGGGAGGGTCGGACCGCGATCCGTCCGGGGCGCATGGCGTCGACTCCGGTGATGTCGAGGAACGCCCGCGCCGCGGAGATGGCCAGCGCGTCGTCGGCCGAGGCCATGGCCTCGAGCACGGCGGGCACACCCACGGGGCTGCCTGCGACGCCCAGGAGCTCGATCCGCTCGGCTGGAAGTCCCGGGTTCGACGCGAGCGCCTGGAGGGTCGGGAGATCCTCGGGTGTGCCGAGCGCCGCGAGCAGGAAGAGCTGGGGCAGGTCGTCCACCTGCGCCTCCAGGGCCATGCTCCTCAGGCGGGGAAGCAGCCATCCCTGGCGCGTCCACGCCGCGGCCTCGTGCAGCGCGCCCCGCGCGGCCGGGTCGGGGTCGGCCTGGCCTTTCGTGAAGGACGCGCCGAGCGCCGCCCGGAGTCCCGCGTACACGGGAGAGGTGGGCGACGCCGACGCCAGGAAGGTCACCGTATTCCAGGCCTGGGCGCGCAGGGCAGGATCCCTGGAACGCGTGAGAGCAACGACCCGGTCGTACTGCGCCGCGACACCGTGAAACGCCAGCGCCTGCAGCGCCACCGAGGCGTGGGCGTCGCTTCCGGAGGCCGCCAGCCGGTCCAGCACGGTCCGGTGGCGCTCCGGGGCCGCGTGGTGGAACGCCTGCCGGAACGCCTCCAGCGTGAGGCCCTCGGCTGCCTCGAAGGCCTCGTGAGCCCGCTCCGCACCGGCCGGGTCCTCCCGCGAAAGCAGCACGAAGGCCGCGGCGAGGGTCGCCGGGAGCTCCCCGGACGCCAGCTGGGCATCGACGAGGGCGCGGGCCTCGTCGGCCGCCAGCACCAGGGCATCGGAGTGTGCGGCGATCCGCGCGTCGAGCTTCGCCCGCGCACCCAGCGTCCACCCGTGCGAGCGGTGCGCCAGGAGTCGGCGGTTCCAGAGGGTCTCCAGCTCCTCGGCGTGCAGTTCGAGCAGCTCGGGGATCCACTCGGGCGCGGGCGAGAGCATGCGGGATCCTCAGCCTTTCTGTCCCGGTCCTGCGACGACCTCGAAGGTCCCGAGGGGAATCCGCAGCGTTCCCTCGATGCTCGTCAGGTCTCCCTCCGCCGGGGCCGCCCGGTAGAGAAGCCGGGCGCGGTAGATCCCCGGAGAGGCCAGGATCCGGCGCTTCACCTGGAACGCGAGAGTGCCGCCCGGTGGAAGGGAAGCCAGCTTCCCTCGCGGTGGCACGACCCCCGGGAGCGCCAGGACGTTCTGGGGCCCGAGCAGGAGGGAGAGCGTGTCGGAGTCGGCCACAGGGCCCGACGTCCGTTCCCGGGCGATCTCCAGCGTCAGGCCGGTCCAGTCGGGGTCGGCCGCACAGAGGGGGTTGCCCGTCTGGAGCTCGTCCCGCCCCACGTTGCTCAGCGAGATCTCGAAGACCGGCGCCTCGCCCACGCGGAACGACCGGGATGCCGGTCGCGCGGCGCCCCGCAGCACGCGACCGGGACTCTTCATGACCTCGGCCACGGCTCGCCGGGCCGCCTCGATCGAGGGCAGGACGGCAGGTGGAACCTCGTGGAGCGGGAACGAGCGCATCTCGACCCTCACGCCGTCGGGCGATGCACCGATGGAGACGCTCCGGACATCCGGCGCGACGGCGGATGGCGCCGGGCCGACCGCGGCCCTGGCACCGGACTCCAGGCGACGAAGCTCGTCGTAGGAGGTGCGCAGCAGGGTGGCCTCGTAGAAGCCGATCTCCGCCTGGGTACCCGCATGGTCGGTGGCCTCCACCATGGCCCGTCCCGAGCCGAAGAACGTCGCCGAGACCCGGCCGTCCTGGAGATCGGAGACGTACCAGAGGTGGTCGCCTCGCTCCACGACGGTCGCGCTCACCGGCATCGGCGCACCACCGTTTCCCCGAACTCGCCCCCGAGCTTCCTGTCGAGCCACTCGTGGAATCGCTCGACGTGCCGCTCGAAGACGTGCGGCCCGGAGCCCATGATGCTCTTGGGCTCGTCGGTGTACTCCCGGTCCGGGTCGCAAGCGCCCTGCGGATGCTCGTCGTACATCCCGATCAGGTGGCCGAAGTTGTGGGCGCGGACCGTGGCGGGCGCGTGGCGGCGGTCCTCCCACCAGGCGTCCGGAGCCCACCAAGAGCCCGAGGCCCAGCCGTCACGGTTGCAGGCCCCGGGGAACAGGCTCACCTTCTCGACGCCCGGTCGCAGGACCGGTCCGAACTCCGCACGGACGCGGAGCTTCACGGTGCAGCAACCCCATTCGGCGGGGCAGTCGCAGCGGTCTCCGCGCTGGCAGGACTTGCGGTGGAACTCGAACCTGCCGTCCCAGATCCGCTCGATCTCGGAGCGCCATGCGGCCTTCTGCTGCTCGGTCGGCGCCCGGGCCCCCTGCTTCGGCTCGAGGTCGATCTTGCGCGTGACGACCAGCTCGCCCGGCTTGAGCTCGATCTCGTAGAAGGCGTACCAGCGCTGGATCTTGCCGGTCGGGGACAGCTTGCCCGTGGCCTTGTCGAGGAGCCACTGCTCACTCTCCATGCGGGTGGGGCCGACGGCCTCGCTGGCCGCCGTCGGATGGGCGTCGACCACCAGCTCGTTCGACTTGATCTCGCTCCCGCCGGGATTGCAATGCCCGGCCTGGAGCTTCTTCTCCTTCTCGTACGGGCCTCGACGGACGAGGATCTTCTCCTCGGCCCGATCTCCCTCGAGCTGGACGGACAGGGCGACGGACATGCCCCGCGGGGTGAGCGAGAGCGTCTGGTCCTGGGCGTCCTTCGACTTCACCTCGAGCGTCACCTCGTCGCCGCAGAGGGCCGTGGACGGAGAGAAGGCGATCGATACGACCTCCGGCGTCTTCCGGGTGGCCTCCTGCTTCGACATCGCAACCTGATTGGGCTGGACCAGCGTCGCCGGCGGCGTGTTCGGGCTCGACGTGGCGTTCTGGCCCATGACGTCGCTCATCCGGAAGACGTTCTCCCCCTCGACCTTCACGTCGAACGAGTAGCTCCGCGGGAGCGCCTTCCCCTTGATGCACCCGGAGGCCACGCCACCGATCACGCCGGCCTCGTCCCCGGAACTGGTGGCGAAGTTCGATGTCTTGAGCATGAAGGGCAGGCCGTCGGCCATCACCGTCTGGCTTCCCTCCATCGTCTGCTGGGAGACCGCCATGTTGGGGAAGGGCACCGGGACCGCCCCGGTTGGCGTGGGGACCAGGCACACGTCGGGGAAGGCGTTCGCCGTGCCCCCGCTCTGCATGTGGACGATGGTCAGCTTGTTGACGAGGACGGCCGTGGTCATCCGAATGCCTCCGGAGGCAGGAGGACGAAGGCGCCCCGCTCGCCGCGGTCGCCCGAGGCCGCCACGAGGATCGAGCCGCCTCCCGCGAACCGTCGGGCGAAGGCGCGAGCCCCGAGCGCCACCGCCATGGGGGCGAAGGCGGCCCCGACGTCCCCCCAGCAGTCGGCCGGGTGCCACGGCCGCCAGCCAGCGGGAAGGAGATCGGCGAGGCGTGCCTCGGCCACCGTCCACTCGAGGAAGCGCCAGCGTTCGCCATTCAGGTCGAGGAGGACGCGGGAGGAACGTACGCCACATTCCGACGCCGAGCACATCGCACGGACCAGCCCGTCCGCGCGGACCGGGGAGTCGGGCTTCCAGCCAGCTGCCTCCTGGGCCAGCGCGGCGAACCCCACGCCAGCCTTGACGGCCGTCCTCCGGCGCCTGGCGGCCGCTCGCGACTCCAGCACCAGGCAGCCCGCGCCCTCGCCGGGGATGAGCCCCGAGGGGAGGTTCGGGGTCTTGACCCGGTCGTCGGCCATGAGGGCGCGGAGGGACGGCCCGTGCAGGAGTGAATCCACGCCGGCGACGAGGCAGACGTCGGCCTGGTCCGTGGCGATCGCCTCCACCGCCTTGAGGAGCGCAGCCACTCCGCCCACGCGCCCCTGGAAGAACACGTCCACCGGAGCCGCGACCCCGTCCGGGAGGAGTCCGCGCGACAGCTGATCGGGCAGCGCGGCGATCGCAGCAGCCTCGGTCCCGGCGCGATCGCGCCTCGGCGCGTTGACGAACATGCGCAACCTGCCTGCCCGCCCGAGAGCGCCGAGGATTCCGGAATCCACGAGCCCCGAGTCGACGATCGCCTCCACGACCGTGGGGGCGAGGAGCTGGAAGACCTTGTCCACCCACGACCGATCGAGGAGGTCCGGATCGACGAAGGAGGCCACCAGGGGGCCCTCCGTCAGCACGAGGTGGGGCCACTCCCGGAAGCGGTTGACGGCCGCGCGGACCGAGGCGGCGACCTGCACGGCGTGCTCGCCGTTGGCGGCCCGCATGCCGATGCCGGTCACGGCGGCGACGGGGGCGTCAGGAGCCATCCGCACTCCGCGCATCGACCCGGATCCAGCGCACCCGAGGCACGCGCCCGTGCACCACCGTCGAACCCCTCCAGGTCAACGCCAGGAGCTTTCGCTCGCAGTCGAGCAGGACCGTGTCGCAGGCCATCGCGACCCGCTCATCCACCGCGCCGATCCGGGCCAGGGCCTCGACCCGCATCCCGGGAACGGTGAACGCGAGCTCGCCTTCGGGGGTCATTCCCACGACCTTCATGGGCTCGCCGCCACGGACGTAGCCCGGGTGCACCTGGTCCGCAGGTGCGGCCTGGTGAAAGGCCGGATCGAAGTCCCTGGGCAGCAGGGGAAACCGGTCGCGGCGCCAGGCGGCGTCGCACGTCCCCCCCCGGCATGCACGCGGACGCCAGGCCGGCGGGATGGGGCCGAAACCGACCGCCGGGGGCCGATCGGAGGGGGAGCGGATGAGGTTCTGCGGATGCTCGATGTTCGGGAGCGGGGTCCCGGCCACCGGTAGCCGGGACCCCTTGGCCCGGAATCCCGTACCGGCAGGATTGTCCTCGAAGAGGTCCAGCTTGCCGAGGCTCTCGTCGGAGCCACCGAACGCGCGTTCCCAGGAGATCTCCATCCGGCTGAAGGGCTCCGGGCTCGAGGCGCCGCCGAGGCGCCCCCAGACGCGATCCCCGCTGACCAGGAAGCCCTTCTTCAGGGCGCCGAACCGGAGCCCGACGGGGACCTCCGTCCGCTCCTTCGGCGTCGAGTATGCGAATCCCTGCACCAGCACGTCGGTGGCGGGCTTGAAGGGGGCGAGGTCCGATGCCTCCCGGAGCCCGGACCGGGCCGGATCGCCGCTGTGGAGGTCGGCGGTGGCGACGGGGATCTGCTCCTCGGCCTCGACGGGCTTGCCCGTGACCACCGAGAAGGTCGCCTTCACGACGACGAGGAGGCGCTCGAGACCGTCGCCGTCGAAAAGCACCATCCGTTCGGCGGAGAAAGGGGTCTCGTTGACGAGGTCCACGACGTCACCCAGGCGTTCAGTTGATCTCGACGGATGCGCCCTTGATGCGGTGCAGGCCGGACGAGGCCTGGAGCACGTGGGTACCCTTGACGACGACCTTCCCGTCCCGCCGCAAGGTCACGCTCGCCTTGCCGCAGCGAAGGATCAGCTCCCGCTCGGCCTCGAGCAGCAGCGCCTCGCCGTCGAGCCGCAGCTCGCGGGCGGGGCCCCGGATGTCCCGGGCGACCTCCTCCAGCGTGCGGACGACTCCGGTGATGATGATCTCGTCGCCGTGGACGAGCAGGGTGACGACGGCGCCGACGTCGCGCGGGCGAAGGACCACGCTCGCCCTGGCCGTCCGGGGCCGAACCTCGCCGTCGATCGTCACGAGGGCGCCGCCCTCGTGAGCCGCACCGAGGAGCCGGCCGATGACCGACCTGGATGGCGGGCTGCGGTGAGGCTGGGGGAGGGATACGACGGATGCACGATTCGAGGGCTTCCGGGGCATGGCTGTGACGCTTCCTTTCGAGGGGCCAATCTACCAGAACCGGTGTCAGTTCAAGGCCTGCCACCGATTCCAGAGCCCGTCGTGCGCGACGGCGCGGCCCGCCGTCTTGACGTTGGGCCCCGTCGTCGGCAGTCTCGGGCGGCGTCATGAGCTCCTGCAAGGGCTGTGGAAAAGAGATCACCTCGACCGGGGGAATCCGGCTCGACGCCTGTCCGAATTGCGGCAAGTCGATCCGGGACGCGCAGGGTCTCGACCCGAACCTCCGTCGCATCTCCAGCCGCTACGATCTCAGAGCCGAGATCGGCTGTGGTGGAATGGGACGGGTGTACCGAGCCTTCGACCAGAAGATGAAGCGCGAGGTCGCGTTCAAGGTGATCCATCCGTCGTTCGTCCAGGATGCCGCGGCGAGGAAGCGCTTCGAGAGCGAGGCCCAGGCGGCAGCGAAGGTCGTGCACCCCAATTCGATCACCGTCCACGAGCACGACGTGGAGCCTGACGGAACTTGCTACATCGTCATGGAACTCGTCAGGGGCATGGGTCTCCACGATGTGTTGAGGATGCAGCCGGACGGGCTGCCGCCAGCCCGCGTCGTCCACATCGGGGTCCAGATCCTGGCCGCACTGAAACAGGCGCACGACCGCGACGTCGTCCACCGGGATCTGAAGCCCTCCAACGTGATGATAACCGACACTCCCGAGCGCGATTTCGTGAAGGTGCTCGATTTCGGGATCGCACAGGTCGGGGACCGGTGGAAGCGGACCCAAGGGCAGCCGGGGAAGGCGGGCCAGGCATGGGGAACCCCTGGTTACATGAGCCCCGAGCAGGTCGCGGGCAAGGAAGTTGGGCCCCGATCGGATCTCTACTCGGTCGGGGTCATCCTCTACGAACTCCTGAGCGGCTGCATTCACTTCGACGGGGGAAGCGACGAGGTCCGGGAGAAGACCGTCTCCGAGCTTCCCGTGCCACTGCTCGAGCGCAAGCCAGGGACTCCACTGGTCCTCGCAGCCGTCGTCATGAAGGCGCTTCAGCGCGACCCGGACGAACGTCACCGGACGGCCGAGGACATGCGCGATGCGCTGATCCAGGCGGGCCGCGACTTGCCGGTCCCAAACACGGGCCCGGGGAAGGGTGGGGGACGCACGACCGTTCTCGCGCCACGCCCCGGCAAGGGTGCCCAGAAATCCAGCGGAGAGGCGCCAGGACAAGAGGCTCCGACTCCGACTCCGACTCCGACTCCGGCTCCGGCTCCGGCTCCGGCTCCGACTCCGACTCCGGCTCCGACTCCGACTCCGGCTCCGGCTCCGGCTCCGGCTCCGACTCCGGCTCCGACTCCGGCTCCGGCTCCGACTCCGACTCC
>CAIQRS010000253.1 GCA_903874275.1 uncultured Anaeromyxobacter sp.
CCTGCGCCGGCCGCCGCCGCCCCCGCCGCCGCTGCCCCGGCTGCTGCCCCCGCCGCCAAGCCCGCCGCCCCGGCCGCCAAGCCGGCCGCCGCTGCCCCGGCCAAGAAGGAGCCCAAGAAGAAGGCCAAGAAGGCCCCGCCGGACACCACGACGCAGCCCCAGCCGTCCAAGTAGTCAGCGGCTGATTCTGGTAGCTTGGAGGGCCGGTTGCGATCGCAGCCGGCCCTTTCCTTTTCACCCAGGGTCCCGTGTCCATCCGAGCAAAGATCATCGCCCTCTTCACGGTGATCCTCGTGCTCTCCATGGGGATCTCCGCCGCGCTCGGAGCCGGCGCCGCGTCCCGCGCCGTCGAGTCGGCCGTGCGCGACCGCGCCGTCGAGGTGGCCCGGGCGGTCCGCTCCGACCTCGACCTCTCCCGGGACCTCGACCCGGCCCGCGCCGCCGACCGGCTGGCCGCCGCGCTCCGGCAGCACCGCGGCGTGCGCTCCGCCGAACTCATCATCCGGAAGCCGGGCAAGGACGACGTGGTCCGGATGCAGTACGGCCCGAACGGACCCGAGACCACGTTCGGCGAGATCGACTACCCCTTCCCCGCCCAGACCGTGTCCGAGGTGGTCGGCGACGGCGACGACCGCGTGGTCCGGGTCGAGCTCCCCGTGAAGGACTCCTTCTCCCACCCGGTCGCCGCCATCCGGCTCGAGGCCAGCCTCTCCGAGGCCGAGCGGCTGGGGCGCAGCCAGGGGAGGATCTTCGCGGCGTCCACGGCGCTCGCCACCGTCCTGGTCTTCCTGGCCTTCTCGCTGGTTCTCAGCCGGATGCTGGTCCAGCCGCTCTCCGCGCTGGCCGGATCGGTGGAGGGGGTCGAGTCGGGCGCACTCGACGCCGCCGCCATCCCGGGCACGGCGCGCCGCGACGAGATCGGGACGCTGGCCCGCGGCCTCGACGCCATGCTGGGGCGGGTGCGCGGCTTCAACCGGGAGCTGCAGGACCGGGTCGAGGAGGCCACCGCCGACCTGGCCCGCAAGAACCGGGAGCTGGCCGAGCTGAACGAATTGCTCATGGAGGCCCGCCGGGAGCGCTCCGCGCAGGAGCGGCTGGCCGCCCTCGGACAGCTCTCCGGCACCATCGCCCACGAGCTGGGGAATCCGCTCAACGCCATCTCCGGCCACGTGCAGCTCCTGGCCCGGGACGCCGCCTGCCCGCCCGGCATGCGCGACCAGCTCCAGGTCATCGAGCGCGAGGTCCAGCGCATGACCGCCATCATCCGGCGCTTCCTCGACTCGGCGCGGGCGCTGGTGCCCCGGCCCGAGCCGGTCCAGCTCGGCGCCCTGGTGGACGAGGCCCTCTCCCTCAACGTCTCGGCGGAGGCCCGCCAGCGCATCGAGGTCCGGCGCGACGTCCCGGCCGACCTGGGGCCGGCCAGCATCGACCCCTCGCTGGTCCGCCACGTCCTCGGCAACTTCATCTCCAACGCGGTGGACGCCATGGCCGGGACCGGCAGCCTCACCGTCCGCGCGCGGCGGGCCGGCGACCAGCTCGCACTCTCGGTCACCGACACGGGACACGGCATCGCCCCCGACGCGCGCAAGCACATCTTCGAGCCGTTCTTCACCACCAAGGAGGCGGGCAAGGGCACCGGGCTCGGCCTCGCCATCTCCCGGGAGATCGCCGGCGCGCTGCGCGGCCGCATCGAGGTGGAGTCGAGCCCCGGCGCGGGCGCGACCTTCACGCTCCTCCTCCCGGCGCCCCCCTCCTCTCCCCCGGCTCCACGATAGGATCCCCCGATGGAACCCGCCCGCATCCTGGTGGTGGACGACGACCAGTCGAGCCGCGACCTCCTGGCCCGGATCCTCACCAGCGCCGGGCACCGGGTGACGGCGCTCTCCGACGGCAGGGAGGCGGTCGCGGCGCTCGACGCCGGAGATCACCCCGACCTGGTGGTGTCCGACATCCGAATGGCCGAGATGGACGGGCTCCAGGTCATCGACGCCTTCCGGGAGCGCGCGCCCGACACGCCGGTCATCCTGGTGACCGCCTTCGGCAACATCGACGGCGCGGTGGAGGCCATCCGTCGCGGCGCCGCCGACTACCTCTCCAAGCCCTACGACGTGGACGCCATCCAGATCGTGGTGGCCCGGGCGCTCCAGCACCGCGAGCTCGCCATGGAGAACCGGGCGCTGCGCCGCGGCCTGCGCGACCGCTACCGGCTCGACAACGTGGTGGGACGCAGCGAGGCCATGCTGCAGGTCTACAAGACAGCCGCCCGGGTGGCCTCCACCGACGCCACCGTCCTCATCCAGGGGGAGAGCGGAACGGGGAAGGAGCTGGTGGCCCGCGCCATCCACACCGCCTCGCCACGGGCCTCTGGCCCGTTCGTGGCGGTGGACTGCGGCGCCATCGCCGAGGGGGTCCTCGAGTCGGAGCTGTTCGGCCACGCCCGGGGCGCCTTCACCGGCGCCCAGGTGGCCCGGCGCGGGCTCTTCGAGGAGGCCCATCACGGGACCCTGTTCCTCGACGAGATCGGCGACATCGGCCCGAACCTCCAGGCCCGCCTGCTGCGCGCGCTGCAGGAGGGGACCATCCGCCGGGTCGGCACCAACGAGCCCATCGCGGTGGACGTTCGCATCGTGGCCGCCACCAACCGGGACATGGAGGCGGCGGTGAAGCAGGGCTCCTTCCGCGCCGACCTCTACTACCGGCTCCACGTGGTGAGCATCCGCATCCCGCCGCTGCGGGAGCGGCGCGAGGACATCCCGTTGCTCGCCGAGCACTTCGCCCAGAAGCACGGCCGGGCCGAGGGGTCGGCCATCTCCCCCGAGGCGCGCGAGATCCTCGTCGCCCACGACTGGCCGGGGAACGTCCGGGAGCTCGAGAACGTGATCGCGCGGGCGCTGGCGCTGAACCCGTCGGGCGTGGTCGTGCCCGAGGACCTTCCGGAGGCCATCCGCGCCGCCATCCCCTCCCCCGAGAAGGCGCCGCTGCCCGACGTCTCCGACCGCCCCTCGCTGGCCGAGCTCGAGCGGCGCTACGCCACCCAGGTGCTCCAGGAGACGAACGGGAACAAGACCCGGGCCGCCGAGATCCTCGGCATCGACCGGAAGACGCTCTACCGGATCCTGGGCGAGCGCGACGAGCGCTGAGCGCCCGGCGCGGCGAGGCTATGCGACCGGCGGCGCCTCTGAACCGGGGACCGGCTCCTCTTCCCCGTTCAGCGCGTTCTTGAGGACCTGGCTGGGGCGAAAGGTCAGGACCCGGCGCGCCGAGATCTCGATCTCCTCGCCCGTCTGCGGATTCCGGCCGACGCGCGACTTCTTCTCGCGGACGATGAAGTTCCCGAATCCGCTGATCTTGATCTTCTCTCCGCGCTCGAGCGTCTCCTTGATGGTGTCGAACACCATCTCCACGACGTCGGCTGCCTCCTTCTTGGAGAAGCCAACCTTTTCGTAGACGCTCTCGATGATGTCGGCCTTGGTCACGCTCACCTCACCCCTTCGGGCGCCGCGGCGCCCAAGTGCTCGTGTTCGTTAGCTGAATCGGCGCGCCCTGTCAAACGAACGGTTCGTTCCGGGCAACTCAGCCCCGGAGTTCGGCCTCGAGCTCGCCCTTCAGGCGCTCCACGATCCGCCCGTGGGCCGCGTCGGCCTCGGAATCGGTGAGGGTCCGGTCGGCGGCACGGTACCGGATGGCCATGGCGAGATTCTTCTTCCCCTCGGGGATGGGGGCGCCCTTGTAGACGTCGAAGAGGGTCACGTCCTCGACGAGCGGCTCGGCGCGGACCCCTTCCAGGACGGCCCTGGACTCGACCTCGTTGGCGACCACGACCGCCAGATCGCGGAGGACGGCCGGGAACCGCGGAACCCCCGCGTGCCCACGCACCAGCCGGGCTGCCTCGACGAGCGCCGGGAAGGAAAGGTCGAAGGCGAAGACGCCGCGCGGGAGGTCGAACGCCGCCGCGACCCGCGGGTGGACCTCGCCGGCGACGCCCAGGGCCACCGCGCTCCCTCCGGGCGACGTCCACTCCAGGGTGGCCGCCGAGCGCGGGTGGAGGAAGGTCGCGCCCCCGGCGACGAAGCGGACCCCCTCGATGCCCAGGGACTCGAGCAGCGCCTCGAGCGCTCCCTTGAGGTCGTGGAAGTCCACCGGCTCGCCGCCGGCCGACCAGCCCACCGGGTGGCGCCGCCCGGTGGCCACGCCCGCCAGGCGCAGGTCCTCGCGGGCCGGCGCGTCGTCCTGCGCGCCGGCCTCGCGCGGGTGGTAGGTGCTGGCGATCTCGTAGAGCCGGACGTCCTCGACCCGCTGCCGACGGTTGTAGGCGAGCACCTTCAGCAGCGACGGCACCAGGCTCGAGCGCATCACCGCCAGGTCGGCGCTGATGGGGTTCCGGATGGGGATCCCGGTGGGCCCTCCTCCGGGAGCGAGCGGCCGGAGGTCCTCGGGGGCGACGAAGCTGAAGTTGACCGCCTCCGAGAAGCCCGCGCCCTCGAGCGCCTGCCGTGCACGCTCGGTGACGAGCGCCCCGTGCGGCTGCGCCGGGGTGTCGGAGAGGAAGGCCGGGAGCGTCTCGGGGATGGCGTCGTAGCCGCGAAGGCGGACGATCTCCTCGATCAGGTCCTCCTCGCGGGTCACGTCGAGCCGCCAGCTGGGGACGCGGAACTTCCCGTTCTTCGCCCCGGTGGCCCGCAGCTCGAACCCCAGGGCGAGGAGCGCGGTACGCGCCTCCTTGCGGGAGACCGGCATGCCCAGCACCTGGCCGGCGCGCGCCCAGGGCAGCTCCACGTCGAGCGGCTTGCGGCGGTGGGGGTGCACGTCCACGGCCCCGCGACGGACCGTGCCGCCCGAGAGCTCGGCGATCAGGGCCGCGCAGCGGTCGAGCGCCGGGACCACGCCTTCGGGATCGACGCCACGCTCGAATCGGTGGGAGGCCTCGGTGTGGAAGCCGTGCCGGCGCGCGGTGCGGCGCACGCCGGTGGGCTCGAACCAGGCCGACTCGAGCAGCACCCGGGTGGTCCCCGCGGAGATCTCCGAGTCGCCGCCGCCCATGACGCCGGCCAGCGCGCTGGCCCGGTCGCGGTCGGCGATGACGAGGTCGTCGGGGGAGAGCGTCCGCTCGACACCGTCGAGGGTGACCATCTTCTCGCCCACCCGGGCCATGCGGACCACGATCTCGGCGCCGGCCACCTTGTCGAGGTCGAAGGCGTGGAGCGGCTGTCCGCGCTCGAGGAGCACGAAGTTGGTGGCGTCCACGACGTTGGAGATGGAGCGGACGCCGCAGGCCTCGAGCCTTCCCGCCAGCCAGGCCGGGGACGGGCCGATGCGGACACCCTCGACGACGCGCGCCGCGTAGCGGAAGCACCGATCCGGCGCCTCGATGGAGACCCGGAGGCAGCTCGAGGCCGCCGGGGCCTGCTGCTTCAGCCCGGACTCCGGGTAGGCCATCGCCGCGCCGGTGGCGGCGGCAACCTCGCGGGCGATGCCCAGGTGGGAGAGCGCGTCGGCGCGGTTCGGGGTGACGTTCACCTCGAGGACCACGTCCTCGATGCCGAGCACCCGGGCCAGCGGAGTGCCCGGGACCGCGTCGGCGGGGAGGATGAGCAACCCGGCCGCGTCCTCGGAGAGCCCGAGTTCCCGGGCGGAGCAGAGCATGCCGTGGGAGTCCACGCCGCGGAGGCTGGCCCGGTCGATGCGGTGCCCGGCCGGCATGCGCGTGCCCGGCGTGGCCAGCGGGACCACGTCGCCCACCTTCCAGTTGGTGGCGCCGCAGACCACCTGGACCGCCCCCTGCCCGGCCTCGACCTGGCAGACGGAGAGCTTCTCGGCCCCGGGGTGGCGCTCCGACGAGAGGATGCGCGCCGCCACCACGCCGTCGAGGGCAGCGCCCACCCGCTCGACCGCCTCGACCTCGAGCCCCACGTCGGTGAGGCGCCGCGCCAGCTCCTCGGCGGGCGGCAGCGGGACGTAGGTGGCGAGCCAGGAGAGGGAGATTCGCATGTCGGTTCAGAACTGCTCGAGGAAGCGGAGGTCGTTCTCGTAGAAGAGGCGGAGGTCGGCGATGCCGTACTTGAGCATCGCCATGCGCTCGACGCCCATGCCGAAGGCGAAGCCGGTGACGGCCGAGGGGTCGAACCCCACGTTCTCGAGGACCTTGGGGTGAACCATGCCGGAGCCAAGCACCTCGAGCCAGCCGGTGCCCTTGCAGGTTCCGCAGCGGGCGCCGGCGCGGTTGCCCACTCCTGCGCAGATGGTGCAGGAGACGTCCACCTCCGCCCCCGGCTCGACGAAGGGGAAGTAGCTGGGTCGGACGCGGGTGCGGGTCCCGGCACCGAAGAAGGCACGGGCGAAGGCGGCCAGGGTGCCCTTCAGGTCTGCGAAGGTGATGCCCGGCCCCACGCAGATCCCCTCCACCTGGTGGAACATGGGGGTGTGGGTCTGGTCGTAGTCGCTGCGGTAGACCCGGCCCGGCGCCACCACGCGCACCGGCGGTGCACCGGCCCGCTTCATGGCCCGGATCTGGATGGGCGAGGTGTGGGTGCGCAGCAGCACCGCCCCCTCCCCGCCGACGCGCCCCAGCGCCGCCTCGTCCACGTAGAAGGTGTCCTGCATGTCGCGGGCCGGGTGGTCGGCCGGGATGTTCAGGGCCTCGAAGTTGTACCAGTCGAGCTCGATCTCCGTGCCGCTCGCCACCTCGTACCCGAGCCGGGCGAAGATGGCGACGATCTCCTCGGTGGTCCGGGTGACCGGGTGGCGGTGTCCGCGGGGGAGCAGCCGCCGCCCCGGCAGGGTCACGTCGATGCGCGAGCCCTGCAGCTCCTTCTCGAGCCGGTCGTCGGCGATGCGCTGCCGGGCCCGGACCAGGAGCGACTCGACCTCGTCGCGCACCCGGTTGGCGACCTCGCCGACGCGCGGACGCTCCTCGGGCGTGAGCTGCCCCATGCCGCGAAGCACGGCCGAGAGCTCGCCCTTCTTGCCCAGGAAGCGGACCCGCAACTCCTCGAGCGCCCGGTCGTCGGGCGCCGAGGCGATGGACTGCCGGGCCCCTTCCGCCAGGGCCTCCAGGTCACGGACCAGGTCCACGTTCCCTCGGCTCTAGGCCTGGGAGGCGCGAACCACGGCCGCGAAGTCGGACGGCAGGGAGAGCGCGATCTCGGCCAGCACCTTGCGGTCGAGGAGCACGCCGGCCTTGCGCATCGCCCCGGCCAGGCGCGAGTAGGTCGTGCCGTTCAGGCGGGCGGCGGCGTTGATGCGCACGATCCACAGCGCGCGGAACTCGCGGCGGCGGCGGCGGCGGTCGCGGGTGCTGTAGTCCAGCGCCCTCTCGACCGCCTGGTTGGCGCGGCGGTATGCGTTCTTGCGGCGTCCCCGGAAGCCCTTGGCGAGCTTGAGGACACGGTTGCGACGACGGCGAGCCTTCACACCCTTCTTGACGCGCATGGTTCTCTCCTGCTGTGCCGGCGGGGGGCCGGGAGGACTTCCTCCCGAGCACTTCGAGAGCCCCGCTTGGGCGTTGCTTCCCGTTCACCCTACCGGGCGTACGGGAAGTTCTCCTTGATCTTCTTGGCGTCGCTGTCCGACAGGTGGTCGGTCCCGCGAAGCCCACGCTTCTGCTTGGGGGTCTTCCCGAACGTCGCCAGGTGGCGGCTCCCGGCGCGGCGGAACTTCACCGCGCCGCTCTTCTTCACCTGGAAGCGCTTCTTGGCGGCGCTCTTGGTCTTGAGCTTCGGCATCTTCTTCCTTCTCCTGTGATGCGGCGCTAGGCGGCGCCGTCGGTTTCGTTGTCGCCGGCGGCCGGGGCGGGGGCCGGGGCGGGGGCCGCGGC
This sequence comes from uncultured Anaeromyxobacter sp., assembly GCA_903874275.1. GTDB lineage: Bacteria > Myxococcota > Myxococcia > Myxococcales > Anaeromyxobacteraceae > CAIOAK01. The sequence goes on from CAIQRS010000253.1 coordinate 7,814, forward strand.
GGCGGGTGCGGGTGCGGCGGCCGGAACTGCGGTGGCTGCAGCAGCGGCGGCGGCCTTGGCCTTGTCGCGCTGCGACTGCATCATGCGCGGGTTGGGCGCGAGGATCATGAACATCTGGCGCCCTTCCATGCGGGCGGAGGCCTCGATGACGGCCACCTCCTTGAGCTCGCTCACGATGCGTTCGAGGACCTTGGTGCCGAGCTCGCGGTGGGAGAGCTCGCGGCCGCGGAACATCACGGTGACGCGGGCCTTGTTCGACTCCTCGAGGAACTCCCGGATCTTCCGGATCTTCGTCTCGAAGTCGTGTTCCTCGGTGCGAGGCCGGAACTTGACCTCCTTCACCACCACCACCACCTGGGTCTTCTTGGCCTCGCTCTGCTTCTTCTTCTCCGTGTACTTGAACTTCCCGTAGTCCATGATCTTGCAGACGGGTGGCTTGGCGAGCGGGCTGACCTCGACGAGGTCGAACCCGTTCTCCTGGGCCATCCGCAGCGCCTGCTCGATCGTCAGGATGCCGAGCTGCTCACCGGCGGGCCCGATGCAACGCACTTCCCGGGCCTTGATCCGGCGGTTGGTGCGTGCGTCGCGGCTCGTCGCTCTCTGGTCTTTTCCGTTGATGGGCGGTCTCCGTTCGTCCCCAGATCGGGGCCGGGAAAAAGCGGCGTGATGATAAGGATTTCCGGCCCGATGTCAACGCGCGTTGGGGTCCGACGAGTCCTTTCGGGCGTCGCGGATCCAGCTCATCATGTTCCGGAGATCCTTGCCCACCGTCTCGACGGGATGGTTCTTCTCCGCGTCCCGGAAGGCCTGGAACCTCTTCGCGCCACCGTTCAGCTCGCCGATGAACTCCCGGGCGAAGGTCCCGTCCTGGATCTCCTTGAGAATCTTGCGCATTTCGTCCTTGGTGGCCGAGTTCACCACCCGGGGACCGCGGGTGTAGTCGCCGTACTCGGCGGTGTCGCTGATGGAGTGGCGCATCCAGGCCAGCCCGCCCTCGTACATGAGGTCCACGATGAGCTTCAGCTCGTGGAGGCACTCGAAGTAGGCGCTCTCGGGCTGGTATCCGGCCTCGACGAGCACCTCGAACCCGTTCTTCACGAGCGCCGCCGCCCCGCCGCAGAGGACGGCCTGCTCGCCGAAGAGGTCGGTCTCGGTCTCCTCCTTGAACGTGGTCTCGAGGATCCCGGCCCGGCCGCCGCCCACCGCCCGGGCGTAGGCGAGGCCGATGGCCTTGGCCTGCCCGGTGGCGTCCTGGTGGACCGCGATGAGGCAGGGGATGCCCCGGCCGTCCTGGAACTGCCGCCGCACCAGGTGCCCCGGCCCCTTGGGGGCGATGAGCAGCACGTCCACGTCGGGGGGCGGCTTCACCTGCCCGAAGTGGATGTTGAAGCCATGGGCGAACAGGAGGGCCTTGCCCTTGGTGAGGTGCGGCTTGATCTCCTCCTCGTAGACCTTCTTCTGCGTCTGGTCGGGGAGGAGCACCATGATGACGTCGGCCTCCTTCGCGGCCTCGGCCACGCTGGTCACCCGCAGGCCGGCCCCCTCCGCCTTGGCCCGCGACTTCGACCCAGCGTGAAGTCCGACGCGAACGTCCACGCCGGAGTCCTTGAGGTTGAGGGCGTGGGCGTGCCCCTGGCTGCCATAGCCGATCACCGCCACCTTGCGGCTCTTGAGCAGCTCGGGGTTCGCGTCCTTGTCGTAGTAGATGGTCGCCATGGCCTATCCGATCACTTGAGGTTGGGGGGTGCGAGGGTCTTGAAGCCACGCTCGAGGGCGATGCGCCCGGAGCGGCAGATCTCCTGGATTCCGTAGGTCGCCAGCCGGTCCTCGAGCGCGTCGAGCTTGCCGGCGTTGCCGCTGGCCTCGATGATCAGCGCGTCCGGGGAGACGTCCACGATCTTGGCCTCGTAGGTCTCGGCCAGGGCCCGCAGCTCGGCGTGGTTCTTCTCCGGGGTGCGGATCTTCACGAGCAGGAGCTCCCGCTCGATGAGGTCCACCGGGGAGAGCTCCCGCACCTCGACCACCGGCACCAGCTTCTGGACCTGCCGGACCACCTGCTCCACGGTCTTCGAGGAGAGCAGGACCACGATGGTCATGCGCGAGTACTCGGGGCGCTCGGTGGGCCCCACGGTGAGGCTGGCGATGTTGTAGCCGCGCCGGGAGAAGAGGCCGGCGATGCGGTGAAGCACGCCCGGCTTGTTCTCCACGAGCAGGCTGACGGTGTGGCTGCTGCCGGTGGGCAGCTTTTCGTCGCGTTCCATGTCGTTCCTCTATTCGCCGTCGATCATGTCGTTGAGGGGCGCGCCGGCGGGCACCATGGGATACACGTGCGCGTCGGGCCGGGTGCGGATGTCCACGATGACCGGACCGCCCTTGTGGGCCAGCGCCCGGTCGAGGACGTCCTCCAGTTCGGAAGGCTTGCGGGCCCGCAGCCCCAGGCAGCTGTAGGCGTCGGCCAGCTTGACCAGGTCGGGGAGGTCGCTCAGCGGGGTCTCGGCGAGCCGCTTCTCGTAGAAGAGGTCCTGCCACTGGTGGACCATGCCCAGGAACAGGTTGTTGAGGATGAAGATCTTGATGTTCAATTTCAGATCTACCGCGGTGGCCAGGTCCTGGAGCGTCATCTGGAACGACCCGTCGCCGTCGATCCCGATGACCAGCGCGTCGGGCTTTCCGAGCTGCACGCCGATGGCGGCGGGCAGGCAGAAGCCCATGGTGCCGAGGCCGCCCGAGGTGATGAACTGGCGGGGCTGGGTGGTCGTCCAGTACTGGGCCGCGAACATCTGGTGCTTGCCCACGCCGGTGGTGACGAGCGCCTTGCCCTGGGTCTTCTCCCAGATCCGCCGGATGACGTGCTGGGGCTCGATGAACTCGTCCCCCTGGACGGCGTAGTGGAGCGGGTGCTTCTCCCGCCAGTCGGCCACCTTCTTCACCCAGGGTGCGAGATCGGCCCTCCCCGAGGCGGCGAAGGCCTTGCGGACCTCGGCGGTGAGCTGCGGGAGGAGCAGCTTGAGGTCCCCCACCAGCGGGACCGTGGCGGTGACCAGCTTGGAGATCTCGGCGGGGTCCACGTCGAGGTGGACGACCTTCGCCTCGGGGGCGAAGGTGGACAGCTTGCCGGTGACCCGGTCGTCGAAGCGGGCGCCGAGCGCGATGATCAGGTCGGAGTCCTGCACCGCGTAGTTGGCGAACCTGGCCCCGTGCATGCCGAACATGCCCAGGCACTGGGGGTGGGTCTCGGGGAGCGCGCCCTTGCCGTGCACGGTGGTCACCACCGGCGCCCCGACCAGCTCGGCGAACTGCGCCACCTCCTCGTAGGCGCTGGCCGTCCGCACGCCACCGCCCAGGTAGATGATGGGGCGGCTGGAGGCGCGGATGAGCGCCGCGGCGTCCTTGAGGCGCGGCTCCTCCCGGACCGGCGGGTGGTAGCCGGGGATGTTGACGGTCTCCGGGTACTCGAACTCGAGCTCGGCGTTCTGGATGTCCTTGGGGATGTCCACCAGCACCGGGCCGGGCCGCCCGGTGCGGGCGATGTAGAAGGCCTCTTTGAGGATGCGCGGGAGGTCCTTCACGTCGGTCACCAGCCAGTTGTGCTTGGTGATGGGCATGGTGATGCCGGTGATGTCCGCCTCCTGGAAGGCATCGCTCCCGATGAGGGCGGACGACACGTTCCCGGTGATGGCCACCATGGGAACCGAGTCCAGGTAGGCGTCGGCGATCCCGGTGACCAGGTTGGTGGCCCCCGGGCCCGAGGTCCCGAAGCACACGCCCACCTTGCCGGTGGCGTGGGCGTACCCCTCGGCGGCATGGGCACCGGTCTGCTCGTGGCGCACCAGCACGTGCTTCAGCTTCTTCGAGTCGAAGAGCGCGTCGTAGATGGGCAGGATGGCCCCGCCCGGCACGCCGAAGAGCCAATCGACGCCCTCGGCCTCCAGCGCCCTCACCACCGCCTGCGCTCCCGTCATCTTTTCCCTTGCCATGGTCCCTCTCGCCGTTCCGGCCTGTCCTTCGCCTGCGTCCCTAGACGGTTCCCAGCGCGCTCTTCGCCTCTTGCTCCTGCTCCTCGGGCTTGATGCGCAGCGCGATGCGGTTCACCACGTCGAGGAAGGCGCGGGCGCTCCCCTCGATGACGTCGGTGGAGAGCGCTCGGCCGCGGTAGACGCCGGTCTCGTGCTCCACCTCCAGGCTCACCTCGCCCTGCGCGTCCTCGCCCACCGTGACCGACTGGATCCGGTAGTCGCGCAGCTTGGCCTCGATGCCGGTGATCTTCTCGATGGCCTTGAAGACCGCGTCCACCGGGCCGTCGCCGGCCGCCGCGTCCTGGAAGCGCTCCCCGCCCGATTTGACGAGGGAGATGGAGGCCGCCGGCAGCGTGCCCGTCCCGGAGGTGGTGGAGAGCGCCGCGAGCTCCCACATGGCCTGCCCCTTGAGGAGCTGTCCGTGGATCACCAGCGCCTCCAGGTCGGCGTCGTAGATCTCCTTCTTCTTGTCGGCCAGCAGCTTGAAGTCGACGAAGACCTTGTCGAGCTGCTCGTCGGTGAGCCGGTAGCCCAGCTCGACGAGACGCGACTGGAGGGCGTGGCGGCCGGAGTGCTTGCCCAGCACCAGCTGCGACTTGGTGAAGCCGACCTCCTCCGGGCGCATGATCTCGTAGGTCTCCCGGTGGGTGAGCATGCCGTGCTGGTGGATGCCGGCCTCATGGGCGAAGGCGTTCTGCCCGACGATGGCCTTGTTGCGCTGCACCGAGTTGCCGGTGACCTGCTGCACCATCTTGCTGGCCGGGTAGAGCTTCTCGGTGCGGATGCCGGTGGTGACCCCGAGGACGTCGTGGCGGGTCTTGATGGCCATGACCACCTCCTCCAGGGAGGCGTTGCCGGCCCGCTCGCCGATGCCGTTCAGGGTGCACTCCACCTGGCGCGCGCCCACCTGCACGCCGGCCAGGCTGTTGGCCACCGCCAGCCCGAGGTCGTTGTGGCAGTGGACCGAGATCACCACCCGGTCGATGCCCCGCACGTGCTTGCCCAGGTACGAGAGGGTCTCGGCGTAGGTGGAGGGGAGCGCGTAGCCGACGGTGTCGGGGATGTTGAGGGTGGTGGCGCCGGCTCCGATGGCCGCCTCGACCACCTGGGCCAGGAACTCGAGCTCGGTGCGGGCGGCGTCCTCGGTGGAGAACTCCACGTCCTCGAACCTCTCTCGGGCCATCTTCACGCCCTCGACGGCGCGGCGGATGATCTCCTCCTTGGCCATCTTGAGCTTGAAGTCGCGGTGGATGGGGCTCGTCGCCAGGAAGACGTGGCAGCGCCTGCGGGGCGCGTCCTGCAGCGCCTTCCAGGAGGCCTCGATGTCGCCGCGGGTGCAGCGGGAGAGGCTGCAGATGATGGGCCCCTCGATCTGGCGCGAGACGCCCTGGATGGCCTCCAGGTCGCCCGGCGAGGCGGCGGCGAAACCGGCCTCGATGACGTCCACGCCCAGTTCCTGGAGGGCGCGCGCCACCCGGAGCTTCTGCCCGAGGTTCATGGAGAAGCCGGGGCTCTGCTCGCCGTCGCGGAGGGTCGTGTCGAACACGATCACGCGATCGGGGGTACGGCCGGGGGCGGCGGGCATCTTGCTGTCACTCGACATGGCGGGTTCTCGGGCTCCGGTTCGGGGCCGCAGGAGCGATTCTCGCCATCGAGATCGACCCCTCCGGCCGTTCAGGCGGAAGAGGTCGCGGCAGAGGGTTCAGCCTCGCCGGGAGTCCTCTCCCGCCGGGCGAAGAAGTCGATGCGCTCTGCGTACGAAAGACAAGGGAGGGAGAGAATACGGATCCGACACCACCGTGTCAACGACCCCGCCCACACGGCGCGCCCCGGTCAGTACGGCGCGGCCCCTTCCTTGCGGAGCAGCTCCACGAAGGCGTCGAGGGGCATGGTCTTGAGATCTTCGCCGCCGCGGCGGCGCGGGGAGACCCCCTTCGACTCGACCTCCTTCTCGCCAACCACGACGGTGAACGGGATCTTCTGCAGCTGGGCGTCGCGGATCTTGGCGCCGAGCTTCTCGCTGGTGTGGTCGAGCTCGACGCGGAACCCCTCGGCCTCGAGGCGTGCCGCCACCTCGGCGGCCCAGTCGTTGAAGCGGTCGGACACGGTCACCACCCGGGCCTGCACCGGCGCGAGCCATGCGGGGAAGGCGCCGGCGAAGTGCTCGATGAGGATGGCCAGGAAGCGCTCGAAGGAGCCGTAGATGGCCCGGTGGATCACCACCGGCCGGTGCTCGGCGTTGTCGTCCCCCACGTAGGCGAGGTCGAAGCGATCGGGCGCCAGGTAGTCGAGCTGGATGGTGGCGAGCTGCCACTTGCGGCCGATGGAGTCGGTCACGTCGAAGTCGATCTTGGGGCCGTAGAAGGCCCCCTCCCCCGGCTTCACCTCGAAGGGCAGGCCGACCGCCTCGAGCGCGCCCCGGAGGGCCGCCTCGGCCCGGTCCCAGGTGGCGTCGTCGCCCAGCTTCACCGCGGGTCGGGTGGAGAACTTGGCGGTGTAGGAGAGCCCCATGGCCTTGTAGACCACGTCGATCTGCCGGACCAGCGCGCGGACCTCGTCGACGATCTGCGACTCGGCCAGGTAGATGTGGGCGTCGTCCTGCTGGAACTGCCGGACCCGGGTGAGCCCGGAGAGCGTGCCCGAGGCCTCGTTGCGGTGGAGCACGTCCTGGGTGTGGTAGCGGATGGGCAGCTCCCGGTAGCTGCGCTTCTGCATGGCGTAGAGCAGGTGGTGCGACGGGCAGTTCATGGGCTTGAGCGACTGGGTGCAGCGGTCCTCGAGCGGCAGCTTCTCGTCGGTCTCGCTGTCCACCACGAGGAACATGTTCTCGCGGTACTTGCCCCAGTGGCCCGAGGTCTCCCAGAGCTTCTTGTTGAAGAGCAGCGGCGTCTTCACCTCGACGTAGCCGTTCTTCCGGGTGAGTCGCCGCATGGCGTCGCCGAGCAGGTGGTAGAGGGTGGTGCCGTTCTGCAGCCAGAAGGCGGCGCCGGGCGCGTAGGGGTGGAACATGAAGAGCCCCAGCGCCGGCCCGAGCTTGCGGTGGTCGCGCTTGCGCGCCTCCTCCATCCGCGTGGTCCACTCGTCGAGATCCTTCTTGCTGAAGAAGCTGGTCCCGTAGATGCGCTGGAGCATGGGGTTCTTCGGATCGCCGCGCCAGTAGGCCCCGGCCACCGAGAGGAGCTTCACCACCCCGATGCGGGCGGTGGTCGGCCCGTGGGGCCCGAGGCAGAAATCGACCCAGTCGCCGTGCCGGTAGAGGGTGAGCGTCTTCGCCCCCCGGGCGGCGATGTCCTTCACGATCTCGACCTTGTACCCCTCCCCCAGCTTCTCGAAGAGCGCCAGCGCGTCGGCCATCGACACCTCCTCGCGGAGGAAGGGGTGGTCGGCGGCGATGGCCTCGTTGGTGGCCTTCTCGATCCTCTCGAGGTCCTCGGGGGTGAAGGGGGTCTCGCGGGCGAAGTCGTAGTAGAAGCCCTCCTCGATGGACGGGCCGATGGTGACCTGCGTCCCCGGGTAGAGCTTCTGGACGACGCTGGCCATGACGTGGGCGGCGTCGTGGCGCGCCACCTCGAGCGCCTCCGGGTTCCGGGTGGTCACCACCTCGAGCCGGACGTCCCGGTCGAGCGGGCGGGAGAGGTCGACCGGTTCGCCGTCGAGCCGGGCCACGTAGGCGGCCTTGGCCAGGCCCTGGCCGATCTTCTCGCGCACGAAGTCCCCCACCGGGGTTCCGCGGGCGGTTTCCTTCTGCGTCCCGTCGGGGAGCGTCACCTTCACGATTTCGGACATGGCGTGGGTTCGTAGCACGCGTGGATGGGGGTCGCAACCTCGCCCGTTAATTCACTCCGAGTAACCGTAGCCCCCGGTCCGGACCCCGGTGACCCGGCCGTCGCGGACCTGGACGAAGCGCACCAGCGCGCGGGGGCCGAAGTCGTAGGTCCAGGTCTCCATCAGCACCACGGTGGCGGCCCCGGCGACCCACTGCCCGTCCCCCTCGGCCACCGCGATCTGCACCTCGCGCACGTCGCGGAAGACCGGCTCGCCGCAGAGGGAGAGCAGCTCGTAGGTGGAGTCGCCGGCCTGGATGGAGGTGGACTTGCAGGGCGCCCGGGGGATGGCGCCGCCGCTCCGCCGGCCGTCGACGGCATGGCCGTACCCGCCGGTCCGGACGTTCACCACCTTGCCGGCCTCGAGCCTCACGTACTGGAGGAGGCGCGAGGAGCCGAGGTCGTAGGTCCAGGTCTCGACCGTGATGGTGACGGTCCGCGACGCTCCCTGGACCCGGTCCCCCACCCACTCGGTGACCTGGGCGGGCCTGGCCTCGACCAGCGTCGGCTGTCCGCACTTTCCGAGTACGTCGAGGCGCGAGTCGCCGACCGAGATGACCCCGCCCGGGCAACTCATCCCGTCGGCGGCGGCGGGCACGGACGGGACCAGCCCGGCGAGGATCGCCGATGCGGCGGCGAGGGCGAGCAGGGTCCTGGACACGCCATCATCCTACGCGGATGCGGTGAAACGCGCCCTCGATACCTGAACGGAATGTCAGACCCCCGTGCTCTTCTCTCCTCGTCGGAGGCAACGCACATGAAGGACCTGAAAGAGCGCGAAGTGGAGGCCCGGGCCCGGCTGGCGGAGCGGCTCAAGAGGTTGCGCGCCGAGATGTCCCGGCGCCCTTCCCCCGGCTCCCCCGTTCCCCGCAGCCAGCTCACCCGCCCCCGGGTCGAGCCCGAGCAGCCCAACTGGTGGTGGCAGCGGTAGGGGCGCGGGCCGTCAGCCTCCCGTGGCGGCGAACCACGCCCCGCCCGGGCTGGTGATGAACACGATCGGCGCGATGCACGGGCTCGGGAGGTCGAGCGCCGCCTCGATCTCGGAGTCGCCGCCGGTCGTCGCCGGGAAGTCGCCGGTGGTCACGTTCACCGTGACCGCCTCGGCCGCCGCGTCCACCGTCAGGCAGCTCACCACGGCCCGGAACGTCGGGACGGGGTTCACGAGCCTCCGGGCGGGCGGGACCGCCGGGTCGTCGGCCAGCACCAGCCCCCGCACCTTCACCTCGACCCGCCCGTCGGCCTTCACCTCGCCCTTGCCCACGCGGATCACCCACGGGAGGCCGCCCCCGTTCACGCCGCGGATCGCGTGCGTGGAACCGGTGAACGGGCGCATCACCCCCGCCATCGACTCGAATTCCATCACCTTGTCGCCGGCCATCGCCGCCGGCGCGAGAACCACCAGGGCGGCCAGGCCCGTCGCCACGTTCACTGCGAGACGCATCGGACTCATCGTGTACCTCCGGTTCCGGTTCGGGAACATGGGCGCGCCCGCCAGTTCGGGAGCGCCGGTGGTTCAACCCCCGGGAGGTGGGCGATGCGCCAGGGTAAGTGAGGATTGTCGGGCCGGTTCCGTCGCTTCCTTCCGGCGCAGGTTCAGGAGGGCGTCGGCTCTCGCCGCCGCTGCGCTTCCGCGAGACCGGCCTCTTCCACCACCCGCTCCATCAACACCGCTGGATCGGCGCGCGTCCCCGCGATGCCCACCGCGCGCCAGCCATCCCGCCCCAGCTCGTCCAGCCGCTCCTCCAGCTTCTCCACGCCGAACCTCCCCCCGAACCAGGGGTCGTCCGACGTGACCAGCCGGTAGATCCGGTCGCCGACCTGGGGAAGCGCCGGAATCGCGGCCGCGACCTGAAGTGCCGGGACGAAGTTCCCCGATGCCCCGTAGGCCCCCTCGGCGACCCACTTCACGTCCTCGCCCTCCGTGAAGGGGGGGCAGGGTGCGCCGAGCCGTCCCTTGGCGTCGAGGGCGTTTGGCTGCTCGATCAACCGCCACGCGCCCTTCCAGAAGGTCTTGTTTGCCATGCGACAGTCCATACCGGCAGGAAGGGCGCCCGTCCCATTCTGTTCCTCCGAACCGGTCCAGCGATCACGCCCCAAGAGGGGCGTCCTGGTCTCCTCCCTTCGAATCCTGTCCGCCAACACGCCTCGGACCTCACACCTGGTGGATACCCCGGGATCGTGAACGTTCCCTTTTCGGCATCCGCGGCAACGCTTTCCGTGATCGGCTCCCAAGGGAGGCAAGCGTACGCGAACATCCTTTTTCGTTTACTTCCATGATTTTAAGTATTTGTTTCGCAGTCACGTACCCCAATGGCGGTACACGCGGCGCCGAGCGACAGCTAGATAATTGGAGTATTCCAATGTCTACTTGAGCCGTCCATCTTCGACCCGCCAGGAATGCCAGTGACCCGATCGATTGTCGTCGCTCCCTGTGAGGCTCTCGAATGAGCGGACCGACGGTCACGGCGAGCGAGGCCCAGCGAAGCCACGTCACGCGGCTCTACCGGGAGTTTGGCCCCGTCGTCTACCGGCGATGCCTTCGCCTGCTCGGAGACCGCACGACCGCGCACGATGCCACCCAGGATGTCTTCGTGAAGCTCCTCGGGAACATGGAGCAACTCTCCTCCCGGGAAACGGTCCTCCCCTGGATCTACAGGGTCGCGACCAACCACTGCCTGAACCTCCTCCGGGATGCCCGGAGGCGCGGCGAGGAGGCAGCCACGGAGGATCAGGATGCCCTCCCCGCCTCGAACGGCGCTTCCCGTCCGGACGCCCTCGTGGAGTGGGAGCTCGCACGCACCGTCCTGGCCAGGTTCGATGGTGTGACCCAGCTGGTCGCCGTCGGTGTCTTCGTCGACGGCATGAACCACGACGAGGTCGCGGACGCGCTCGGGATCTCCCGGCGAACCGTCTCGAGGAGGCTGGAACGATTCGTGGAGGGGGCCCGACGGTTTCTCGGGGCGACAGGCGCGCGCCCGCCCGCCGCCGGAACGCGTTCAGCCTTTCCTGCCCGATCCAGCCCGGCCGGAACGGGCTAGCCCTTCTCCCTGCCGACGACCTGGATCTGGCTCACGAGCCTCGGCAGGAGTTTCCCGCTCCCGTCGAGTTCCACCGAGGCGAAGAGCCGTCCCTCCTTCTGGTACGTGGCGCGAATGGTCCCGGTCCCGGTTCGCCGCCAGAGGAACCCGTGCCGGACGGTCACTCTCTCCCCGACCTTCAGCATGCCCGCCACCTCTCCTGACCCTGACATCAAGACGCGCTTTTCCATTGATCCAGGTCTAGACACGCCGCGCCGCCGCTACCGTCGGATCGTTGCGACGCGTGGCGTCTTGAATGTCCACTCCCAGTACTTCAGCGTAGGCACACCTCATCTCACATGAGGTGCTGCCTGTCGAACCGATCGAGAAGTTCACCCAGCGTCACCCCCTCGACGGCGGCCTCGCGAAGTGGTGACTCGACTTCGTCGTATTGGGGGAATCAATGACTTCTCGTGTCGTGCTCGTGGCGCTCGTGTCGTTGGTGCTTTCTGCTTGCGGATCCAGCGGCAACTCTTCCTCCCCCCCACCCGGAGGGACACCCGATCTCACTTCCCTGTCCAAGGTTGTGCTGCCGGTTGGCGACAGTCATTGCCCGACAGGCGGCGTCCAGTTGACGCTGAATGGGGGAACCGTCGAATACGTTTGCAACGGGGCCAACGGTGCCAAGGGTGATCCTGGTGCGACGGGAGCAGCGGGCCCGGCCGGCGCTCAGGGCCCGACGGGAGCAGCAGGAATTGCAGGGTCACCAGGTGTCCAGGGTCCCACAGGCCCCTTGGGCCCGGCGGGGGCTCAGGGACCAGCGGGAGCAGCAGGAATTGCAGGGTCACCGGGTGTCCAGGGACCGGCGGGCGCTCAGGGACCAGCGGGCCCTCCGGGCCCGTCCGGTGTCAAGGCCGTCAGAGTCGTGCAGACTTCCTTCCCCTTCGTGCCGGGGACCAACGTCTACTGTCCGACTCCGACCTACACCGCCGGCGCGAACGAGGGCGCAATCATCAGCGTACAGGTCGATTGCACCGGCGTCCCCCCCAATGGAGGTGTGGTCGCGGTCAAGCCGGTCGTCCAGATCGGCACCGGTGTGGACACTGCGCTCGGACATTGGATCGCGAACCGCAACAACGGCGCTACCGCGATGGAGATGGGTGCCTGGTCCACCTACTACACGGCGCTGGTGTCGGGGGAGGTCCACACGTTCAAACTCCAGCTATACGGGAGTCCTAGCGGGAACTGCTATTGCAACATCGTGGCGCAGATCTTCAGCATGTGAACCGCACGCAAGCGTGCCGGGGTGGGGTACCGTTCTTGGCGCCGCCGCGTCATCGCCTTCATCGCCGATGACGCGGCGGTCCAGAGCGCATCGGCCGCCCGCGTTGCATCTCGGGCACGCGCCGCCAGCCTGGCCGGGCTTGCACCGGCTCGAACGCCTGCCGCTGTGCCTGCCGCAGGAGTGCCTACGTGTCCCAGGAGATTTCGAGGCAAGAAAAAAGGGGCCAGCCATGAGGCTAACCCCTTCTTTTCTTGGTAGGCCCGCGCGGTATCGAACCGCGGACCCCTACCGTGTCAAGGTAGTGCTCTACCACTGAGCTACGGGCCTGGAACCATCGTGAAGCCGGCCGTTTCTACCCGCTGGGGGCGAGGGTGTCAACGTCCGGCGGCGTCGTGCGCTCGCCGCCCCAGCCGCACGCTGGACGAGAAGGACGACGCGTACTGGACGGCGCTGCCCACCACCAGCGCGACGGCCAGGCCCCCCAGCGCGACGACCCAGGGGGAACTCCGCGCCGGCGGGGTGTCGTGGTAGTTGGCGGCGAGAACCACCACCACGATCAGGAACACCAGCGCGGTGGCGTACTTGCCGACGCGCGTGGGCCGGACCGGCACCGGCGCGTGGTGCAAGGACAGGAAGAGCGACCCGGCCGCCAGCAGGACGTCGCGTCCCACCACCACCCCGGTCAGCCACCAGGGCACCTGACCCTTCACCGAAAGTGCAATGAGTGCGCAGGCCACCAGGAGCTTGTCGGCGGCCGCGTCGAGGAAGGCGCCCAGCCTGGTCTGCTGACGGAGCAGGCGGGCGGCCAGGCCGTCGAGCGCGTCGGTGGCGGCGGCCACCGCGAAGGCGATGAGCGCACCGTCCTCGTCCCCCTCGAGGTACAGCCAGAGGAAGGCCGGCGCGAGGACGAGCCTCACCGACGTCAGCACGTTGGGGACGTTGAAGGATCCGTGCACCGACCTGGCCTCCGGGGCGATCCTAGCAGGCCCGGCGGAGGCTCCGCATCAAGTGCGATCGCGCCGACCGCGAAGGTCGATGAACGGCCCGTCCCCTCCGGCCCGCAGGAAGGGGTTCACGAGAGCCTCCTCCCCGAGCTCGGTCGCCTCCGGCTCCAGCCCGGCCGCGCGCGACGCCCGCACCGCCGACAGCCGCCCCGCCGCGGCCTGGTTGCCCGGCTCGAGCCCCAGCACGAAGGCGAGGTTCGCCTCGGCGTAGTCGTGGCCGGGGTGGACCTCGAGGCGCGGGTCGAGCCCCGGGAAGACCGTCCGGAAGGTGGCCGCGAGCCGGACCGGGTCGCCCCCGTGCCGGCAGTTCCCGCACCCGGACCAGAAGAGAGTGTCCCCGGTGAGGAGCCTCCCCCGCCACTCCAGCAGCACCGACCCCGGGGTGTGCCCGGGGGCCTCGTGGACCCGGATGCGCAACGCCCCCAGCTCGAGGAACTCCGCTCCGGCGAGGTCCCTGTCGGGGCGGAACCACCCCGCGTCGGCGCCGTGGCCGATCACCTCGGCCGAGAACTCCTCCCGGAGGCGGGCGCTCCCCCCCGAGTGGTCGGCGTGTCCGTGGGTGTGCACGATCCACCGTGGGTGAATCCCGATCCTCCGGACCAGGGCGAGCGCCGTCTCCGGGTCGGCCGGGTCCACCAGCGCCGCGTCGCCCCCCTCGGCGAGCAGGTAGAGGTAGTTGTCCTTCCCGAAGCGGCGCCGCTCGAAGATCACGCCTCCTCCGGCCAGTGGGTCAGGGCCACCCGGTTGCCCTCCGGATCCCGGAAGAAGAGGGAGAACGGGGTGCGGCGGGCCAGGCGCACCCCGGCGGCGAGGAGCCTCCCCTCCCAGGCCCCCCGGTCGGCCCTCCCGATGGTGAGCGCGACGACCTGCCACCCCGCCGGGGCGTCCTCGAACGGCTCCTCCTCGACCGGCCTGGTGGCGCGCTCCAGCGCCAGGAACCCCTGCCCCGTGGAGAGCCAGACGCTGCGGTCCCCGCCCCCCTCCGAAGGCCAGCGCCGGAGCACGGGGAGCCCCAGCACGTCCCCGTAGAACGCCTCGAGGCGCCCCAGGTCCGAGCAGCGAAGCGCGACGTGGTTCAACCCCTGCACCTGCTCCATCCCGACCTCCGATGTCGTCCTGGGGCGCTTTCCCCTTGCCGGTTCGACGCAGCGCGTATATGAACCCGCCCGCCTCCCCCCCCTCCCATGATCGCCAGAGACCGCATCCGCAACGTGGCCATCGTTGCCCACGTCGACCACGGCAAGACCACGCTCGTGGACTTCATGCTCCGCCAGGCCGGCATCTTCCGCTCCAACGAGACCCTGGTCGAGCGGGTGATGGACTCGAACGACCTGGAGCGCGAGAAGGGCATCACCATCCTCGCCAAGAACACCGCGGTCACCTGGGGCGGGATCAAGATCAACATCGTGGACACCCCCGGCCACGCCGACTTCGGCGGGGAGGTGGAGCGGGCGCTTCGCCTGGTGGACGGCGTGCTCCTGCTCGTGGACGCCGCCGAGGGGCCTCTGCCCCAGACCCGCTTCGTGCTCTCCAAGGCGCTGGCCCTCGGGCTGCCCTCGGTGCTCGTCATCAACAAGGTCGACCGGCAGGACGCGCGGGCCAAGGAGGTCCTCGACCTCGTCTACTCGCTCTACATCGACCTGGGCGCCAACGAGCACCAGATCGACTTCCCCGTCATCTACACCATCGCCCGCGAGGGGCGCGCCGCCCACACGGTCGCCGGCGCCTTCGAGTCGGACACCCTGAAGCCCCTCTTCGACGCCATCCTGACCCACATCCCCGCCCCGCCCGAGGAGGAGCACTCCACGCTGCAGATGCTCGTGGACAACCTCGACTACGACGAGTACGTGGGGCGCCTCGCCATCGGCCGCGTCTCCTCCGGCGTGGCCCGCGAGGGCGCCCAGATCTCGGTCATCCGCGAGGAAGGCAAGATCGTCTCCGCCAAGATCGTCCGCCTCTACGTCTACGACGGCCTGAAGCGGGTCGAGGTGAAGGACGCCGGCCCGGGCGAGATCGTCTGCATCGCCGGCGCCGAGGAGATCGGCATCGGCGACACCCTCTGCGACCCCTCCGCCCCGGTGGCCCTCCCGCGCATCAGCGTGGAGGAGCCCACCATGTCGATGGTGTTCCGGGTGAACGACGGTCCCTTCGCCGGGCGCGAGGGCAAGTACGTCACCAGCCGGAACATCCGCGAGCGCCTGCACCGCGAGGCCTACAAGAACGTCTCCATCCGGGTCGAGGACACCGAGACCCCCGACGCCTTCAAGGTGGTCGGGCGCGGCGAGCTCCAGCTCGCGGTCATCGTCGAGAACATGCGGCGCGAGGGATTCGAGCTCACGGTGTCGAATCCGGAGCCCATCCTGAAGACCATCGCCGGCGAGGTCCACGAGCCCATGGAGTTGCTCGTCTGCGACCTGCCGGTGGACGGCGTGGGCGGGGTCACGGGCGCGCTCGGCCCGCGCAAGGGGCGCATGGTCGACATGCAGCCGCTCGGTTCCGGGCGCACCCGCCTCCAGTTCCGGGTCCCGGCCCGCGGCCTCATCGGCTTCCGCTCCGAGTTCCTCACCCTCACCCGCGGCGAGGGCATCCTCTCCTCGCAGTTCGACGGCTACGAGCCCTGGCAGGGGCGCATCGACAAGCGCCAGGCCGGCTCCATCGTCTCCGACCGCGAGGGGGAGACGGTGGCCTACGCCTGCTTCTCCGGCCAGGAGCGCGGCAAGCTCTTCGTGAAGCCTGGCGACAAGGTCTACAGCGGCATGATCGTGGGCGAGCACTCCCACGACAACGACATCGAGTACAACATCTGCCGGGAGAAGAAGCTCACCAACATCCGCGCCGCCGGCCGGGACGAGAACATCCTCCTGATCCCGCCCCGCGACATGAACCTCGAGAAGTCGCTCGAGTGGATCGCCGAGGACGAGCTGGTCGAGGTGACGCCGCTCTCCATCCGGCTGCGGAAGAAGGCGCTGGACCCGAACGCTCGGTACCGGATGGAGCGGGACCGCAAGCGGGGCGGGAGCACAGGGGCGCCTTCAGGCGCCCCAGGAGCCACCGACTAGATCGTCCCGAACACCGGGAACCAGATGCAAAGAAGGGCTGGCGATCTCTCGCCAGCCCTTTCGCGTTCCGGGGTCTCGCCCGGGGTCCGGTTCCTCGGAACCGTTCCGTGAGTGGCTCTTGCGGAGCCTGAAGGCTCCGCCGTTACACCTTCGGCTTGGCCCGCTCGCGGACTTCCTGCTTCTTCTTGACCCTGGGCTGCCCCTTGGATGCCGTGTCCACGAAGACCAGCCCGTCGGCGTGCCCGGGGACGGCGCCCTTCACGAGCAGCAGATTCCCCTCGGCCTCGATGCCGGCGACGACCAGGTTCTGGGTGGTGATGTTGTCCACGCCGTAGTGGCCGGGCAGGTGCTTGCCCTTCCAGACCTTGCCGGGCGTCTTGCGCTGTCCGATGGCGCCCGGGTGCCTGTGGTGCTCGTGGGCCGTGGAGGAGTCACGGGCCGCGCCCTTCATTCCCCAGCGCTTGAAGACGCCGGCGAACCCGCGACCCTTCGACACGCCTGTGACGTCCACCCGCTGGTCGAGCTTGAAGACCTGATCGACCTTGAGGACGTCCCCCGTCTTGAGCTCGCCGAGGAGCTTGGCGTCACGGGGGCGAACTTCCTTGAGGTGGCGGAAGACCGCGGTTCCGGCCTTCTTGAAGACGCCGACCTCCGCCTTGGTCAGCCGCTTCTCCTTCTTCTCCTCGACCTCGACGAAGCCCAGCACGACGGCGTCGTAGCCGTCCTTCTCCGCGGTCTTGCGGCGGATGACGGTGCAGGGGCCCATCTGGAGAACGGTGACGGGGATGCTGTCGCCGTCGGCGGTGAAGATGTGGGTCATGCCGACCTTGCGACCCAGGAGACCAGTAGCCATGTTCGACCTCGCATTGGTCCGACCCGCGACGACCGGCCGGGGAGGACTTGCAGAAAACGGTTGGAGAGCGCGGACTTGTAGCGGAGGGGCTGCGCCCTGTCAAGCGCCCCTAGCTCTGCCGGCGGGGTGTCTCCGGCGCCGGCAACTCCAGCACCCAGACCCCGTCCTCGGCGCGGATCGCCCCGCCGAGCAGCAGGCAGGCCCGGCGCGCGACAGGCATCGCCAGCGCGGCGCCGCGGGTGTCGCCCGGATCGCCTCTCCTGGGGTCGGCGAGGTCCTCCTCGGTGGCCGGAGCCCCCTCCACGCGGAAGCGGGCCAGCCTCCCCTTGCGCGACCCGGTGACGCGAACCTCGGCGCCCCCGCGGGCCGCAGCGAGCAGCACCCCCTCCACGACCCTTCGGGCGAGCGAGGGGTCGGCCACCACGGAGAGCCCCGACTCCAGCTCCAGCTCGAGGGAGCCCGCGCCGACGGCGCCGGCCCCCGGGAACATCTCGCGGGCCGGGATCTCCTCCACGTCGAGCGGGATCCCCCCCACGTCGAGACGTGCGGTGAGGAGGTGGTCCTCGACGAGCCGCCTGAGACGGGTCAGGGCGCGGAGCGACATGCGGGAAAGCTTCTCCCCACGCGGTCCCCCGCGCTCCTCGGGTGTCATGCGGGCGAGCAACTCCGCGCTCCAGAGTGCGGTGGAGAGCGGGTTGCGGATCTCATGCGCCACGAAGGCGAGCTGGCTCGCCTTCTCTTCGGGTTCGGCGCTTGACTCGGCGGATGGGGAGGTCGGGCGGAGTTCGCTCATGGCCGATGCATTTCTTTCACGATGCTTCGCCGGGACGATCTGCGCAAGGGGCTGCGGCGACCCAGATGGGTCAGAACCCAGACCGCCGTCCGATAGGGTCAATTTGGTGGGCGAGATGACCCATCAGGGGAGTTTCGCCTTCCAGGATCGGTAAAAAGGTAATACCCAGCATCGAAGTCGTGTCCCTCGTTTTCGGTATGTAAGCGTACATGCACGTCAATTTTGGGTCCATTTTTCTGGCATCGCTCATGCTCTTGAGTGGACTCATGCGCGAGTCCCTGGCCGCTTATCTCTCCGAAGTGGGTCGCCATCCGCTCCTCACCGCGGACGAGGAGCAGGCGCTCGCACGCGCCTACCGGGTGACCGGAGACAAGCGGGCCGCCCACAAGCTCGTGACCGCCAACCTTCGCTTCGTGGTGAAGGTCGCCTCCGGTTACCGCGGGTACGGGCTCCGGCTCCCCGACCTCATCCAGGAGGGCAACCTCGGGCTCATGAAGGCGGTGCAGAAGTTCGACCCCGACCTGGGCATCCGCCTCGTCTCCTACGCGGCCTGGTGGATCCGCGCCTACATCCAGGCCCACGTCCTCCAGTCCTGGTCGGTGGTGAAGCTCGGCACCACCCAGACCCAGCGGCGCCTCTTCTTCGCGCTCGGACGCACGCGCAGGGAACTCTCCCGCGCCGGGGCCGGCGCCGACGACGACCTCGACGACCGCGTGGCCCGGCGTCTCCGGGTCAGCACCGACGACGTCCGCGAGGCCGCCCGCCGCATGGAGCAGCGCGACCAGTCACTCGACGCTCCCGCCCCGGGTGGCGACCTCTCGCCGGTGGACCGCATCGCCTCGGGCGACGATCTTCAGGACGAGCGGCTCTCCTGCGCGCGCGAATCGGACCGCGTCCGCCGCGGCGTGACCGACGCCCTCGCGACCCTCGACGACCGCGAACGCACCATCATCGAGCAGCGTTTCATGGCCGACGACCCGGCCTCGCTCCAGGAACTGGGTACCCGCCTCGGCTTCTCGCGCGAGCGGGCCCGCCAGCTCGAGATGAGGGCCCGCCGGAAGCTGCGGACCGCGCTGGAGCCGCTGGCCGCCGGGTAGAGCCCTTCGATCAACCCATGTTGTGCTTCTTGAGCCGGTAGCGGAGCGTGTCGCGGCTGATGCCGAGCAGCCGCGCCGCCCGGGACTGGTTGCCGCTGGACCGCTCGAGCGCCTCCTGGATCAGCTTGCGCTCCGCGTCCTCGAGGACCAGACCGTCCTGCGGGACCGCCACCGGCTTCTCGGGGCGCCGCGCGGCCGCGGCCATGGCGGCGCCGCGCAGCTCCGGGGAGAGGTGCTCGGGGCGGAGTTCCTCGGCCCCGGCGTGCAGGATGAAGGCGCGCTCGATGACGTTTCGCAGCTCCCGCACGTTGCCCGGCCAGCGGTAGGCCTGGAGCATCTGCAACGCACCGGCGTTCACGCCCTTCAGCTGCTGCTTCATCTCGTGGTTGAACCGGGCGATGAAGTAGGCGCAGAGCGTGGGCACGTCCTCGGGGTGCTCCCGCAGGGGCGGCATGACGATCCGCACGACGTTCAGGCGGAAGAAGAGGTCGGCCCGGAACCGCCCCTCGGCGACCCGCTCCTCCAGGTTCACGTTGGTGGCGGCGAGGACCCGGACGTCGGCCCGCAGCTCGGTGACGCCGCCCACCCGACGGAACGTCTTGTTCTCGAGGAGGCGCAGGAGCTTGGCCTGGCCGCCCGGGTGCAGGTCGCCGATCTCGTCGAGCATCACCGTCCCGCCCTCGGCGCTCTCGAAGAGTCCGCGCTTCTGGGTGTGGGCGTCGGTGAAGGAGCCGCGCTCGTGGCCGAAGAGCTCGCTCTCCAGCAGGTGCTCGGGCAGCGCCGCGCAGTTCACCTGGAGGAAGGGTCGCTCGGCGCGGCCGCTGGAGAAGTGGACGGCCCGGGCCACCACCTCCTTGCCCGCACCGCTCTCCCCCTCGACGAGGATGGTGGTGGAGTCGCTCCCGGAGAGGCGCGAGACCATGCTGCGCACCTGCTCCATGGCGGCCGATCGCCCCACCAGCCCGGCCAGCGCCTCCCCCCCGCCCCGCCGCTCCTCGGTGAGCGCCTGGATCTGCCTCCGGGTCCGCGCCGTGGTGAGGGCCCGCTCCACGGCCGCGTCGAGAGCCTGGAAGGGAAAGGGCTTCACCAGGAAGTCGATGGCGCCGTGCTTCATGGCCTCGACGGCGATGTCCACCGTGCTGTGCGCGGACATCATGAGCACCGCCAGCTCCGGGTACTGGCCCAGCGCCCGCTGCAGGGTGACCAGGCCGTCGATGCCGGGCAGCCGGACGTCGAGCAGCACGAGATCGGGCGCCTGGGCGGCCATGACCTCCAGGGCCTCCTCGCCCGACTCGGCCGAGAGCACCTCGTAGCCGCCGCGCTGGAGCCGCTCCCCCACCGACCAGCGGATGAGCTTCTCGTCGTCGACGACCAGGATGCGGGCGGGCGAGTTGGTCATGCGGACATCTCCAGGGAGCGCTCCGGCGCCGACTTGACCGGCTGGAGGGCGATCGTGAAGACGGTCCCCCCCCCGGACGGGCAGCGGTAGCCGATGTTCCCGCCGTGCTCGGCGACGATGCGCGCCGAGATGGCCAGGCCGAGCCCGTTGCCCTCGCGCTTCGTGGTGAAGAAGGGCTTGAAGAGGTTGGGGCGGACGTGCTCCGGGATGCCCGGGCCGGTGTCCTCGACGTCCACGGCGACCCGGCCCTCGACGAGCCGGGACCGGACGGTGAGCCGGCCCCCGGCCGCGCCCATGGCCTGGCAGGCGTTCAGGCAGATGTTGAGGAAGACCTGCTCGAGCTGGTTGGGGTCGGCGAGCACGTGCGGGACCTGGTCCAGGTCGGACTCGACGTGAACCGCGGCCAGCCGCCGCTGCTGCCGCACCAGGAAGAGGACGTTCTCCAGCGCGGCGTTGAGATCGGTGTCCCGGAGGCGCGCCTTGGGCGGCCGGGCGAACGACAGCAGGCTCTCCATGGTGTGGGTGAGCCGCGACACTTGATGCCGCATCTCGCCGACCACGTCGGCCTGCCGCGGGTTCCCGCTCAGGTCCTCGGCCAGCAGCTCGAGCGCCCCGGACAACCCGGCCAGCGGGTTCTTGATCTCGTGGGCCAGGCCGGTGGCCATCTCGCCCACCGTCGCGAACCGGTCGGCCCGGACCATGCGCTCCCGGTAGAAGGCCTCGAGCTCGGCCTGGCTGCGCCGGAGGGCGGCCAGCGTGGCGTCGAAGCCGCGGGCAGCCGTTCCCAGCTCGTCGGGGCGCCCCTCGTCGGCGCGGACCGTTAGGTCGCCCGCCTCGGCCCGGGACATGGCGGCAACCAGCCGCTGGATCGGCGCGACCGCCTCGCGCCCCACCAGCCACCAGGCGATGGCGAGCAGGAGGAGCAGGGCGACGCCGGTGCTGGCCCCCAGCGTCCGGGCCAGTTCCCCTCGCGCCTCGAGCACGGGAGTGCGGGTGAAGCGGAGATCGACCCACCCGTTGATGCGGGACTCGCGACCGTGGCAGGAGGCGCACTTCTCTACGTTGGCGATGGGGCGCACCACTGCGTACTGGGACTTCAGCCCCCCCGGCTCCGAGACGACCTTTGGCTGGGAGAACGAGTCCATCCCGCCCCAGGGAGTGCTGCCGATGAGGCGGCGGTCGGTGGAGTAGGCCACCTGCCCGTCCGGACGCAGGAGGCTGATGGAGTCGAGGTCCGCCCGGTGGCTTCGCGCCAGCTCGAGCAGGTCGGGCACCTGGTTCGGCTGCCCTTCCATCATGGTCTGGGTGACACCGGACGCGACGTTGGCCGCGAAGATCTCGGCCCGCTCCCGCTGCACCTTCTCGATGTCCGAGCCGTACGCGCTCACCGCCACGTAGACCATGGCGCCGAGAACGGCGGCGAAGAGCACCGCCGTGGGCAGGATGATCCGGGCGCGGACGCTGCGGTCCAGGCGGCTCCAGACTCCTCTGAGCGTTTCGATGGCCAAGGTTGGCTCCGGTCAGCACGTTCGGGGTCGCAAGGACCGCGCCATTTCACCCAAACCGTCCCAGATCTGAGACGAGTGGGTGAATCCACCCAGTATTCGCGCTGGCCTGTACCGCGTTCGTCCAGTACCGACCGGCTCCGGTCGCGCGTTCTGCGCCCCGCAGGGGCAGCGGCGCAACCTTTGCCGTGAGGGCACGGGGCATCGTCAGGCCATCGGGGCCGAACCAGCCGCCGGCTGGACGTCGAAGATCCGGGCGGCCGCGGCCATCAACTGCTCGCCCCCTTCCACGTCCTGCCCCGCCAGGCGAAGGCGGACGCTGGGCTGGTGGAGCAGCTTCGACACGATGGCTCCCGCCAGGGCGTCGAGCCGCTTCTCGACCTCGGGGTCGCCACCCAGGCGGCGCACGGTGCGCTCCACCTCCTCGCGTGCAATGGCGGAGGCTCGGTTGCGAACCGCGGCGATGATGGGGGCGGCCCGGCGCTCGGCCAGTTCGCGGGCGAAGCGCTCGACCTCCGCGTCGATGATCCTCTCCGCGTCGAGGATGGCGCCCGCGCGGGCCTCCTGGGCCTGGCGCTGGATCCGGGCCAGGTCGTCCACGTCGCACACGTAGATGCCGTCCACCTCTCCGAGGGCAGGGGGAACGGCCCGGGGCACCGCCAGGTCGATGAAGAGCAGCCTCCGGTGGCGGCGCTGCTTCATGAGGGCCGGTGCGCCGCCGGGCTCGAGCGCCTGGTGCGAGACCGGCGCAGCGACCACGGCCACGTCGGCCCGGACGAGTTCCTCGCCGAGGGCCTCGATCGGGCGCGCCTCGCCGTCGATCTCCCGCGCCAGCGCCTCGGCGTTGGCCAGGGTGCGGTTGACGACCACGACCTTCATGCCCTGGTCGTGGAGGTGCTGGGCGGAGAGACGGGCCATCTCGCCGGCGCCGACCACCACCGCCCGGCGATCCGTGAGCGAGCCGAGCACCTTCTCCGCAAGGTCGGCCGATGCGTGTCCCCACGACACCCCGGAACGGCCGATCGCAGTCTCGGTGCGGACCCTCTTGGCGACCTGGAGGACGCGGGCGATGATGGTGGAGAGCTCCTTGCCCACCGTCCCCGCATCGTTCGAGTGGCCGAACGCCTCCTTGACCTGCCCGAGAACCTGAGGCTCGCCGATGACGCCCGACTCCAGGCTGGCGGCGACACGGGAGAGATGCCGGAAGGCCTCGGCGCCGCGGAGGTCGAAGAGCGGAAGCCCGGGGTCGCCGGAGCGCTGCCGGAGCGCCTCGGCCAGGCTCCCGGCCGCCGAGGACGGACAGGCCGACGCCGCGTACAGCTCGACGCGGTAGCAGGTGGAGAGGACGAAGACCTCGTCCACCCCGTCGAGCGCGCCGTAGGAACGCACCAGCGCCGCGAGATCCTCGCCGACGGCCGCCAGCCTCTCGCGGGACGCGACCGAGGCCCTCTTCCTGTCGACTCCGATGGCGACGAGCATCGACCCCTCCGGGCCAACCCAATGAGCAACCTCCGTGCCGAGCGAAGACCATGGATTTCCTTGGACTTGTCTTATCTCGCGGGTGCAGACGTTGCGCGACATCCACCCACAAAGGTTCCCCCGCGAAAGGGATGCGGCCCCCTGGATTCCCCCGCAGCCGCGCCTAGTTGCGGCGTCCGGGTGGAGAGGCGAGGTCCCCTTCCCGTCCGTCGCCGGCCAGGCGTTCCTGAGCGGGCACCGAAGGCTCCGGCTCCCCCGGATGCACGAGCCAGGGTCCAGCGCGCCGCCCGTTACCGGGGGCATTCCGCGTCGGGCGCTCGGCGATGAACTGGCGGCGGCACCGCTCGGCGGCCTCCACCACCTCCTGGAGGTCCATTTCCCGTGGCTTCACCACCGGATCCCTCTGGTTGTACCGGCGGTAGTCGCGGGTGATCACGTGGGCTCCGTAGGTCCGCCACGCCGGCGTGTACGGCAGGGGGGTGAGGAGCGGGAAGTGGGCGACGTCGGGATCCCAGGCGCGGGCCCGCGCCGACGCCTCTTCCACGGTGGCCTGCGTCTCGTCTGGAAATCCGATCCAGAATGAGGTCTCGCAGGTGATGCCGGCCCGGCGCAGCGCCCGGACCGCCCGGCGTCCGTCGGCGACCGAACGCTCCTTCGCTGCCCCTTCGAGCCGATCCTCCGACGGCTCGCGGCAGATCCCGACGTGGATCACCCCTGCCGAGCGCCAGCGCGGGAGCACGGCCTCGTCGCGGAGGACGTCGGCGACGCTGCTCCAGATCACGAGCTCGAGCCCCAGGTCGAGCTCGACGAGCCGCTCGGTCAGCTCGGAGAAGCGGCTTGCGTCGGCGGCGGGCGCGGGGTCGTGGAAGCACACCAGCTCGATCTCGTGCTCCCGCCGGAGCTGCACCAGCTCGTAGGCCACCGAGTCCACCGAGCGCATGCGCCAGGTTCCCTCGTACTGGGTCGCCTGGCAGCAGTATCCGCAGCGGCGGGGGCATCCGCGCGAGGTGGTGATGGCCCCCATGCGCGCCCCGGGACGGCCGGCCCAGCGGTAGCGGGACAGGGGCAGGAGGTCCCAGGCCTTGGGCAGCGGGTCGAGCGCGGCCAGGCGAGGGCGCGGGGCCGTCCGGATGACCCGGCCGCCCAGCCCGAAGGCGATCCCGGCGACCCGGGCCGGGTCGTCGCCAGCCGCCAGGCAGCGCAGCAGCTCGGGGAGGGTCTCCTCCCCCTCCCCGACCACGGCGAAGTCCACCGCGCCCGACGGCAGGAACTCGGGGTACATGAACGACGCGTGAACTCCGCCCACCACGGTGATCCGGCCCGCGCTCCGGACCCGCCGGCAGAGATCCATGGCGGCAGGGAATCCGGGCGTCGCGGCCGAGACGCAGACCGCGTCCGATCCGGTCTGGCGGGCGATGGCCTCGACGTCCGCGGCGCCGAGGCCGAGGGAGAGCGCGTCCACGATCTCGCACTCGTGGCCGGCGGCCCGGACCGCTCCGGCGAGATGAACCAGGGCAAGGGGGAGCCAGGCTTCGGCGGACTCGACGACCGAGTCCGGCTCAGGCGCGCTCGTGAACAGGACCCGCACGCTCTCCCCCCCGCCCCAGACGCTGATCACTCCCCTCCCGGAGCGACCAACGCGAGGGAGGAATTAGCAAGGACCGGGCCGAGCACGGGAACCGGGGAGCCGCGTGAATTCGAGAGGTTGCCTGGAGGACGGGGCCCGCCGCTGGGGCCCTTGCCCCATGTCATGCGGGAAAGGGGGGATTTCGCGCACCGCCCCGGGCGCCGTCAGGGATCGACGCGGATCACGCCGCGCCGGAGCGCGAAGCGCACCAGCTCGGTGCGGTTGTGCAGGCCGAGCTTTTCCATGACCTTCTCGCGGTGGGACATCGCCGTCTTCACGCTGATGCCCAGCACGTCGGCGACCTCCTTGTTGGCCAGCCCCTCGGCCACCAGCTTCAGCACCTGCTTCTCCCGGTCGGTCAGGCTCTCGTAGAGGTCCTCGCCACCCGGGGCCGCCGGCCCGGCGTCCTCCATCGCGGTCCGCGCCACCTCGGGGTCGAGCACCAGCCCGCCCTTGTGAACCGCCCGGATCGCGTTGGGGAGCTCCGAGCCCGCCGACTTCTTGAGCAGGTAGCCGGAGACGCCGGCCTTGAGCAGCCTCCTCACGTACTCCCGGTCCTCGTACTGGGAAAGGATGAGGATCCGGGCGCGGAGCCCGGCCTTCTTGATCTCGAGGGTGGCCTCCAGCCCGCCCAGACCGGGCATGGCGATGTCCATGAGCACCACGTCGGGGTCGAGCGTCCGGGTGGCCTCGATGGCCCCCTGCCCGTCCACCGCCTCCCCGACCACCTCGATGTCGTCGCACAGGGAGAGCAGCGCCCGCACCCCCTCGCGCAGGATGGCGTGGTCATCGGCGAGAAGAACCCGGATCCTGGACATCGCCTATCCCCCCCTGGGAAGTGGAACCTCGAGGCGGACGCGCGTTCCCTGCCCCGGCGCCGAGTCGATCATCACCTTGCCGCCCAGGATCTCCACCCGCTCCTCGATCCCCATGAGCCCGAAGTGGCGCCGCTCGGCATGGGACACGTTCTTCGGCTCGAAGCCGCGGCCATCATCCTCGATCTCGATGCGAATCACACCCTCGCCCTCGGAGAGCTGGATGAGCACCGACTCGGCATGGGCGTGGCGCGCGATGTTGCTCATCGCCTCCTGGCAGACGCGGAAGAGCGCCGTCTCGTAGGGCGCCGGGAAGCGCCGGTCCGGGGCGTCGAACTCGCAGCGCACCGAGATGCCCCGGGCGGTCAGGTGGCGATCGGCGTACCAACGGATGGCCGACTGCAGCCCGAGGTCGTCGAGGACCGACGGGCGCAGGTCGAGGATCATCCGGTGGACCTCCTCGATGGTGTGGACCGCCAGCGCCTTGGCCTCCTCGAGGCGGGGCGTCAGTCCCGCCTTCATGGCCGCGAGCGACCCGTCGATGGCCATCACCACCGCGGCCAGGCTCTGGCTGGTGTCGTCGTGAAGTTCCCGGGCGATGCGCTTGCGTTCGTCCTCCTGGGCCGACACCACCTTCTCGTAGAGCCGCTCCAGGGCGAGCTCGCGATCGCGCAACTGGTCGTTCGCCCGGCCCAGCTGGACCGTCCGCTCGACCACCCGCTCCTCGAGCTGCGCGTTGGCCGCCGCCACCGCGCCGATGAGACCGGCGAGAGCGAGTCGCATCTTCTCGAGGGCCAGCGAGAGCCTCCCCACCTCGTCGTTTCCGAGGATCGGGATCTTCCCGGAGAGGTTGCCGGCGGCGATGCTCTCGGCGGCGCGGGTGAGGGCCGCCACCGGCTTCGCCACGCTGCGCGCCGCGCCCCAGGCCAGCATGGCGCCCGCACCCAGCGACACCAGGATCATCCCGACGAGCCAGGCCGGGAAGGCGCCCGACGCGCCCAGGACCTCGGCCGTCGGGGCCCGGGCCACCAGCACCCAGGGAGCGTTCCTGACCACGGCCGTGGTCACCACCGACCGCCCCCGCGCGTCCTGCGCCCTGCCGGTGTGACACTCGCTGCAGCGCCGGGACATCCCCTTGCCCTGCGCGATCACCTCCCGGACGCCCGAGCAGGCGCTGGTGACGGCGGGACGCCCCGGCTCCGTGGTGGCCACGATGCGGCCGGCGCGGTCCACGACCTCCGCCGATCCCTCCGCCCCCTGGCGGAGGTAGCGGAGCATGACGTGCAGGTTGTGCTGGCCGGCGTCCACGATCCCGCCGGCGATCCCGGTGACCCTCCCCTCCCAGTTCCGGACCGGGACGAGCTCGTAGACGTGCTCCCCCGAGAACCCGGCCACGAAGGGGGAGACCACGGGCCGCCCGCTCTCGATGGCCGTGCGCACCACCGCGAGGTCCGCGAGGGGCGCGATGGATCGGGAGCCGCGGTCGGGCTCCTCGGCGACCACGCGCCCGGTCGCGTCGAGGAAGAAGGCCCCTCCGGGGAAGTGCAGCCCCACGCGCGGGTCCCGGAGCGCCGCCCGCTCCGGGCCGGTATCCTGGTCCTCCAGGTTCACGTGGGAGGCGGTGGCGGCCCGTTGCAGGATCTCGAACCCCTTGTTGAGCTCCTCCTCGACCTGCCCCGCCACGGTCTTGGCCGACCACTCGCGGGCCTCGACCAGCTGCTCGTCGAGACGCGACACGCGGACGCCGAAGGCCCAGGCCAGCATCACCACCGGGACCACCGAGCTGACCGCGAGCAGCATGTAGACGCGGGTCTGCAGCGAACCGCGCAGGCGGGCGCGGAGCGACGCCCGCCTCACCGGCGCTCCCCGTGGATGCTGCGGGCCATCCGGATCAGGTTCTCGAGCGACCCACGGCCGCGCAGGAGAAAGCGCCGTCCCCCGCGGGTCCACTCCAGCTGGCTCCAGAGCGTCCCGTCCTCGGCCACCACCCGGGACAGGACCGCGTCGTCTCCGAGAGGGGCGCTCTGCTGCTGGATCACCGCCAGGCGTCCGTGCAGCCCGTCCGGGATCGGCCCGGCGCCCGCCACGGTCTGCGCCAGGACCAGGTCCGGAGCCCCGTCCGTGCCCAGGAAGGTGAGCGCCACCGAGCCGCCCCCGTCGCGCGTGAAGCGCACCTCGGCGGGCGGCCAGCGCAGGGTGTCGGGGAAGTAGGACGGCAGGAGGACGCGCGACTGGATCCGTCGCTCGGCGTCCTCGACGGTGGCGGCCCGCCGGACCCCGCGCGGCTGGCCGTGCAGCCAGGTCGGCATCGCGTCGAGCGCCACGAGCGCCACGGTCGTTCCCCCCAGCACGAGGGCCAGGGTCCAGAGGGCACGCGCGCCCTCGCTCACCGTGCTTCCCGTCGCCCCTGCCACCGTGGCGGCGGTCATACCACGAAGAAGAGCAGGAGACCGAGCCCGGCCGCGGCCGCGGCGAGCCGCAACCGGGCCAGCGGCACCGGCGCCGGAGGGGGGCCGAGCAGCGCGCGGCAGCGCAGCTCGATGTCGTGGGCGCGGGCCCGGGCGATGGGCTCGGCGAGCGCCGCCGAGAGCGGCCGGCTCCCCGCCCCGGCTCCCCGGCCTCGCCCCTCGGTGGCGCGGTAGAGCTTGAGAAGTCCGCTGGCCAGCGCCAGCCGATCCCCGCAGGCCTGGCCGGCCCGTTCGTCGGCGGTGCGCTCGGCGTCGCGGGCGATGGCGCGCACCAGCACCTGGACGCCGGGGTTGAACCACATGAGGGCGCGCGCCCCCATGAGAGCCCAGGAGAGCGTGGGGTCCCGTCGCTCGAGGTGGGCCAGCTCGTGGGCCAGGGCGGCGGCCAGCTCGTCCCGGTCGAGCAGCTCGACGGCGGAGCTGGAGGTGACCACCCGGGGATTGCGCGTGCCGGTGCAGAAGAGCACCGGTGGACCGCCCTCGACCCAGGCCAGCCCCGGGGGCGCGATGCCCAGCGCGGCCGCGGCCCGCGAGAGCGCTTCCTCGGCCGGACGGGACCCGGGCGCCCCGGGGATCCAGGGCGGGGGCCGCACGTTCCGGGCCCGCAGCCAGGGGACCAGGTCGAGGAGGAAGAGGCCGAGGCCGGCGGCGGACATGATGCCGATCCACCATCCGTAAAGTCCGATCCCCAGGAAGGCCAGGTCGTCCCAGTGCCGGCCGGCGAAGATGGCGCGGGCGTCGCGGAAGCTCTCCTCCTCCCGGCCCGGGAAGGCCAGGAAGAGCGCCGGGACCACGAGCAGCGGCCATCCCAGGGCCAGCAGCCGGAACCCGGTCCGCTGCTCGGGCTGCCGTACCCCCCAGAGGCGGACCAGCGCCTCCACCACCAGCGCGGCGACCAGCGTGTGGAAGATCGCCTGCCCGGCGAAGTCGATCCACCTCTGGCCGTTCATCTCAGAGCGCCGCCCGGCGACCCGCCCCGGTCACCCGCCCCGGTCACCCGTGCCCGTGCCCGTGCCCGTGCCCGTGCCCGTCCGGCTCGCGACCCTCGACCCGGGCCAGTTCGAGCGGGTGCTCGTGCTCCATGCGCTCCCGGCTGATCTTCCCGGTGAAGATGGAGGCGTCGAAGGGGAAGACGTCGGGGTGCAGGTGGGCGTTGAAGATGTGCCAGATGGTGATGACGAGGAAGGCCATGAGCCCCTCGTTCGAGTGCGCCACCTTGGCGGCCGGGATGATCTCGCCGGGGCCGATCCGGGCCACCACGGCCGGGTACATGAGCGTGAGCCCGGAGAGGATCATGATCACGTTGCCGATCATGAGGCTCCAGTACTCCCACTTCTGCTTGTAGTCGTAGCGATCGAAGGCGGCCGGGTGGTCCTCGAGCCCCAGGTAGTAGCGGAGCGTCTTCACCGCGTCGGTGAAGTCGCGCTTGTTCACCGCCATGCTGAAGCCCACCCGCCGGGAGAGGATGGCCTTGAGGGCGCCCGCGGCGTGCCACAGCACCGCCACGATGAGCACGATCCCGAAGAAGCGGTGGACCCAGCGGACGCTGTCGATCCCGCCCATGGCTCCGATCATCCACCGGGCCCAGCCGGTGGTGTAGAACTTCTGCGGCAAGCCCGTCGCCACCAGGCCGACGAAGTCGATCATGGTGATGAAGTGCTCCACCCGCTGCGCCGCCGAGAACCGGACCAGGAAGCCCGCCTCGGACCGCACCGCCGCCTCGCTCATCGCGTCGCTCCTCGCTCCTGAATCACGGACTCCCGCCGTCTCGCCGCTCATCGGTTCACAACCACGCGCCAGAGGTGAAGCGCGATCTGGAGCACCAGGCTGATGAGGATGAAGGGGATGAGCACGTAATAGAAGACCTGCACGCTCCAGACCAGCGGGGACTTCTTCAGGCTGGGCTCGTAGTGGGACATCCATGCCTTGGGAAAGTCGGCGGAGGCCCCCTCGTGGCACTTGCCGCAGGTCTTGACCAGGTTGCCCTGCATCACCGACGACCTGGGGTCGTTGGGACGCTGGATGTCGTGCACGCCGTGGCAGTCGGTGCAGCCCGCCGCCAGCCGATCGCCCTTGTCCTTCTTCCCCTTCTGCAGCGACGCCGCCATCCCGTGGAAGTCGGCCAGGTAGGTCTCGACCACGTTGGTGGAGAGGCCGTAGCGCTTCATCAGCTTGGGGTCGGTGTGGCAGCGGCCGCAGATCTCGGCGGTGCGGAGCGAGAGGGCCCCGGCGCGCGGGTCGGCCACGTCGTGGGCGCGGTGGCAGTCGGTGCAGACCGGCACGTCGGCGTTCCCCTGGGTGACCGCCTTCCCGTGGACGCTGCCGCTGTAGACATCGAAGACCTTCTTGTGGCAGTTCGAGCAGGTCGCGGAGACGCGGGTGCGCGGCTCGCCTGGCCGGCCGATGGCGTGGGAACCGTGGCAGTCCACGCAGAGTGCGGCCTGGCGGTTGCCCTTCTCGGCCAGCTGGAAATGCACGCCGTCCAGGGTCTTGGTGTAGTTGGAGAAGTGGCACTTCTTGCACTGCTCGTAGTAGGCCACCGTCACGTCGCGCCGGGTCTTGAACGGCTTCGACTCGTGCGGGTAGTCGCCCTTGTCGGTGTGGCAGTCGGTGCAGCGGAGCATGTCGCCGTGGACCGATTTCGCGAAGGACGCCTGGTCCACGTGGAGGGGGAGCTTCTCGCCGCCCGGGAGATCCATGGACATGGACGGGTCGCTGCCGTGGCAGCCCAGGCAACCGTCCTGCTCGGCGGGTATCTCGGCGCGTGCCGCCGGGGCGAGCAGCGCCACCGCCAGCGCCAGCAAGAGCCTCTTCGTCATGTTCATCCCCGGTCCAGGTGGGAGGCCCGCCCGTGTTGACTGCGGGTCCTCGAATTCGACCCGACGCGTTTAGCAGATCGATCGGGGACGCGCCAGCCCAACCATGGTTAAGATCCATGTATTTCCCGGGGAAATTTCGTTTTATTCATGGACAGATTCGCACGATTTAGGCGACCTGCCCCACAACGCAGGATGCGCGCGCAACGGCCCCGTCCGGGCCGTCTGCGCGCGCAAGGGTTTCGCTCCGTTCTTCGCGATCAGCGGTGGCAGCTGTCGCAGGAGTCGAACCCGAAGGCCCCCTTCCCGTGGCAGGCGCCGCACTGGCCGCCCTTCTCCATGATGGCGTGGCGGATGGGAGAGCCGTCCGCGGTGGCGCCTTTCTCCAGCGTCTTGAAGAGCCGCGGGTGGCAGTTCGTGCACCCCGGCTTGGCCGGGTCCAGGTGGTTCTGGTGGCTGAAGGTCACCTTCCCCGGGCTCCCATCACCCGGAGTGAACACGTGATCGGGGGGCAGCCTGTCGAGCCCGCCGGCGACGGCGGCGGTAGCCAGCAGGGCTGCGGCGAGGACGACGACGCGACGGAGGTTCCTGGCGGTCCGGTTCATGGCGGGCTCCTCAGTGCTCCCCGGCGTGGCCCTTCATGGGGCGAAGCACGGGCATGCGGTTGACGATCCATCGGAAGGCCAGGATGCCGGCGACCACCAGCGCGAGCGACACCGAGATCTCCATCCAGCTCGGCCAGTACCGCACGGACTGGTTGTAGTTGTAGGCCACCACCGAGACGTTGAGCCGGTTGACGACGATCCCGACCACCCCGAGGACCGCGGCCACGCGAACCACCGTCACGTGCCGGTTGCGGGCTCCCCAGGCGAACATGAGCGAGGGCAGGAGGACGAACCCGAGCATCTCCAGGAGCCACCACTTGCCGTAGAACCCCACCCCGATGAGGCCGAGGGCGTGGTTGTCGATGACCCCCTGCAGCTTGAGGAAGAAGTAGGCGAACATCACCACCGCACCGGCCTTGGCCAGCCCGAGCGTCAGCTTGTCCACGTCCACGTGCTGCCCCTCGAACTGCTCGGAGAAGATCCGGTGGGAGAGCGTGCTCTCCACGATGACCATGCAGATGCCGGCGATGACCGCGCTGATGAAGAAGAAGAGGAAGATCTGCCCGGAGTACCAGAGCGGGTGGAGCTTGCCCGGGGCGATGATGAAGAGCGATCCCAGCGCCGACTGGTGCATGGTCGAGAACATCACCGAGAGCACGGTGAGGCCGAGCAGCGCCTTCTTGAGCGGGCGGTAGAAGCGCTCCCACCCCAGCCACTCGAAGAAGGGGACCGAGAACTCGAGGAGGAGGACGGTGGAATAGCAGGCGACGCACCAGGCGACCTCGAAGAGGACCGACTGGGTGCCGTTGTTGGAGAAGATTCCGATCATGTTCCACGGCTTGCCCAGGTCGGCGACGAGCCCGATGACCGCCAGCATGTAGCCGAGGAAGCCGGTCAGGATGGCCGGGCGCTCGATGGGGTGGTACTCGTCGAGCCCGAAGATCTCCACCGTCGCACCGATGGTGAACCCGCCGGCGGCCAGCGCGATGCCGGTCATCATGTCGAAGCCGATCCACAGCCCCCAGGGCTGGGTCTGCGACAGGTTGGTGGTGGCGCCCAGGCCTGCGGCGAAGCGGTAGACCAGCAGCGGCAGGCCGACGGCCAGGATGGCCGTGCAGACCACGTTGAAGGGGGTCCAGAGGGATCTGAGGTACACCGGGAAGGTCATGCCGAGGAGGATGCGGTCCTGCACCCAGGAGCCGTTGCGGCCCGGGACGGTGGCGAGGCTATCCATGATTTCCTCCGTTGCCGTTGTCCTTGCCGTTGCGGTGCGAGAAGGCCCAGAGCCCCATCAGGAGCGGCGGCCAGAGGGTCATGACGACCGGGGGCACCCCCAGCGCGCCCCGGACCAGCTTGGGGTACGAGTTGTCGTTGACCGCCACCTCGAACCCGAGCTTCTCGAAGGAGACGTCGGTGATGTACATCCAGTTCGTCCCCCCGGCCTCGTGCTCGCCGTAGATGTGCTGGGTGTACTTGTCGGGGTTCCCGAACACGCGGCGCCGGGCCTCCTCGACGAGCTTTCCGCGCGTCCCGTAGGCGAGCGCACCGCTCGGGCAGACGCCGATGCAGGCCGGCTCCTTCCCTTCGGCCTGGCGTCCCGAGCAGAAGGTGCACTTGCGGACCAGCGGGATGGCCTTGTCGTACTGGTACTTCGGGACGCTGAACGGGCAGGCCACCATGCAGTAGCGGCAGCCCATGCACTTGCTGCCGTCGTAGGCCACCGGGCCGGTGGACAGCTTGTCGAGCGCCCGCACCGGACACGCCGACGCGCAGGCCGGCTCCACGCAGTGCATGCACTGGCGCTTCACGAACCTGGGACCGCCGTCCGCCTTCTCGCCCCGGTTGACCACCGTGAAGCATTCCGGACCGGTGGTCCGCTGCGCCGCGAAGGCCTTCTCGTCGGAGGGCGGGTCGGGGAGCTTGTTGGCCTCGGCGCAGGCGGCCTCGCAGCCCCGGCAGCCGACGCACAGCGTGGTGTCCACGAGGACCGAGCGCTCCTCCTCGCCGGCGACCGGGACGCGGCCCCTGGCCTGGGAAGGCGACGGGAGGGAGACGAGGGCCGCCGTGCCGCTGGCCCCGGCGACCTTCAGGAACGTCCGTCTTCCGAGCTTCATGGCTGCGACCCTTTCTTCGCGTTGGCGTCCTGGAGCTCGGTCTCGAGCTCCTCGATCGTGTGGAGAGCGCGGGCCAGGGCATCGCGGTAGAGGGCGCAGGCGCTGAACCCGTCCCCCTCGCAGGCCGAGGCGGTGCTGATGCGATCGCTCGGGATGAGCTTCTTCTGGGGTGATGCCTGGCAGAAGACCATCGTCACTTCGGTCAGGTATGGGCAGGTCATGACGTTCGCGTCCTCTGTCCGTCCCTCTTTCAAGGGGTGGGCCAGGGTGGGCCTTTCGGCACTTTTGGTGAAACTTCCTGTATTCACCAGGAGTTGCACCGCGATCCCGGCAGGGACGCCGGGACGACCTGGAACGCAGCGATGATTTCCTCAACGGGGGGCCGGCGGCGACACAGGCGCAACGTGTCGGAATCCTGCGGGTTTGCGCGGACCGCGGCGCACCGTCGAGAATATCACCAGCCGTCAAGATTCTCGGCACCCGCCCGGGACGGAATCAGGCCCCGGACGGGTCGGAATCCTCGCCGTCGCGGCTGAGGTGGAACTTCTTGATCTTGTTGTAGAGGGTGACCCGGTCGATCCCGAGCAGCCGTGCGGCCTGGCTGACGTTGCCCCCGGTGTGGCCGAGGACCTCGGAGATGTGGCGCTTCTCGACGTCCTCCAGGGACGACGGCTCACCCGGGGCGTTGGTCCCCGGAGCCCGGGCGGGCGCCGGCGAAAGCCCCAGGTCGGCCGGCTTCACGACGTCCCCCTGGGCCACGACCGCTCCCCTCTCCAGAACGTTGCGGAGCTCGCGGACGTTGCCGGGCCAGTCGTGGGCGAGGAGCGCACCCATGGCCTCCGGCGAGACCTTCACCCGCTTCTTCATCTCGGCCTCGAGACGGTCGAGGAAGTGCTCGACGAGGAGCGGGATGTCCTCCTTGCGCTCCCGCAGCGGAGGCAGCGTCACCGGGATCACGTTGAGCCGGTAGAACAGGTCCTCCCGGAACGACCCGTCCGAGACCGCCTTCTTCAGATCCTTGTTGGTGGCGGCGATGATCCGGACGTCCACGTCGATGGGCTCGTTGCCCCCCACCCGCTGGAACTTCCGCTCCTCGAGCACACGCAGGAGGTCGAGCTGGAGCTTCGGCGAGATGTCGCCGATCTCGTCGAGGAAGAGGGTCCCCCCCGCCGCCGCCTCGAACTTCCCCTTCCGCCGGGCGCTGGCCCCCGTGAAGGAGCCCTTCTCGTGGCCGAAGAGCTCGCTCTCGAGCAGGGTCTCGGTGAGGGCCGCGCAGCTCATGGCCACGAAGGGCCCCCCGGATCGGTGGCTCTCCTCGTGGATGGTTCGGGCCAGCACCTCCTTGCCGCTGCCGCTCTCTCCGAGGACGAGGATGGTGGAGTTGGAGCGGGCCGCCACCTGGGCCAGCTCGAAGACCTTCTGCATGGCCGCGCTCTTGGAGACCAGGTCGCGGAACCGGTGCTCCTTCTTCAGGGCCTTGCGCAGGACCGCGTTCTCCCGGACCAGGCTCTGCTGCGCAACCACCTTCTGCATGAGGAGGGAGAGCTCCTCCGGGTCGAAGGGCTTCACCAGGTAGTCGAAGGCGCCGAGCTTCATGGCGGTCACCGCGGTGTCCACGGTGGCGTAGGCCGTCATCATGATGATGGCCGCCTCGGGCTGGAGCTTGCGGGCCTCCTCGAGGACCTGGAGCCCGTCCATGCCGGGCATCTTGAGGTCCACGAGCATCACGTTCCACCGGTCGGCCTTCATCATCTCGACTGCGGTGCGCCCCTCGGGGGCGGTGAAAACCTGGAACCCGTCCTCGTGGAGCCAGCCGGAGAGCGACTCCCGGACGATCTCCTCGTCGTCGACCACGAGCACTCGGGTGTTCTCTCCGGTCATCTCGCCTCCCCCCCGGCCCGCTTCAAGCGGTCACGGCACTTCGAGCAGAACTCACCGCGCTTCCGGTCCACGTCCCGCGCGGAGGGCGATCGTCCCATCACGCACGCCGGGCTGTCGCAGTGGACCAGCCCGAAGCAGTGGCCGAGTTCGTGGACGCCCTCCTTGGCCAGCCGCTCCATGGCCACGCGCGGGTCGGGCAGCCCCGGCTCCCCGAGCCGCGCCGTGGAGACCACCGCCGACCGGCCGTCCAGCTGGGCCTCGCCGAAGACGAAGGTCAGGATGGGGATGAAGAGGTCCTGGTCGGTCACGGCGAGCACCTTCCCGGGCGGCCCGACCCGGCCCATCCAGGCCAGGATCCGGGAGGTGGCCCACTGCTTGCGCCGCTCGTCGTAGGCGTCGGGAGGGCGCGCCTCGTCCTCCCAGATGCGCACCGGTGCGCCCAGGGCGCGCCCCAGGTGGAGCCGCAGGTGCTCGAGCGTCCGGGGTCCGGGATCCTTCTCGCCGATCCACCACAGGTGTATGGCCTCCACGTCACGTCCCGCGCGAGGCGGGCAGCCGGATGGTGAAACGCGTACCCTTGCCCGGCTCGCTGTCCACCGTCACGCGCCCCTTGTGCCGCTCGACGATTCCGTAGACGACCGAGAGCCCCAGCCCGGTGCCCTTCTCCTTGGTGGTGAAGAACGGGTCGAAGATCTTCTGCATGAGCTCGGGGGGAATGCCCGGCCCGTCGTCCTGGAAGACGATCTCGAGGCCGTCCTCCTCGGGGAGGGGCCGGGTGGTCACGCGAAGGGTTCCTCCCTTCCCCATGGCCTCGATGCCGTTGATCACGATGTTGATGAAGGCCTGCCGGAGCTGCCCGAAATCGGCCTCCACCATGGGAACCCGGGCCAGGTCCTTGGTGACCTCGACGCCCAGGATGGCCGTCTGGTTGGACACCAGCGAGAAGACCTCCTCCACGACGTGGTTCACGTCCACGTCCTTCAGCTGGAGCGGCCGCTCGCGCGCGAAGTCGAGCAGGTTCCGGACGATGGCCGAGCAGCGCTCCGACTCCCGCTGGACCAGCGCCAGCTGCTTCACCAGCGTCTTCCGCTCCGCCTCCCCGACCGGCCCGTGCTCGATGGTGCGGATCATGAGCTTGGCGAAGGTGAGGATGCCGGCCAGCGGGTTGTTGATCTCGTGGGCGATGGAGGCGGAGAGCTTCCCCAGGGAGGAGAGCTTCTCGGTGCGCACCAGGGTGTCCTGGGCGGCGCGCAGCTCGCCGGTTCGCTCCACGACCTTCTCCTCGAGCTGCTCGTTGAGCGACTGGAGCTCTCCCTCCACCCGCCGCAGGGACCGGAGCATCTCGTTGAAGGATGCCGCGAGCAGCCCCAGTTCGCCCCGGGAGTCCACGTGGATCTCGGTCTCCAGCTCGTCCTGGGCGACGCGGCGCGTGCCCTGGACCAGCGCCTCCACCGGCCGCACCACCCGGTGCTTTGCCACGTACCAGAAGACCGCGCCGAGCAGGAGCGCCAGCAGCGCGGTGACGAGGAGGCTGACGCGGCGGAATGCGGAGAGGTCGCGGTCCACCGGCTCGAGGGAGACCCCCACGTCGAGCACCCCGACCACGGCCCGTTCGCGCGGGTGGGCGTGGCAGGCGCTGGTGGTGCAGTCGGGACCGGAGCGGAAGGGCGTGATCATCGCGAGCACGCGGCCGCGCCGCCCCTCGTAGATACGCGAGCGGAGCGCGTCCACCGGCACGGTCAGGCTCTCGTTCTCCTCGTGGCAGGAGCGGCAGCCCTCGGCCCGCTTGTCCACGAGCTTGCCCCGCTCGCCCGGCACCGTGGAGAAGGTGATGCGCCCTTCCTTGTTGAAGATGCGGACGTGGTCGATCTGCCCCTGCCGCCCGATGTTGTCGATGATGGCGTAGGCCTCGGCCCGCTCGTCCTTCATCATGGAGTGGCGGATCGACGCCGAGATGGTCTCGCTGAGCAGGGAGGTGGAGGCCTCGACGCCGGAGAGCCGCTGCCGTCCGATGGCCATCTCCACCACCAGGAAGGCCGCCACCGCGCAGAGCACGAGCACCGCCGCCACGCCGAGCAGCTGGGTGGAGAGCCGGTCGCGCCACGGGATGGAGTCGAGCGCCGCGCGATCGGGCCTCTGGCGCCGGCGCGGCGCCGCGCGGGAGGCCGGCGCGTCCGGACCTCCGGGCTCCTGGCCGGCCCCCTGCTCTTTCGGCTGCTCGTCCTGCACCTGAATCCTCACCCCCGTGGGAGACCTCGAGCCACCCTACTCCGCCGTCGGCAATCGTCCATTGAGGAGTGTCAAGCCGACCCAGGAGACCCAGGTTCCCCACCGGGACCACGTCGGGGTACACAGTTCGCCATGCACGCCGTCCTCCTCATCCGCTGCGCCGACCGCCCGGGCATCGTCGCCGCGGTGTCCACCTTCCTCTTCCACCACGGCGCCAACGTGGTGGACCTCGACCAGCACTCCACCGAGGAGTCGCCCGGGACCTACTTCATGCGTCTCGAGTTCCAGACCGGGGGGCTCGACGTGCCGCTCCCCCGCCTCGGGGAGCTCTTCGGGGCGGAGGTGGGGCGCCCCATGGCCATGGAGTGGCGCCTCTCCAGCCACGCCGAGCGGAGCAGGGTGGCGGTGCTGGTCTCGCGCCACGACCATGCGCTCGTCGATCTCCTCTGGAACTGGAGGCGCGGGGAGCTGCGCGCCGAGATCCCCGTCGTCCTCTCCAACCACCCCGACCTGCGCTCCGCCGTGGAGCCGTTCGGGGTCCAGTTCCTTCACGTTCCGAACGACCGGGAGACCCGGGCAGGGGCCGAGGCCCGCATGCTCGAGGTGCTGGAGGGGAGCGCCGACCTCCTGGTCCTCGCCCGCTACATGCAGGTGCTCTCTCCCGACTTCGTGGCCCGCTTCCCGGGCCGGATCATCAACATCCACCACTCCTTCCTTCCGGCCTTCGCGGGAGCGGACCCGTACCGGCAGGCCTACGACCGGGGGGTGAAGATCGTGGGGGCCACCGCCCACTACGTCACCGCCGAGCTCGACGCCGGCCCCATCATCGACCAGGACGTGGCCCGGGTGAGCCACCGCGACTCGGTGGACGACCTGCGCGCCCTGGGGCGCGATCTGGAAAGGCGCGTCCTCTTCCGCGCCGTGCGCTGGCACTGCGAGGACCGCATCCTCATCCACGGCAACAAGACCATCGTCTTCGCCTGACGCCCGCCAGGGACGACGCCCGGAGGAACGATGGAGCACGCACGGCTGGTGGATGCGATGGAGGCCCTGGTCCTGGACCTCCAGGGGGCGATCGTGGCCGCGATCGAGGCGGCCGACGGCGCCGGGCGCTTCGCCCGGGACGCCTGGCAGCGCCCCGGCGGCGGGGGCGGCGTGACCCGCGTCCTCGCCGGGGGCGCCCTGGTCGAGAAGGGCGGCGTCAACGTGTCCCGGGTGCACGGCCCGGTACCGCCCCGGATGGCGGCGCGCCTGCCCGGGGACGGCGACACCTTCGCTGCGGTGGGGCTCTCTCTCGTCCTCCACCCGCGCAGCCCGTGGGTCCCCACCACGCACATGAACGTCCGGCTGCTGGCCCGGGGGGCGAAGGCCTGGTTCGGCGGAGGGGCCGACCTGACGCCGTACTACCTCTTCGAGGAGGACGCCGCCTGGTTCCACGGGGAGCTCCGCGGGGCCTGCGAGCGCCACCGCCCGGGCAGCTACGCGGAGTGGAAGCGGACCTGCGACTCCTACTTCTTCCTCCCGCACCGGGGCGAGCACCGGGGCGTGGGCGGGATCTTCTTCGAGGACCTGGGCGGCGATCCGTGGAAGGAGCTCTCGCTCGTGGAGGACGTGGGGCGCTCCTTCCTCCGGGCCTGGCTGCCCATCGCCGAGCGGCGCCGGGCGCTCGCCTGGGGCGATCGGGAGCGGGAGTGGCAGGAGATCCGCCGGGGGCGCTACGTGGAGTTCAACCTGCTCCACGACCGCGGGACGGTCTTCGGCCTGGAGACGGGCGGGCGCACCGAGTCGATCCTCATGTCCCTCCCGCCGCGGGTGCAGTGGCGCTACGACCACCACCCGGAGCCGGGCAGCGAGGAGGAGCGGCTCCTCCAGGTGATCCGGACCCCTCGCGACTGGGCGTGATGGCGCCGCCCGGCTGGACCGGTCAGGCGGCGGCCGTCCTCGGTCCGAAGGCGCGGAGGAAACGGGCCACGTGCTCGTCGAGGAAGGATTCCACGTCGAGGTGCCGGACCGACGACCCGCCCAGCGCGCGCTGGTGGAGCAGCACGATCACCACCGGCGCGACCAGCTCGACGGCCGCGACCCGGACGTCGCACGGCCCGACCTCCCCGCGCGCCATGTGCAGAGCGATGCGGGCTTCCGCCGAGTGGATCGTGGGCTCGAGGAGCGTGCGCAGGTAGGCGGGGCCGAGCGCGCCGTCCCCGATGCCTTCGGTCAGCCCCAGCTCGTGGGCCCGGCCCACTCCGCGCCCCCAGCCCTCCACCAGGAACCCGAGGAACCAGCGCAGCGACTCCGGCGCCGCACCGTGCTCGGCGGTGGCTCCCTCCGCGACGTAGCGGAGCCCGAGGTCGTGGACCTGGTCCATCACGGCGACCAGCACCGCCTCCCGGTCCTCGAAGTAGTGGCGCAGCGTGGAGGGGGCCACTCCGGCGGCCAGGGCGAGCTCGCGAAAGCTCAGGCTGTGCCGACCGGACGACAATATCGTGGCGGTCAGGCGACCGACGATTTCGGCCCTTGTCCGGCCGTAGTCCAGGTTCTTCGAGCCTGCCCTGCGTCCCATTTCCCTGACCCTTCGTTTCGCTTGCCTGGCGACCCGCGTCAAATTAGATGGGTCGCTCGGTTCATTATATTCAACGGATGTTCCAGGTGCACGCATGCTGACGAAGCGATTCCTCGAGCTGAACCTCCTCGGCGCCGAATGGGTCAACTGGGTCCTGGTGATCGCCTCCTTCATCGGGCTGGCCATCACCATCGACCGTCTCCTGCTCTACTGGCGCACCCGGGAGCGCTTCGCCGCCCTCCAGTCCGGCCTCCAGGACGCGCTGCGCGGCCAGGATCTGGCTGCGGCCCGGTCGCTCGTCGCCGGCGACTCGCTCATCCGGAACGTGCTGCGCGCCGGCCTCGACGCCGTCGGCCGGGGCGAGCACGACCCCAAGTCGGTCGAGGAGGAGATGCTCGCCGCCCTTGCCGCCGAGCGTACCCGCTACGACGCACGCGTCGCCTGGCTCACCACCATCGCCAACATCGCGCCGCTGGTCGGATTGCTCGGCACCATCATCGGGATCGTCGGGGCCTTCTACGGCCTGGGGCAGGCCGGCACCACACAGTCGGCCGGCAACCCCCAGGTGATGTCCTCCATCGCCGAGGCGCTGGCGTCGACCGCCTTCGGCATCTTCGTCGCCGTTCCCGGGGTGGTGGCCTACAACCTGCTCAAGGCCCACATGGGCGTCCGGCTCCGCGAGGCCGAGTCGCTCATGCGGGAGATCCTGGCCAACCTTGCGCGGTTCGAGTCGGAGGACGTGCAGTGAACACCGGCGGCTTCGGCACCGACCCGGCCGACGAGCTGGTCACCGGCGTGAACATCACCCCCGTCGTCGACGTGATGCTCGTCCTGCTCATCGTCTTCCTGGTCACCTCGTCGCTCATCGTCTCGAGGAGCATCGAGGTCGAGGTCCCTCGCGCCGCCACCGGCTCCGAGACCGCGGTGGGGCTGCTCGCGCTGGTGGTGGCCTCGACCGGAGAGCTCTACGTGAACGGCCAGCGGGGCAGTGTGGACGACATCCCCCGCGCCGTGGCCGAGGCCCGCAAGCGGCTCGACGCCGGGCAGAAGCTCACCGGCTTCGTCTCGGCCGACGTGTCGGCGCCCTACGGCCGGTTCGCCGAGGTGGTGGACCGGTTGCGGCAGGAGGGCGTCACCGACATCGCGCTCGACACCAAGCCCATCGAGGCCTCCGGGAAGTGACCCGCGTCGGCAACACCTCCGTCCACGGCTGGGCGATCGCGCTCGTCGTCTACGCGGCGTTCTTCGCCTGGGTGTTCCTGGCGCCCGCGCCACGGCGCGACGCGGGGCCCCGGCGGGCCCCCACCCGCGTGACCCTGGTGGACGTCCGGCCGAAGGCGCCCGAACCCCCCCCTGCCCCACCTCCAGAGCCTCCGCGCAAGATGGAGGTGGCGAAGGGGACGGTTTCGAAGACGCCGCCCGCGCCGGCCCCCCTCCTCGCGACGCCCCCCAGCGCCACCCCGCCTCCGCCTGCGGCGCCTCGCCGCTTCGCCGTCTCGCTCGAGGCCACGATCCCCGGTGGCGGGATCGCCGTCCCCACCGCCCCGGCCGGCTCCGCACCCGCGCTCCGCGCCACGCCGGGCGGCACCAGCGACCGCGCCGACGCGCCGGCCTATTACACCGAGCCCGATTCCGCCCCCTCGCTGATCGCCCAGCCCGGCCCGGCCGAGATGCGCGCCCTCTACCCGGATGCGGCGCGCCGCTCCGGGCTCGAGGGGGACGTCCGGCTGGAGCTCGAGGTCGCGGCCAGCGGAGAGGTCACCGGATCGCGCGTGGTACGCTCCGCCGGCAATGGCTTCGACGAGGTGGCGCAGCGGCTCGTCAGGCGGTTCCGCTTCCGACCAGCCACGCGGGCCGGCAAGGCGGTCCCGGCCACCGTGGCCTGGACGTACAAGTTCCGTCTCGAGGGGTGAACCGATGCACCGTCCCGGCCGTACCGTGCCGCTCCTGTCGATCCTCTGGCTCCTCGCCAGCCCCGCCCACGCGGCCGCCCAGGGAGCCCAGGTCACCAAGACGGTCGAGGCTCCACCTCCACCCGCGCCCGAGCCGACGCTCGCCACCTCTCCGCGCCTGAAGGAGATCGTGCCGGCCGACGTCCCACCCGGCACGAAGTTCCCGTCGCCCGAGGTGGTGGTGGTGCTCTCCCTCGACGTCTCCGCCGAGGGCAAGGTGGAGAAGGCGTCGGTGGAGAGCGGCGCCGGCGAGCCCTTCGACTCCGCGGCCCTGTCGGCCGCGCGCCGCTTCGACTTCGAGCCCGGCCGCCTCACCACCGGTGAGCCGGTCCCGGTCACCGTGACCTTCCGGCTGCGCATCCAGGAGCCCACCGCGCCGCCTCCCGCGCCGGTGAAGCTCACCGGCTACCTCCTCGAGCGGGGCTCCCGCCTTCCCATCCCCAACGTCCCGGTCTCGGCGGTGGTGGGGCAGGAGATCGTGGCCCGCGCCACGACCGACGGCTCGGGGCGCTTCCAGATCGAGGGGCCCGCGGGGGAGTTCCGGCTGGTGGCCTCCCCTCCCGACCGGCAGAAGCTCGACCTGCTCGTGAAGGGGCAGGCCGGCGAGATCCGGGAGGAGAACTTCCTCCTCGAGGGCCTGGGAGGCCCCAACGAGACGGTGGTGAGCGCCTCGGCCATCCAGCGCGAGGTCATGAAGGACGTCCTCACCGCCGAGCAGGTCTTCACCGTCCCTGGCTCGGCCGGAGACACGCTCAAGGCGGTCCTGAACCTGCCCGGCGCGGCCCGCGCCCCCTTCGGCGCCGGGCTCCTCGTGCTGCGCGGCTCGGCCCCCGGCGACAGCAAGGTCTTCCTCGAGTCCCAGCAGATTCCGCAGCTCTACCATTTCGGAGGGATCCGCAGCACCTACGCACCGGCCTTCCTCCAGTCGGTCGAGTTCGTGCCCGGCAACTTCTCGGTGGACTACGGGCGTGCCCAGGGCGGCATCATCGACGTGCGGGTCCGCGACCCCCGCCAGGACGGCTTCCACGGACAGGCCGACGTGAACCTGTACGACGTGGGCGTGGAGATGGAGGGCGGGCTGGGCGGCGGCTGGTCCGTGGGCGGCGCCGCCCGGCGCTCCTGGATCGACACCATCCTCCCCATCTTCCTCCCCAAGGACTCCAACCTCTCCTTCAGCACGGCCCCGCGCTTCTACGACTTCCAGTTCATCGCCAGCTGGAGCCCGGACGCCAGCCAGAAGCTCCGCCTGATCTTCTACGGGTCGATGGACCGTCTGGTGGCGCTCTTCGACAAGCCCATGCGCGATCCGACCATCACCGGCCAGCTCGACGCGCGGGTCTCCTTCTACAACCTGCAGGCCGAGTACTCGAAGATCTTCTCCGAGCGGCTCCGCCAGGACACCTCGGTGGTGATCGGACTCCAGGAGATCAGCACCCAGATCGGTCCCCAGTACTTCTTCGATCTGAACGTGCGCCGCCTCTCCCTGCGCAGCACCTGGGCCTACGACTTCTCCTCGCAGTGGAACCTGCGGGCCGGCATCGACGCCGAGATGGGGCGGGCCGCCATCGGCGTCAACTTGCCCAACTCCACCGGGGCGAACCCTCT
This sequence comes from uncultured Anaeromyxobacter sp., assembly GCA_903874275.1. GTDB lineage: Bacteria > Myxococcota > Myxococcia > Myxococcales > Anaeromyxobacteraceae > CAIOAK01. The sequence goes on from CAIQRS010000253.1 coordinate 51,817, forward strand.
GCCCCCCTCGTCGCTGCCCCAGATCGGCGCCCAGCTCACCACCATGTACTACTCGCCGGCGCTCTTCGCCGAGCTTCGCTGGGCCCCCATTCCCAACCTCTCCATCCTCCCGGGTGTCCGGGCCAACTGGTTCTCGGACATCAACCAGTGGGCCGTGGACCCGCGCCTGCTGGCCCGCTGGGAGGTCGTCCCCGGCACCGTGGTGCGCGGGGCGGTGGGCATGTACCAGCAGGCTCCCAATCCGCAGAAGACCAACTCGGCCACGGGCAACCCCTGGCTCGATCCCGAGCGCAGCCTGCAGACCAGCATCGGGGTGGGGCAGAAGTTCATGGAGGGGATCTCCCTCGACGTGACCGGCTTCTACAAGGCACTCACCCAGCAGGCCATCCCCAACTCGGCGTCGAATTACAATCCCAGCGCCCCGCGCTACACCAGCACCGGCACCGGGACGATCTACGGCGTGGAGACCCTGCTCAAGGTGGCCATCGGCGACAGCTTCGCGGGCTGGCTGGCCTACTCCTTCCAGCGGTCGCTGCGCACCGACCCGCCCGACCTGCAGCGCCCCTACGACTTCGACCAGCCGAACAACCTGACCGTGCTCGGCACCTACCAGCTCGGGCGCGGCTGGTCGGCCGGCGCCCGCTTCCGGCTCGTCTCGGGCAACCCCTACACCCCGGTGGTGGGGTCGGTCTTCGACTCCGCGTCGGGGGTCTTCGTGCCCGTCTACGGGGAGACCAACAGCGACCGGCTGGCCAGCTTCTGGGCCCTCGACCTGCGCGTCGACAAGGTCTGGACCTTCAAGGACTGGACGCTGACCCTGTACCTCGACACCCAGAACGTGACCAACCGGAAGAACCAGGAGGGCTGGACCTACAACTTCGACTACACGGAGAAGACGCCCACGACCGGACTTCCCATCCTGCCCATCCTCGGGCTGAAGGGAGAGTGGTGATGAACCGCTCCCTCGCCGCCTCGCTCCTCGCCGCCTCGCTCCTCACGGCCGGCTGCACCAACGACTTCGCCCCCCAGGGCGACCTTCTCGGACTCCGGGTGCTGGCGCTCGTGGCCAACCCGCTCGAGCTCGCCCCCGGGCAGCCGGTGACCATCCAGCCCAGGAACTACCTGCCGCCCGGCTCCACCGTCGTGGAGCAGCGCTGGACCTTCTGCCCCATCAGCGCGGGGGCGGTGGCCGCCTACGCCTGCGCGGTCCCGCAGTGCGAGGTGGACGTCCCCGCATCCCCGGACGGATCGATCACCACGAACCCGACCACGAAACTCCTGGAGTGCCTGAAGGTCATCAACCCCGACCTCCCGCCGGGCGTCCTCCCTCCCAGCGTCCCCGACCAGTTGCAGACCGTCTTCCGCTACCGGGTCGCCACCGACGACGCGGTGTCGCGCGAGGCGGTGCTCCAGATCCCGCAGTGGACCCGGCGCGCCCCGTCCGATCCCAACCTCCCGCCGGTGATCCTCGGGGTCGAGATCGGCGGCCAGCCCGCGCGGGTGGGCGTGCCCACCCCTCCGCTGCCGGTGGACGGGCTGCTGCCCGTTCGCCTCCTCATCGATCCACTCAGCGTCCAGACCTACGTGGACGCGGCCGGGGTCACCCAGACCGAGACCATGACCGGCTACTTCTACACGACCGCCGGGACCTTCAGCGCGGGCATCACCACGGGCACGGACACCACCACCGACCTGGAGGGCACCGGCCTTCTGCCCGGCCAGACCACGGCCGAGGTCTGGGTGGTCGCGCTCGACCTGCGCGGCGGCCAGGCGGTCGCCGGCCCCTTCACCGTTCCGATCGGCCCGTAGCCCCCCCCCGGGAGTCCCGCATGCCCAGCGTGAGGATCTACTCGAAGAAGCAGTGCCCCTTCTGCGTGAGGGCCAAGGCGCTGCTCGACCGCAAGGGGATCGCCTACGAGGAGATCGACGCCGAGCACGACGACGCGCTGCGCGCCTGGCTCGTCGAGGCCACCGGCCAGCGCACCGTGCCCCAGATCTTCGTGGGCGATCGGTCGCTCGGAGGATTCTCCGACATCGACGCCCTCGACCGGCAGGGAAAGCTCGACGCCATCCTGCGCGGCGAGGGCTAGGAAACCGCCCGGGCCTCCGCGCCCCGCTCCTCGGCCTCGCGCCGCAGGACCCGGGGCTGCACCGCGGCGAGCAGGAGCGGCAGCGCCACCGCCATCGCCCCGGAGAAGGCCGCCACCTTCCACATCCCCAGGAGGGCGCCTCCCTCCCCGGTCGAGAGCAGCGCCGAGGAGAGCAGGGCCCCGCCGGCGGAGGCCAGGTGCTGTACGGCCGACTGGGTGGACTGGAAGCGCGCCCGCTCCGAGGCCCGCGGCACCCGCGAGGCCAGCGTCGAGAGGGATGGATTCCGGACCGAGTTGGCCAGGATGAAGAGGATGAAGATCGCCCAGGCCGGGAGGAGCGGCGCCGGCGGCGCGAAGTCGAGCGCCAGGTTGAGCAGCAGGACCACCGTCCCCGCCGCCGCCGTCCGCGGGGCGCCGAAGCGATCGACGGCTCGCCCCACCACCCGGAGAACCGCGAAGGAGAGCACCCCCCCGGCCATGTAGAGGAAGCCGAGCCGGTCGCGGGGGAGTCCGGCGTTGAACTGGAGGAAGGCTGCCAGGTTCGGGACCAGGGCGAAGGTTCCGGCCATGGCCGTGGCCGTCGCCGAGAGGCTGAGCAGCGCCGCCGGCTCCCGAAGGAAGGCGTAGCCCCGCGCCGCGGCGGCCCGGGCGTGCACGAGATGGCCGCGCATGGGCGGCATGAGGAAGAGCGCACCGGCGGCGACGACCACTCCCATGCCGGCCACCGCCAGGAACGGAGTGCGCCACCCGCCGGCCTGGGCCATCCAGAGTCCGGCCGGCACCCCGACCACGGTGGCCACCGAGAACGCCCCCATGACCAGCCCCATGGCGCGGCCGCGCCGCTCCGGGGGCACGGTGTCGGCGACGATGGCGAAGGCGAGCGAGGTCGCCGGCCCCCCGAAGAGCCCGGCCACCACACGCGCGGCGAGCAGCGTCCACAGCCCCGTGGCCAGCCCCGCCGCGGCCGTCGCAGCCACCAGCCCCGCCATGGCCACGGCGAGCGCCGAGCGCCGGTCGAACCGGTCGAGGAACCCGGAGCCGGCCGCCCCCGCCGCGGCCGCCGCCAGCGTGTAGCTGCCGGTGACGAGGCCGAGGCTGGACATGGGGATCCCCAGCGCGGCGGCGAAATCCGGCCCCAGCGGGACGACCATGACGAAGTCGAGGACGTTGACGAACTGGACCGCCGCCACCAGCAGCAGCACGTTCCGCTCCCGGCGAGGGGGCGTCACGCCGGGTCCGGCCTGGATCCGGCCTCGACGAGCTTGAGCCACCCACGGAGCTCCTGGAAGGTGACCACCCGGGCTCCGTAGGGGATCCACTCCGGCCAGGGGCCGGAGCCTCCCAGGAGCAGCTGGACCTCGCCGGCCCGGCAGATGGCGCCGAGCCGCTCGGTCTGGGCCAGGAGGTCGCCCGGGTCGGCCACGGAGCTGGCCGAGACGGCCACCGCATCGACGCTCCCGCTCGCCACGTGGGCCACGATCTCGGAGAGCGGCACGCGCCGCCCGGCCCAGAGAACCGGCCAGCCGTGCTCGCGGATGACGATCTCGGCGAGCAGGAGGCCGAGGGTGTGCTCCTCCCCCTCCGCTGTGGTGAGGAGGAGCCGCGGGGCTCCGGGGCGCGCCGGCAGGTGGTCCGAGACCTGGGCCAGGCAGCGGGAGAGCCGCTCGGTGGCGACGTGCTCCTCGAGGATGGAGAGCGTCCCCTCCGCCCAGCGCTCCCCGATCTCCTCGAGGACGGCGGCCAGGGACTCGGCGACCTTCCACCAGGCGCCGAGCCGCGCCCGTTCCGCGTAGAGGGTGGCGAGCAGCTGGTGGGTGTCGCAGTCGGAGAGGAGGATCTCCATCCAGCCCTCGACGTCCGGGCCGTGCTCCGGCTGGACCGCACCCGTCTGGTCCTTCAGGAAGCGCTCCACCTCCACCGGGTCGAACCGGCGGTGGCGCCCCACGGTGCGGGCGCAGCGGAGAAGCCCCATGTCCGCCCAGCGCTTCACCGAACCCGCGGTGACCCCGAGGATCCTGGCCACCTCGGCGCTGGTGAGGAGCTTGTCGGTCATCGTCCCCTTCGCCTTGTCGGATTTGCCGATTCGTTTCAATCGATTCGACCGGGGAATCCCCCTCTGGGGGGCACCGCCCCTCCCCTCCTTGCTCCTGTGGGGCGTCCATCGAGTAGACTGCGCCGCCTTGTTCGCCCCCCTCGACAAGATGATGCTCGCCTTCATCGCCTTCCTGGCGCTGGTGGCGGCGACGGTCCACCCGGAGCCGACCCACTTCCTGGTGCTCCTCGCCATCCTCGCGCTGGCGTTCGTGGTGGTCGCGTTCCTGGGGCGCCGCTCCGAGCTGGGGCGCGTGGCCCACGCCTTCCTGCCGCTTCCCATCGTGGTGACGCTCTTCAACGTCGCCGGGCCGCTCATCGGCGTGCTGAACCCCATGCGCTTCGACTCCACCATGGCGGCGCTCGACACGAGCTGGTTCGGGCCCTTCGTGCCGGCCTGGTTCCACCTGCTCGGCCGGCCGAACTGGCTCACCGACGGAGCGTCCCTCTTCTACGTGAGCTACTACTTCATCCCCTTCGGCATGTGCATCGCGCTCTGGGTGCAGGGGCGCTGGAAGGACTTCGACGACCTGGGATTCGGGCTCATCACCACCCTGCTCCTCACCTACGTCGGCTACTTCATCTTCCCCACCACCGGCCCCCGCATCCCGCACGAGCTCGAGCTCCAGATCCTCGGCGGCGGCACCTTCAGCGCACGCGTCCGGGATTTCCTCCGGGCCGCCGAGGTGAACCAGCTCGACGCCTTCCCGAGCGGCCACACCGCGCTCTCGCTCGTCTACCTGGGGTACGGCTGGCGGCTCTACCCGAGCTGGAGGATCCGCATCCCGCTCGCCATCTCCGTCGTCGGGATCATCTTCGCCACGGTCTACCTGTCGCTCCACTACGCGGTTGACCTCCTGGCCGGCGCCCTGCTGGCGCTCGCCGTGCCGATGGCGGTCCGGGGGCTCCACCGGGTCTTCGGCGAGGGCGGCGCCGCGCAGAGCCTTCCAGTCCGCCCCGATCCGGGCTAGGTCCCAGGAAGCACGATCGTGAGCCCTTCCCGGAAGCTCGGGTGGGCCAGCTCGAGCCCCAGCTCGGCGCGGGTCCGCTCGCCGTGGATTCGCCGGTCGGGGAGAGCAGGCGCACGGGCGCCGTCCGGAAGGCGCGGAGGAGGGATCCGAAGCCTCCCCGCCACCCAGGCGGCGAGGTCGCGTCGCCGGACCGGCTCCGCGTCGGTGGCGTGGTAGACGCGCCCGCCAGCGCCGCGGTCGATCGCCGCCACCACCGCGGCCACCGCGTCGTCGAGGTGGCAGAGGTTGAGCCAGGCTCCGTCGCCCGGCCCGATGGCGATGTGGCCGCTCCGGACCCGATCGACCGGCCAGTTCCGGCCTGGTCCGTAGAGCCCCGAGAGGCGCAGCACCATGGCGCGGAGCCCCGGCACGCCGGCCCCGGCGCCGGTGACGAACCGCTCCGCCTCGACCAGCACCTCCGCGGTCGGACCCACCGGCGCGGGAGGGGTCTCCTCGTCCACGTCGCTCCCGTCCCTCTGGCCGAAGACGCCGGTGGACCCGGTGTAGACGAGGGCGGCTGGGCGGCCGGCGCTCCGCAGCCCCTCGACCAGGGCGGCCGTGGCGTCCAGGTAGGCCCGCCGGTAGGCCTCCGGGCCGTCGGCGCCGGCGGACTGGCAAGCCACCACCGCATCCAGGTCCCGCGGGAGCCGCTCCGCCGCCCCCGTCGTGCAGAGATCGAGCGCCAGCGGCGTCACGCCTGGTGAAGCGAGCGCGGCGGCCCGGGCCGGGTCGCGCCGCAGGGCGGTCACCCGGTGACCTCCCGCGGCCAGCGCCCGGGAGAGCGCCGAGCCGAGCCAGCCCGCGCCGGCGACGAGGACGTGCACGTGGGCCTCCTCCCCGCCTACCGCTGCATGCCCTCGACCAGCACCGGGTCGCTCTGCTCGGGCAGGCGCTCCTCGGCGAGGTCCATCATGTGGCCGGAGCGGCGCGCCTTGGTCTCCAGGTAGAAGCGGTTGAACTCGTTGGGCGGGATGACGTGGGGGATGCGCCCCGAGATCTCGACCCCGTGCTGGGACAGCTGCCGGATCTTGTCGGGGTTGTTGGTCACCACCCGGACCGATTTCACTCCCAGGCTGCGCAGCATGTGGGCGGCGACGGCGTAGTCCCGTTCGTCGTCCCGGAACCCCAGGGCCTGGTTGGCCTCCACCGTGTCGAGCCCCTGCTCCTGCAGCGCGTAGGCCCGGATCTTGTTGAGGAGCCCGATGCCCCGCCCCTCCTGGCGCAGGTAGAGCAGGATGCCCCTCCCCTCACGCTGGATGGCCCGCAACCCCTCGGTGAGCTGGTCGCGGCAGTCGCAGCGCAGGGACCCCATGACGTCGCCCGTCAGGCACTCCGAGTGGAGCCGGACCGCGACCTCGGCCTCGCCGACCACGTCGCCGTGCACCATGGCCACGTGCTCCTTGCCGTCCCGGTTGTTCCAGAACCCGACCAGGCGGAAGTGGCCGAAGCGGGTGGGGAGCTCGGCCACCGCCACCACCCGGACGCACACCCGCGCCGGGCCGAACCCGTCGCACTCGTGATCCCGGTCTCGCGCCACCAGGGCGCGCAGCGCATCCTTCCCCTGGCTCATGCCACCTCCGGGGCGGCGAGGCGCCGCCCGAGCTCCCTACCGGATATCCAGGCCGCCTCCACGCCGCCACCCGGCGCGAACCGATCCCCGCAGATCCCCACCGATCCCCCGGCCGGGAGCCGGACCAGGACCGGGCCGGCCAGCTCGGAGGCGAGGTCGGAGCGGGCGAACTCCCACCGGTGGGCGTGGGTGGAGGACGGCCGACCGGCCCAGTCCCCGGCGACGCGCGCCGCCTCGGCGAGCAGGGCGGCGGGCCAGTCGGGATCGTCGAGGCGCCGGCGCGCCCAGGCGGGCTGCGCCTGGATCACCAGCCCGACGAACGGCGCGTCCTCCCGCTTGCCCGACTCGTTCCCGAGGTACTGCAGCGCGCGGGAGTCCTCGGGGTACCAGGCGTCCCACTCCGGAGCCGGCGTTCCCTCCGGGTAGGCGGCGCAGAGGGACAGCGAGGGCTCGCTCGCCGAGTTCTCGAGGAGCGCCCGGATGGCCGAGAGCGGACGGGGCAGGTCGGGCGTCCCGTCGAGCAGCCGGAGCACCTGCTCCGGGGCGAGCGCGAGGACGAGGTGCCTGGCCCGGACAGCCTCGCCCCCCTCGAGGAGCGCCGCCGGCAGCGGTCCCGAGAGGTCGAGCGCCTCAACCCGGGCGCCGGTGCGTATCTGGAGTCCCGACGCCAGCTGTCGGGGAAAGGTCGTCACCCCGTCGACCACGGCGAAGCGCTCTTCCCCGGCACGGAAGGCCTCCGGCTGGCACGGCCTTCCCGTACCCCGGACGCGGCGCGGCCAGCCCTCGATCCGCCGCGGACAGGCGGCGCGGATGGCCGCCAGGTAGTCCGGATCCCGGCCGTGGAGGAAGGAGACCCCGTGGTCGAAGGGCATCCCGAGGAGCCGGTGCGTGGCGCAGCGCCCTCCCACGCCGCGCGCCCGGTCGAGCACCTGGACGCCTCGCCCCCCGGCGGCGACCGCGCGGGCGCAGGAGACTCCGGAGACCCCGGCGCCGACCACCAGCACGTCGTGAGCCGCGACCATGTCCGCCTCCGATCCCCCAACGGGTGGGGCGTCATGCTACCCCGCGCCCCATCCGTTCCGACACATCCCTTCCGAGCCGTGCAACACTTGGCGCGAACGTTCCCTCACCGGAGGCCCCGTGAAGCACTCGCCCGGTATCCCCACCACCACCATCGGCATCCTCGGCGCCGCCCTCACCACGGTCTCCGGCGTGCTCATCGTCGGGCTGGCCGCGGCGGCCATCCAGGGGTTCGTGGGGAGCCCGTACATCGGCATCGCCGCCTTCCTGGTGCTGCCCGGCTTCTTCGTCCTGGGGCTCTTGCTCATCCCCTTCGGCGGGTGGCTGGCGAGGCGGCGGGCCCGGCTCGCCGCGGAGAGGGGCGAGGAGATCCCGCACCTCCCGATCGTGGACTTCAACGACGATCTGACGCGAAGGCGCGTCCTGGTCTTCGCGGTGCTCACCGCGCTGAACGTCCTCATCCTGGGAGTGGCCGGCTACAAGGGGCTCCAGGTGATGGACTCGGTGGGGTTCTGCGGCTCCTGCCACTCGGTGATGGATCCCGAGGTCACCGCCTACCAGCGCTCGCCCCATGCACGCGTCGGCTGCGTGCAGTGCCACATCGGCGAGGGGGCCAGCTGGTTCGTGAAGTCGAAGCTCTCCGGGGCCTGGCAGCTCATCTCGGTCACCTTCGACCTCTACCAGCGCCCCATCCCGGTCCCCATCCACAACCTCCGCCCGGCCCAGGAGACCTGCGAGGAGTGTCACTGGCCGTCCAAGTTCACCGGCGACCGGCTTCGCATCGCCACACGCTACGCGGACGACGAGGCCAACACCGAGAAGAAGACCGTGGCCCTCCTCCACGTGGGCGGCGGGCAATCGGCCACCGGCCCCATCAAGGGCATCCACGCCCACGTCGCCCAGGGCGTCCACATCCGTTACCTGTCCGACGCGAACCGGAACGCCATCTCCACCGTCGAGGCCACCTGGGCCGACGGGAAGACCGTGCTCTTCCGGACCAAGGACTCCCCTGCCACCCTTCCGCCCGCCGGGGCCTGGCGCACCATGGACTGCGTGGACTGCCACAACCGCCCCACCCACCGCTTCCGCGAGCCGGGACCCGAGATCGACGAGGCCATCCAGGCCCACCGGATCGACGGCGCGCTCCCCTGGATCAAGCGCGAGGGGCTCTCGGCCATCCAGGCGACCTACCCCGACCACGCGGCGGCACGGGCCGGGATCGAGAAGCAGATCACCAGCTTCTACCGGAAGCTCGACCCGGCCGCCTTCCCCGCCCGGGAGGGCGCCGTGAGCGCGGCTGCCAGGGCGCTCGGCGACATCTACGCCTGGAACGTCTGGCCCTCGATGAAGATCGCCTGGGGCACCTACCCGAGCTTCCTCGGCCACGACCAGGCGCCCGGATGCTTCCGCTGCCACGACGGCGACCACGTGGACCCGGCCGGCAAGGGGATCTCGCAGGACTGCGGCCTCTGCCACTCGCTGCTCGCGGTGGACGAGAAGGACCCGAAGATCCTCTCCCAGCTCTCGCCCTGAGAACGGGGCCGCGCCCTACCTGGCGACGGCGCGGCGCAGCGCCGTGAGCCCCGCCTTCACGTCGGCCCCGAGGTGCACGCGAAGGATGCGCCGCCCCCGCGCGGCCAGGACCTCCTGGTCGCCGCGGGCCTGGGCCCGGCACAGCTCGCCGAAGCCGAAGCGCCGCCCCGGGATGGGCAGCGGCTCGGCGTCGTCGGCGGTGAGCTGGAGGAAGAGCCCGCTGGCCGGCCCGCCCTTGTGGAGCTGACCGGTGGAGTGGAGGAAGCGGGGGCCGAATCCCAGCGTGGTGGCCACGCGGGACGTGGCCCGCACCGACTCGCGGATCTCCTGGAGCGCCGCCGTCACCGGCGCGCTCTGCTCCAGGAAGGCGTTCAACGCCAGGTAGTCCCCCTTGGCGAGGCGGGCCAGGTGGGCCCGGATCCAGCCGGCCGGCGAGGAATCGCGCGCAGCCCCGGCGAGGACGCGGGCGTTCTCCGGGTCGGCGAAGAGGCGGAGCCCGTTCCCCTGCAGGACCGGCGTCTCGGGCGGGAGCGTCCCCGTCTCCTCGACCGCCGCCGTCACCTTGCGCGCCGCCACCTTGGCGGCCTCCACGTCGGGCTGGTCGAAGGGGTTCACTCCCAGGATGGAGCCGGCGACGGCGGTGGCGATCTCCCAGCGGAAGAACTCCTGGCCGATGTCGGAGGGGTCGGAGAGGTCGATGCGGACCACCGGAGCCCCGCCCCTCTCCAGCGCAGCGACGGCCCGGTCCTGCTCCTCCGACGGCGCGGAGGAGAGGCGCACGTACACGAAGAGGCGATCCTCCCCGCCGGCCCGCGGTGGTCCGACCGGCTCGCCGACCACCGGCACGACACCCTTCCCGTGCTTCCCCAGCGACTCGGCCACCAGTTGCTCGATCCAGTCGGCCAGGCCGGCGATCCCCGGCGAGGCCACCAGGGTGAGCTTGTCCATGCCGTCGCGGGCCGCCGCGCCCAGCACGACCCCCAGGACGAGCCCGGGGTTGTCGTCGCCGGGACGGTCGGCCGCGCAGGCGTCGGCCATGACGAGCGCCCGGTCGAGCAGGCGCGGCACGCTCACCCCCATCGCAGCGGCCGGGACCATGCCGAAGTGGGAGAGCGCGGAGAAGCGGCCGCCCACGTTGGGGAGCCCGTGGAAGACCTTGCGAAAGCCCTCGCGCTGGGCCTGCCTTTCCAGTTCCGTCCCCGGGTCGGTGATGGCCACGAAGCGGCTTTCGGCCTGGCCTCCCAGGAGGCTCCGGGTCCGGTCGAGGAAGTGGGCGAGGAGTACCGCTGGCTCGATGGTCGTCCCCGACTTGGACGCCACGATGAAGAGCGTCCGGCGCAGGTCGATCTCCCGCTCGAGGGAGCGGATCTGCGCGGGCACGGTGGAGTCGAGGACGTGGAGCACCGGGTGGCCAGCCACGCGGCCGAAGGTGCGGGCGAAGACGTCGGGGCAGAGGCTCGAGCCGCCCATGCCCAGCACGACCGCGTGGGCGAAGCCGGCCAGGCGCACGTCCTCGGAGACCCTGCCGAACTCCTCGCGACGGGCGCGCTGCTGCTCGACGAGCCGCAGCCAGCCTACCCAGCGGTCCTCGTCCCTGCCGGTCCAGAGGGTCGAGTCCCCTCGCCAGAGGCGGGACATCTTCTCGCCCGCCACCCATTCGGCGACGGTGCCCTTCACCTCCCGCGCCAGCGACGGGGGGAGCGCCAGCCTCTGGGGCCCGACCGGGGGATGCTGGGGGCGCGGCTTGGGCGCCAGATGGGGGGGGCCGGAGGGGATCCCGGGGCGCTGCGAGGGGGCCTTCAGCGCCGCTTTCGGCTTCAGCTTCGGCGCCAGTTTCGACTTCGGCTTCGGAGCGGGTTTCGACGGGGGCCTGGCCCGCGGCTTCGCCTTCGCCGACGGCTTGCCCTTCTTCGGCTTCGACCTGCCCGTCGTGGCCATCTCCCGCCTTCCTCGGCCCGATCCCGCTTTCGGGTCCCCTGCGACGTCGAACCGTGGAGAATGAGGGAGGACGCTCCCCGGTGCAAGGGGGGGACGGAGCTACCGATCCACCCAGGAGGTCCGGAGCCGCGCCAGCTCCTTCTGGTCATCGTCCCGCACCACCGAGTGGACGAAGACGCCGTCCCCCGCGACCGACGAGCGGGAGAGGATGCGACTGCCGTGCAGGCACTCGGCGATGAAGAAGGCCTCGAAGGAACGGAGCCGCCGGGAGCGCCAGACCGCCTCCGGGATGGTCTCGCAGGCCCACTCGACGTAGCTGGCGTTGGTGACGTGGAGGTTCCGGTCGATATCGCGGTACCGGGTGGTGAAGGGGCGCTCCACCTCCACCGGATCGGGGATGGCCGGACGACCGCCAGGGAGCGGCACCACGTGATCCATCGTCGCGACCAGCTCGAGCGGCAGGACCGAGCCTGGGCGCACCGGCTTCCGGGTGGCGAGGTCGAGGACGATCCACTGGGTCACCGCCCGCACGCGCGTCTCGCCCTCGACCCGGACCTCGAAGTCCCGGAGCGCGGAGAGCCGGTCGGCTCCGCTCGGCCAGGTGACGACCTCGGCCCGCTCCCCGAGCGCGACCGGCCGATCGACCACCACCGCCTGGCGGGCCAGCACCCAGGTGAGGCCACGGGCCTGGAGCGGCTCGACCCCGACTCCCAGCCGGTCCGCGTGGCGCCCTGCCGCCTCCTGGAGCCAGCCGGAGAGCGCCGGGGCGGTGAGCAGGCCGAAGGCGTCCACCGCGTAGCTGTGGGCCTCGAAAGGCTCGGTGAGCCGGGGTACCTCCACCGCCCGAATGAACCACGGGCCGGCCCCCCCTGTCGACCCGGCGTCGATCGGGCGCACATCTCCGTTAGATCGTAGAGTATTGCCTCCATGGACCGCGTACCGCCCGACTACGCCCACCTCGCCGCGAACTGGAAACCAGGAACCACCCCGGACCGGAGCCTGGTCGAGGAGACCCGGGGCGCGCTGCTCGCCTCGAGGCCCGGCGACCTCCGGGGGGTGGCGGAGCTCGTGGGGCGGCTCGACGCCTGCCTGGGCTCCCCCGAGACCCGCGAGCCCTCGCGCCGCGCCCTCTTCGGCCTCCTCGACGGCGCGCGCCGTCGCGCCTTCACCGAGGCGATGGACGAGAGCGACGTCGATCCCTGGACCCGGCTGCTCGTGCCGGTGGTGGACCGGGCCGACCACACCTTCGGCGACATGCTCCGCTCCCGGGAGGAGACCGATCCGCGGGTGGTGGCCATGCGGGTCCTGGGCCCCGAGGGCGCCGAGCTGTCCGTGACCGACCTGGCGCGGCGGACCCGGTCCATCGCGCGGGGACTGCTGGCGCTCGCCCCTGGGGAGGACGACCCCCGGGTCGCCATCCTCTCCGAGAACTCGCTCGACTCGGCCCTCACCGACATCGCCTGCCTCTCGAACGGGATCGTGGACTTTCCGCTGCCCGCCAACGCCACCCCGGAGCAGGTGGCCTACATGCTCCGCCACTCCAGGGCGCGCATCCTGGTGGCGTCCGACGAGGAGCAGGTGGACAAGGTCCTCCCTTCCTTGGCCGGACTCCCCGACCTGAAGGAGGTGGTGGTGGTGTCGCGCGCCGCCGCCGACCGGCACGGGCTGCTCTCGCTCGAGCAGGCCGTCGCCCAGGGCGCGGGCGCCTTCGACGACGCCGAGCGCGCCGCCCGGGCCGCCCGGGTGAAGAGCCGGGACGTGGCCACGGTGATGTACACGTCGGGCACCACCGGGCGCCCCAAGGGCATCGTCTTCGACCACCTGAACATCGTCTCGAAGCGGCTCTGCCGGGGGTTCGCGCTGCCGCACGTCAACGAGCGCGACGTCTTCCTCGCCTACCTGCCGCTCTACCACACGTTCGGAAGGTACCTCGAGATGACCGGGTCGCTCTGGTGGGGAGCGACCTACGTCTTCGCGCGCTCCACCGGCCAGGCCGCGCTGGCGGAGGACTTCAAGAACGTCCAGCCCACGGTCTTCATCTCCGTCCCCAAGAAGTGGATGGAGCTCCAGGAGACCGCGCAGCGCCAGGCTCCTCCCGACGACCCCGACGCAGCCGCGGGCCAGCTGCGCGCGCTCACCGGCGGACGGCTCGCCCACGGCCTGTCGGCCGCCGGCTACCTCGACCCCATCGTGTTCCGGGCCTTCCACAGGGCCGGCGTCGAGCTCTGCTCCGGCTACGGCATGACCGAGGCCACCGGCGGCATCACCATGACCCCGCCCGGCGAGTACGTGGACGGCTCGATCGGCAAGCCGCTCCCGGGCATCGAGTGCGTCCGCGCCGAGGACGGCGAGCTCCTGATCCGCGGCGCCTACGTCAGCCCCGGGTACCTCCACCCCGAAGGGGATGAGCAGGAGGCCCACGACGCCGAGGGCTGGTTCCACACCGGCGACCTGGTCTCCATCGACCCCGAGGGGCACTTCCGCATCACCGGAAGGAAGAAGGAGATCTACAAGAACCGGGCCGGGCAGACCATCGCCCCGCAGCGCGTGGAGAACCTCTTCCGCGACTTCGACGACCTGTCGCAGGCCTTCCTGGTCGGGGATCACCGCGAGTACAACACCCTGCTGGTGTGGCCCAACTTCGAGGGGCGGCCCGAGCTGCGCAAGCTCTCCGCGGAGGAGATGCAGCACGTCGTCTCCTCGCTGGTGGCCTCCGCCAACCGCTTCCTGGCGCCCTTCGAGCGGGTGGTGGCCTTCCGCATCCTCGACCGCGCGCTCGACGTCGAGCACGGGGAGCTGACCCACAAGCTCACCTACAAGCGGGACGTCGTCGAGAAGAACTGGAAGCCGCTCATCGAGGGGATGTACCAGCACCGGGCGCTGTCCCTCTCGGTGGACGGGACCGGGCTGCGCATCCCGAACTGGGTGCTGCGCGAGCTGGGCGTCCTCATCGAGGACGTGGTGTTGCGCGGCGGGGAGCTGCGCGCCGGCAAGACCTTCCTGCGCGTCTGCGCGGACCCGCGCGCGCCCGGTTCGCTCCGGGTGGGAGACCTGGCCTACCGTCCGGAGGGCGGGGTGCTCGACCTCGGCGCGGTGCTCGCCCACCCCACGCTGTGGCTCGGCAACGAGGGGCTGCGCCGCTTCCTGGGAGAGGAGGCCTTCCGGTCCCTGGCCGTCCGGCGCCCCAAGGGCGCGGGCGAGGTCCGCCTGGACGCCCGGGTCTGGGAGTCCCCCGATCCGGAGCGGCTCCCGTCCCTCATCGAGGCGGTGGGGCGCGACGAGCCCTCCGTCGAGTCGGTGCACGCCGCCGGCGAGCTGCTCCGCGCCGAGCGCCCCGAGGCCCGGCGCGCGCTCGCCCACCTGGAGCGGGTGCTCGGCTCCGGCCGGCGCGAGCTCGTCCCGCTGGCACGTGGCCTCCTCCGGCGCTGCGCGGACTCCCCCGAGGAGGAGATCCGGCGGCGGGCCTTCCGCAGCCTGCTCCCGTCGGAGGAGCCGGCCCGGACCGTCGACACCCTGCGCAACTTCCTCGACCGGCTCGGCCCCCAGGCGCTCCGCGACGAGGACCTCGCCACCTTCGGCGAGAAGGGGCTCTCCGAGGCCCAGGTCGAGGAGCTCCTGGCGGCGCTCCAGTCACCGCGCGCGCTCGACCCCGACCAGGACGCCTCGGAGCGACGCCTGCTGGCCGGCGCCATGCGGCTGGCGGTGGCGTACTCCATCTCCCACCCGCCCTGGTACGCGCGGGTGCGGGTACCGCTGGCGCGGCTCACCTTCCACCCGGACCCGATCCTCTCCGCCCGGGCCGGCGAGGAGTACGACCGGAACCGGCGCGGCTTCCAGCACTGGCTCGGCCCCAACCTCCGGCTGGCCTTCGACCCCGCCACCGGGGAGGAGTACACCTGGCGTGACGTGGTCCGCTTCGAGGGCGCCCTGCCCCCGCGCACCACCGACCTGCTCCTGCGCGCCATCTCCGAGTCCACCTTCGTCCGCAGCTCGGTCTTCGTGCTGGGCAAGGGCTCCATCATCTCGCTCGCCGACATCGCGCCCGGCGGAGCCATCGTGACCCTGCTGGGGCGGCGGCTCGGGAAGTCGGTCTACCGCTTCTCCCTCACCACCCGGGGACGGGAGACCTTCGACTTCGCGGTGAACCACGCCGAGACCATGCCACCCGTCGAGCTGCGGGACGAGGTTCTCTGGCTGCTCTCGTCCGGCGCGCCGCCCCCGCTCGTCGAGGCCTTCGGCAGCTACCACCCGGACTGGGGCATCTACACCGAGGAGTTCATCCCGGGCGAGAACGTCGAGCAGCAGCTGGCACGCCTCGTCAAGAAGGACGAGACCCGGCGGCTGCTGAACCAGTGGCCCTTCGTGGCCTGGAACGCGCTGGCCGCCCACGTGGGCTTCTGGGATCGCACCGGCCGCCGCGTGGCGCTGCGCGACCCGTCCCCGGCGGCCTTCATCGTGCCCTCCCACGATTACCAGACGGGCGCCCGGCTGGTCTCCATCTCCGACCGCGGCGCGGTGGACCGGCTCGACGACGTCCTGGACCGCTTCGAGACCGCCTTCATCACCCCCACCGAGGCCCTCTACCCCGACCTCCGCGGCGGGCTGGGACCCACGCTGCGCTTCTCCGCCGTCGTGGAGGCGCTCGGTTTGGAGCGGGGGCGGACCGCCCTCTCCTCCCTCTCGCCCGGCCCCCGGGCCGAGGCGGCGCAGGCCTTCCTCTCCCAGATCGATGCCCACGGCTTCACCTCGCGCCAGGTCCACTTCGCCATCGAGCGGTTCCGGCGCTGGCGGGCGGTGAACCCCAACGCCACCTCTGAGGCGCAGGGCACCATGCTCGGCGAGCTCTGGACCACCTACCAGCTCGGGGAGGTGGAGCGGGACTGGCCCGACACGCGCATCCGGTTCTTCCGGCGGACGGTCTTCGCCGACGCCCGGGAGCCGCTCGCCGCCGCGCTCGACCGGCTCATGGCCCGCGCCCGGTCGCTCCCCTTCCGCGGCCTGGACCTGCGCGAGCACCTGGCCACCCTCCGGGAGGCGGTACGCCCGGACGCCCGGGAGGACTACTTCCTGGCCCGGATGACCTTCCGCCACCTGCGGCCGGGGGACGAGACCTCGCTCATCTCCCTGGAGCGCGGCGACCACCTGACCGCGGAGGTGGTGGTGGTCCACACCGACGAGAAGGGGGAGCGCTACTCGGTCCGCGCCGCCCGCTCGCCCAGGGAGGTGGCGCGCCTGCTCCAGCTCTTCCGGGAGTCGAGCCTGGAGGTGACCTTCGAGCCCGAGCACAGGCACCTCATCGCGGTGGACTCCCACGACGCGGTCATCGGCGGGGTGTTCTACCGGCAGGTCTCGCCGGAGCGGACCCACATGGAGAAGATCGTGGTGAACCGCAAGCACCGCGGGACCGGGGTCGCCGACGGCATCATCCGCGAGCTCTCCCGGCGGCAGCGCGCCCGCGGGGTGCAGGTGCTCGAGACCGGCTGGTTCCAGCCCGAGGTCCTGGCCCGCTTCGGCTTCCGCGTCGATCCTGCCTCGGGCGGCGTGGTCCTCGACCTCGTCGCCGCGACGGCGGTTCCCCACTAGGCGCGGCCATGAGAGATCTGGCCGCCATGCCCTGGCGCATCATCGACTCCACGCTGCGGGAGGGGGAGCAGTTCGCCCGGGGCAACTTCCGCACCGAGGACAAGGTCGCCATCGCGCGATCCCTCGACGCCTTCGGGGTGGAGTACGTCGAGCTCACCTCGCCGGCCGCCTCGCCCCAGTCCCAGCGGGACGCCGAGCGCATCGTCAAGCTCGGGCTCACCGCCAAGGTGATCACCCACGCCCGCTGCGTGGTGGACGACGTCCGCGCCGCCATCGACACCGGCGTGCAGGGCATCGGGCTCCTCTTCGCCACCAGCCGCATCCTCCGGGAGGCCTCCCACGGCAGGAGCATCCAGCAGATCATCGACGCCATGGGGGCGCCGGTGGAGCTGGCCCTCTCGGCCGGCCTGGAGACCCGCTTCTCGGCGGAGGACGCCTTCCGCAGCGAGGAGTCCGACCTCATGCAGGTCTACCGGGCGGCCGAGAAGATGGGGGTCCACCGCGTGGGGGCCGCCGACACCGTGGGCATCGCCACCCCGCGCCAGGTCTTCGCGCTCTTCCGGGAGATCCGCCGCACGGTGAAGTGCGACATCGGTTTCCACGGCCACGACGACACAGGGTGCGCGGTGGCCAACGCCTGGGAGGCCGTCGCCGCCGGCGCCACCCACGTGGACGTCTCGGTGCTGGGCATCGGGGAGCGGGTGGGGATCACGCCGCTCGGTGGCTTCATCGCCCGCATGTACAGCCTCGATCCGCAGGGGGTCTCGGCCCGCTACCGGCTCGGCCAGCTGAAGGAGCTGGAGCGGCTGGTGGCCCGGGTGACCGGCGTGGAGATCCCCTTCAACAACCCGCTCACCGGCGCGACGGCCTACTCGCACAAGGCCGGCATGCACCTGAAGGCCATGCTCGCCAACACCGGCAGCTACGAGATCATCCCGCCCGAGGCGGTGGGGATGGCCCGCCAGCTCATCGTGGGCAGCCGGCTCACCGGCAGGCACGCGGTGGCCTACCGGGCCCGCGAGATGGGGCTCAAGTTCGGCGAGGGAGAACTCAAGGACATCACCGCCCGGATCAAGGACATGGCCGACCGGGGGCAGCTCTCGGCCGAGGAGATCGACCGGGTCCTGCGGGAGTGGGTGACGGCGTAGCGGGGGGCCTGGAATCCCTCCCCATACCTCGCCACGTCCTCCCTCGCCAGCGGAGCGCCGCCCAGCGTTGAACCACGGATGAACAGGTCCATGTGCGCATCACCGTAGGCCTGTCGGGCGGCCTCGATGTTGTGCGCCTTGCAGAGGATCCTCGTGTTCTCCACCGTGGACGCCCCGCCCTTCCCGCGAGGCACCACGTGGTCGATCTCCAGCCTCGTCATCGACCCGCACACGCCGCCCCCGTCCACGGGCCATTGGCACTTCCCGCCGTCCCGGGCCCACACCTCCCGCTTCACGGCAGCAGTCACGTGGTCGGGCTTCGCCGGACGAGGGTTCCTCTGCGGCCTCTTCACCTCCGCCCGGCGGCTGGCCTGCTTCTCCAGGAGCAGGTCCAGCGCCGCCTCGATCACCTGCTCCTTCGTCGCGCCCGGCTGCACGTGCCCCTGTCCTCGCCGGGCCGCCTCCAGCTTCTCCAGGAGCTGGGTCGAGACCGTCATGTGGATGCGGCTTTCGTTGGCGGTCATCGGCTCGACGACCGTCCGCTCCACCTCCGTCCGGGGCGCCCAAAGTTCACCCGGGTGAACTTTCGCCGGATCGATCACCTCAACCCGGATCGTCTCCGCCTTCATCACGACCGATGACACCGCCGGCTCCACCCGGGTGACCACGGTCCTCGTCGGCACCACCGTCCGGGGCTTCAGCTCCGCCGCAAGTTCCAGGGCCTCCTTCTTCGAGAGGCCGAAGAACCGCGGGAGCACCGCGGCCAGGTTCTCCTCCGTCACGACCGAGGCCAGGACCGCCACGGTGGTGAAGCAAAGGCGCCCCTCCCGGATTGGCTCCAGCACCTCGGGGAACCGCTGGACGAGCCAGGCGGCGGCGCAGCGGTAGTGGGCCGCCCCTCGGGAGAGCCCGAGCCCCTTGTGGAGGTACATGAAGAGGTTGGCGTGGCCGAGATCGCGGAAGAGTTTCCGCCGGTCGAACTCGGCCAGGGCATCGAGGAAGGCGCCCAGGGAGGCGAACTCAGCGCGGAGGAGGTCGATGAGCCGGGCGTGGAAGGAACGGGCCTGGACAAGGTTCGTGTCGTTCATGGATCCACTGTCTCACGGGATTTTCGGCTCTCCTGGAACGCGCGAGGATCCCCGCCATTGCGCCCTTTCGCCCGGAGATCTCGAACCTCGCCAGGAGTTCCGGTGGCGCGCGAACGGGGCGCTGGCGCAGCGACAGGGGCATTCCTCAGGCCACCGCTTCACGGAAGGCGAATCTCACGAAAACCCTGTCAATACAGCGTTCGCTGACGCCCCATCTGGCCGAAGGTCCGCGGAACGGACGGTCCGCAGAACGGACGACCCGTGAAACTGGAGCCGGCCGTTCCTGCGACCTGCGCCGGCCCACGCCCGCCCTACGACCGCGACCCGAACAGCTCCTCGAATTCCTCGTAGACCCCCTCGCCCCTCCAGAGCGACTGGACATCCTCCCAACCTGGCTCGTGGAGGATCTCCCAGGCGAAACCCTGCTCCAGGGCGCGGATGTCCTCGAGACCCAGGGCGGGACCGTCGGGCGCGGTGTCCCGGACGTTCTCCAGATGGAGGCTGATTCGACGCCGGATCTCCGCCTCGAACTGCTCCGCCCGGCCGTCGGAAACCTCCATGGCTCCACCCCCCGGGACTAGAACTCGCTGCGCAGCACCGCCCCCTTCGAGGCGTTCTCCACCATGGCGGCGTAGCGGCGCAGCCACTTCGACGGGACCTCGTTCCTGCGCGGCCGGTGCGTCGCCCTTCGACGCTCGAGTTCCTCCGGTGTCAGCAGGACCTCGAGCTTCCGGCCGTCGATGTCCACCACGACCTCGTCGCCGTCCCGCACCAGCGCGATGACGCCCCCCTCGGCCGCCTCGGGCGAGACGTGCCCCACGC